>CAZGMS010000102.1:0-5123 GCA_964526915.1 uncultured Nitrospirales bacterium
GTCGTGGCCTCTCCTGTTCCCACACGGCGACCGTTGGTTGTCATGCCAAAAGAACCACTGGTGCCCACGCCGCCACCGCCACGCATGACCAGAGAGGAACGAATCGCTGAATACACCAGACTCAGGGCCATGATGGCGCCTGCGAATGATGGGCCAGAGGAGGCGTTGGAAGATGATGAGACTGGTGAAGAAGAAATCGTGGGGGTGGTCGCACGACACGCTTCACGACCTCTTGAGGTCGATCCCTCAACCATGATTGCTTCTCATGTGGAGCGGTATCGGTGGTTGGACACACCTTCCTTGCGAGTCTTATTGAGGGCGAGGGACACTCCTATTGAAATCCTGGATGAGGGTGGGCTGGACAAGATTCGCGGTACAGTTCATCATGACGCCTTGTTGGGGGCCTTGGCCAAACTTAAATTCGCACCGAGTCTATTGCGTCATCAGATCAAAAAAGTGAACCATCGTCGTTCCAAGGCTCCCACCAAGTACTTGTCTCTGAAGATAACCCACAAACTGCGCATGGTGTATTCGCACGAGACAGGTCGCATTGTGGTGGCGTTCATCGGCTACCACGAGGACTACGAAACCTTCCTGGATCGGTTGTCTCTGTGATTTTCACGTATCCATTAGGATACAAATAAATACTGAACCTATTGATAATAAATCAAATAACTGTAATATCATAGACAGAACGGAAGAGATTTGGATACGGGTGAGGCAGATGTAGATGTAGATGTAGATGGCAGATGTTGGTTGTGTCATCCCTGCGAAGGCAGGGATCCAGGATTGTGGGAAACATGGATTCCAGCTTTCGCTGGAATGACAAGTCACTGTACACACTAATATTATGATTTCAAAAACTGGCATAAATCTTTTCACCTATCTCGATTACCGAAAATACCTGAAGGACTGGTACGAGTACCACAAACAAAACACCACAGGATTCTCATTCAGATCGTTTTCGCAAAAGGCAGGGTTTGGTTCTCCCAATTTTCTCAAACGGGTGATCGAAGGGGAGCGTAATCTGACCGAGAGCAGTACGCGGGCCGTCATCAAATGTCTGGAACTCAACAAACAGGAGAGTGCTTTTTTTGAAAGGCTGGTATTGTTTAACCAGAGCACCTCACACGAAGAAAAAAATGTCCATTACCATTCTATTGTGACCTCGCAGAAATTTGCGCAACTCAAACCGCTCGCGAAAGACCAGTACGAATTCTGCTCCACCTGGTATCACCCCATTGTGCGGGAGATGGTGGTGGCCAAAGGGTTTGACGGCACGCCGGACTGGGTGGCAAAAAATATTCGTCCCTGCATTTCGGCCGATCTGGCCAGAAAATCGATCGAACTTCTGGCGCGCCTGGGTTTTATCAAACAAGTAGGCAAGGGCAAGTGGGCGCAATCGGAACCAGTGGTGACGACGGGGGCCGAGGCCATCTCGCTCACCGCCATGAATTATCACAAAAATGTCCTCGAACTGGTCAAACACCAATTGCCCCGAACACACCCACTTGAGAGGGACGTGAGTGTTTTGACCTTGGGGGTTGCCAAAGGGAGGCTCGCGCAGATCAAAAAGAAGATTCAGGAGTTCAGGGGGGAGATCCTCAAACTGGTCGCCGAAGACCATGAGCCGGACGATGTGATAATGCTTGCCCTGCAGCTCCTACCTGTGTCACAAAGACGCAAGCAAATAGTTAGCAACAAATGATGAGCAAGGCCGATAAGGTAGACGTCATTGCGAGCCCTGCCATGTTATGGCAGGGTGTGGCAATCCAGTTAGATAATCATGGATTCATGAAAATGATTCGAAACATAGCCCTCCTCGTTTTCTTATTTGCCCTTACTTTCTGTGCGGGCTCCACTAATGAGAATTTGTTGGGTGGCACCGAGATTGGTAACCCCCCCATCACCGAACCCCGCCTGTTGCTGGGCACGGTCACGCCGGACGAGGAAATCACACCCGACATCAACATCAGTCAGGCAAAACATTTGAGTTTTGCCATGCAAACAGTTTGCCCCGCCGATATGGTCCGGCTCACCAATCTCACGGGCGTAGTGTTCAGGGCCACTCTGGCCGATGATTGCTCTTTTGAACTGGAGGTCGAATCGGGTTATGTGTATCGTCTGGAATTTTTGCTCAACGATGTGGTTGTGGCTTCACTCATGGTCGATAACAACACGACCTCGCTTTTAACACCTTACTTTGTTGTATCAGCCGGTGATGCCCCCGTTGATTTTGGTACCATCACCTTTACGGGGGCCTTGGCCAGTCCGCAGAATCAGCCGGCCAGCCAGAACGATCAGGATGGCGATGGTGTCTGCGATTTTGACGATGAGGACGATGACAACGATGGGGTGGATGATGATGATGAGGCCGATTCCGATGGTAATGGCATTCCCGACGATCTCGATCCCAATGCGCCGCTTGCCGACGATGACGCGGATGATGATGGTGTGGTGGACGCTGTAGACAATTGTGTGAGCGTTGCCAACCCTGAGCAGGAAGATGTTGATTCTGATGGCGCAGGCGATGCGTGCGATCTGGACGATGAAGCTGACGATGATGGTGATGGTGATGGTGTTTTGGATGAGTCAGACAACTGCCCAGCCGTTGCCAATGCCGATCAGCTTAACACCGATGGCGATGGCGAGGGTGACGCGTGTGACGCCGATGACGATGGCGATGGCGTGCCGGATGATGGCGATGGTTCGGGGACGGTAGGCGATAATTACTGTGATCAGTATTCTGGATATGATTACGAGCTCGAGGTATGGAATTGTGATGACAACTGCCGGACGGTTTCCAACCCGTCACAGGACGATTCCGATTTCGATGGCATAGGCAACGCGTGTGTAGGCTGAGAGATAACTAGATTCTTTAGAAAACACTAATAAAATTAGCGATTACAAAGACAGCCAGCCCATACTAGACATATATGCCTAAAAGTCATAGCACTTTTAGGCAAAACATGCTAATATATTGGTATGCAGAGAAATATTATCAATGAGTTGATGCTGTGGAAACAGAAAAAAAACCGCAAACCCCTTATCATGAAGGGCGCACGGCAGGTGGGGAAAACTTACATCCTAAAAGAATTTGGTGCAAATCATTTTCCAAAATATCATTATTTCAATTTTGAAAAAGATGTCAAAATTCATGATGTTTTTTTAGCTGATTTGAATCCGAAAAGAATTATTCAGGAACTCAATTTTGCCATACAATGTTCCATAGATATTCAAAACGATCTCGTTATTTTTGACGAAATTCAGCATTGTCCCAAGGCTTTGACGAGCCTCAAATATTTTGCCGAGGATATGCCTGAACTTGCCATTTGTTCTGCAGGTTCCTTGATAGGTGTGTATCTTGCCGATGTGTCTTTCCCTGTGGGTCAGGTGGATTTTCTAAAAATGTACCCCCTGTCTTTTGAGGAGTTTTTGTTGGGTATTGGGGAAAATCAGGCCATTGAGTATCTCACAGGTGAAAGAGAAAAACTGATCCAAACTCCAATGATCGTGCATGATCGTTTGTGGGAATTGTTAAAAATATATTTTGTGGTTGGTGGGCTTCCTTCTGTTGTCAATATGTATCATGAGAACCAGAGGGACTTATTTGTCGCGTTGAATTTGGTTCGACAAAAACAGGAAGATCTTATTTCTTCCTATTTTGCGGACATGGCCAAGCATGCCGGTAAAGAGAACGCCATGCAAATTGCACAGGTGTTGAAAAATATTCCCCAACAGCTTGCCAGAGAACAAAACGGGTCTGCCTCCCGATATTCGTTTTCACACGTGTTGCCGGGGATCTCAAAATACTCACGCTTGGTAGGAAAAATTCACTGGCTGGAAAGTGCTGGACTGATTTTCAAAATACCGGTGATGTATTGTGCACAATTGCCTTTTAGTGCTTTCGTAAAAGAGAATATCTTTAAGCTTTATCTTTTTGATGTGGGGATATTGGGGGCGTTAAGTGACCTGCCTGTAAAAACGATTTTGGACTATGATTATGGAACATACAAAGGGTATTTTGCTGAAAATTTTGTGGCACAAGAATTCTTTTGTTCTGGCGTCAATGCGTTGTATGCCTGGAGGGAAAATACGTCAGAAGTCGAATTTATCAGAGAGGTTGCGGGAGACATATTGCCGATTGAGGTCAAGTCTGGTTGGGTGACGCAGGCAAAAAGTTTGAAGGTGTTCGCGGAAAAATACAAATCGAAGTTTCGGACGATCATGAGTGCCAATCCGTTACACGTCGATGAAGAGAACAAGGTGCACAGATACGCCCTGTACCTCGCTGCGCGATTTCCACTTTAGGATTTAATTCTTGAAAGGAGGAAGCAGGCGGAGCCTTTTTTTAGAAAGGATGTGTCCATGCGCCAGCGTTATCCGATCATAGATTGTCACACAGATACCTTTTCGAAGGCGTTGCGTTTTGGTTGTGATTTATTTTCCCATCAGGCCGATTCCGGTTTGTCGGAAGTGTATGACTGGAAGTGTATGACGGAGTTTCGTAGCTGATATTATTGAAATGATAGTATTGGTTGTTGGCAAATATTGTTGACCAGTATGATAAAACAGGTGTTCAACATTTAGTACAACTGTTCAGATTTTAGAACAGACCAAATATCATATAACACCTTGTGATCGCAGTACAATTTTCCGTTTGATCAAAAAAAATGAAAAAGTGTTCAGATTTTAGAACACTCAGCTATTTTCATGATTTTGTAATTTTCACGCAACATCCTATGATTATTGACGAAAGAAATATTGAAATTCTGGCATGAAGAATGCTTAACTAAATGAGATGAGAAGTTTTCATTTTTTTTGAAAAAATGAGAAATGTACTGGAGAAAATATGGGAATCGTCCCGTCAATAGCTGGAGTTGGTGCGATGTCAGCAGGTACTGAATATTTTGAGAATCCTTTGTCTCTTGGTGCTGTGCGCTCATGGGACAGTTTGCTTAGACAACAAGCAGATATTTTTTTTCCTTTTGATGTTCCTTTTTTGAAGCAAACTGGCATGGGTGCTACGAGACAACTTCTCGATTTAGGTTGTGGAGCAGATTACTACACGGATTTGTTAAAAAAGCATTTTCCAAGAATGAATATTCTGGCGGCAGATACAA
>CAZGMS010000103.1:0-6116 GCA_964526915.1 uncultured Nitrospirales bacterium
CGGCTGGGTGCGTCAAATCTCAAAAGACATTGGCCCGGTTCGCGATGTTCCTGCTCCCGATGTCATGACCAACGCACAGCACATGTTGTGGATGTTGGATGAGTACGAAGTCATCACCGGCGGAAAATATCCCGGCACCATTACCGGTAAACCCTTGGGGATTGGCGGTTCTTTGGGACGCACCGAGGCCACTGGCTATGGTTGTGTGTACACTTTACGCGAAGCGCTCAAAGATTACAACATTAGGGTGCAGGACAGCACGGCCAGCATTCAGGGGTTTGGCAATGTGGCCCAGTACACGATCGATTTGTATCACCTATTGGGTGGTAAGGTGGTGTGTGTGTCTTGTTGGGATCAGGCGGACAACAAATCGTATTCTTTTTTCAAAAAAGACGGAATCAATCTGGTCGAACTCCGTGGCGTTACGGATCGTTTTGGTGGCATTGAAAAAAACAAGGCCAAAGAATTGGGGTATCAGCTTCTTTCCGGTGACGCCTGGCTCGAACAGGATGTCGACATCCTGATCCCGGCGGCCATCGAAAACCAATTGCGTCAGGACAACGTGGACAAAATACGTTCCAGCGTCAAAATTGTTGTTGAAGGCGCCAATGGCCCCACCACACCCGAAGCCGATAAAGTTCTGGAGAGCCGCAAGATTTTTGTGATTCCCGATTTTCTGGCCAATGCGGGCGGTGTGACCTGCAGTTATTTTGAACAAGTGCAAAACAACATGAACTATTATTGGGAAAAGGACGAAGTGTTGGGTCGCCTCGATGTCAAGATGACCGCGGCCTACCGGGCGGTCAAACAGCTGGCCGAAAAGCGCAAACTCTTCATGAGAGACGCGGCCTATGCGATATCAGTCAATCGCGTTGTTGAAGCCTGCCGGTTTAGGGGTTGGATTTAACGGGGGATGGCTCGGTGAGGTACGCCAGGGCCTTGCATTCGTCGGCATTGGTAGCTATCCGCAAAATCATGTTTGGTGCCGAAAGGGCCACATCGATCACTTTGATGACTGAGGCCAGTTTGGTGAATTTTGGTACGTGTCTTCCCAATGTGTTTTCGGCTTTTTCAAAAAAATCGCGGTTGAAAATCGTGCTGTCATCATCCGGATACAGAGGCAAATAGCGGATGGAGGCCTCCACCAGATCCTGAAAAAAATGAGTTCCAAACGAAAGGTCCGGCAGGTAGTTGCCTTTTTTGAAGGCCATCTCGATGAGCATGGCGGTGTTGTTGATGTCGGCGTAACTCACCGCAACCCCCATCTTGATGTCTCCGCGAGAGCCCCAGCGCCCCGGCCCCATCAATATAAATTGTCTTTTGGGCAAACGGTCATTCAGGATTCCCACGACGCGTGCGACATCCTTAAGGTCCCCCAGTTTTTTGAGTGAGTCATAGGCCAGGGGGTCCACGTAAACAATGTGGGTGAGGGGGGGCACGGTCCCGTTCGAAACAAACTTGTTCGCCGAAAATAAAACACGCGATTTGTCGACGTCTGTCGGGATTTTTTCAGGCAACAAATTTTCGTTGGAGCTTTGTGACCGACATTGCAGTAAATAAAAGTTTTTGCCGTCAGAGGCGAATTCGATATCGATGGGTTTTTGAAAATGTTTTTCCAGGATGTTCAACAGGGATTTGATGGTTTTCAAAAAAGGTGTGTTGTTGACCAGCCCATCAAAAGTGACCACAAAAGTATTGTGTTCAATATCAACCAGGCCACTGGGCTGTTTCAATACGTCTTGGTCCACGAGTGAAAAGATCTTTTCGAATCCGGGATATTCATGACCATGTTGTTGGATGAGTTCGGAACAAGCCATCGTTTCAAACGAATTCGTGTTGAGGTTGATGACGTCCAGATATTTGGGGGCATAACATATGATTTCTTTGTTGGTTGTGTTGACGCGTAACTGAGGTTGTCCCGGACAAAGAAGCACAGGGTAATCGTTGCCCAATCTGTCTACGGCCCGGGTGCCCAGGCCCGGCACAATGCGCACCAGATTATCTTCGCGTTTGATGCGTGGTGACCAGCGAAACTCGTTGCGGCTAAAGGCCACACCACCAAAGCTGGGCAAAAGATAATGACCCACTTTTGTGCCCACCACTTCCTGAATGAGGATGCCCATTTCTTCCTGATAATCCAAAAGGCCGCGTTCGGCGCGATACTCAATGGGATCGTGATGGAACATCGAGGCGTAGACCTCGGCAATGGCATCAATGAGGGCTTCCAGCCGCTCATCCTTGGTGCCCTGATTAGCAATGAAGAGGCTTTTGTATTTACCGGAAAAGGCCGCATCAAAACTGTCTTCCAAAAGACTTGAAGAACGTATCACCAGTGGGTTGGTGCCAAAATCGTCCAAAGCCAAAGAGAGCCCCTTGATCATCTCTGCTGAAAAGGAGCTGTTCTTGAACAGTTGAACAATGTTTTCATAGTCGGCACGAATCTGGCTCAGTTCCTTGTATTTGTATTCCCTGAGTTCTTGCAGGTGATTGTGGTTGATGAAATCGATCACGCCATCTGAAGCAATGTACCAGGTTTTAGGGGCCTTGATGCCGGCCAGCTCCGGGAAATTCTTTTGTTCCTCCTTGATGATGTTCATCGCAATGAACAGTCCTGCGCCTTTCCCGCCCACTTTGCCATCGCTTGCCGGCGTGAAAATGAGGCGTTTGGTCAAATCATAAAAATCATCAATCGTGATGTGTGTTTTGGCAATATTGATAAAATCCAGACGACGACTGAAAAAGCGCCTGATGAGCGAAACATTGATGGCGTTCATGGTGGAAAAAGGGAGTTCCTGCTCGCTGAGTTGGGAGTTCTTGAATCTGACGATCGCGTCAATGATGTCGCCCAGCGATGACCGGTTGTCGTCCAACACCTTGACCAGAAAACTCAGTTTGTTTTCCTTGACCCATTTTTGCACGAGCGAAAAAATCTGCTCGTCTCCCAAAATGGATTCAGCGAGAGCAAAAATTTTTTCGGCCATGAGAGGATCAATTTTATAAATACGTTTTTTCAAGGGGCGGTTGGTGTCAATTTCTGCAGTGTAAAGTGTGTCGGGAGAAACAGGCAAAGAGCCGCCAATTTCATTAATCAGGAGCCTGGCCTCCTCGCGGCCCTTGGAGGCCAGATGATTCAGGAGGCGACGAGAGATGTTAAAATAAAACTGTTGGTCTGTGATGGCCAGGAGTTCAACGATGGACCTCCAGTCATGATGCAAGGAGAAGTTGGAATCGGTCAGGGGACGCTTTTTGAACAAGCTCTCCATCTGTTTGTGCAGGATGGACTGGCTGAGCCTTTCTGTGATGGTGTTAATGAGCTTTTTTTCTTCTTTGAGAAAAGGCCCCTCATCGCGCGAGGGTTTGTCGGTATGATAGGATACTTCCAAAAAACCTATGGATTGATCAGCGACAATGATTTCAGAGGTGAGCGTGGCACAGGGGGTCTCATACTGCTGAGTTTTATATTCCTGGTGTTGACAGATTATCTTGGTTTGACAAGCTTCCGGATAGCTGAAACCCAAAGGGATGGCCTCAACGATTTTGGCAAATATTTCATCCTGTGAATTGTTCTTGTCGGAAATAATCTCCTCAACCAGATACAAACAATTCAACTCTTTGGCTCTTTCGTGTAGTGACGCAAGCAGATCATCGTGACTGCTTTGTGGCTGCTGTGTCATTTGTGAATCACTCCCTGTTGTGATCTGCCATCGACCTTGACTGTCAACGGTGCAGAGACGCAAATGTGCCTGACATATTTTGTTTCAGAGACAACCTGGCAGTGGTCCAGCCAGTTCCAGTCGATGCCCGGATCATTGTGTGAAACTGTAAAGTAGCTGACCTGAAACCCGTTGATGTTGTGAAAAAAATGTGAGCCCTGGCTGAGGTCGACATTCATGTTGGACAGTGTTGCTTCAACAATAACTTTTGCCTGACAAATATCAGACCAGCGAACTGGAATGCCCAACCAAGGATCCGAACTGCCCCATCGACCAAAACCAATCAGCACGTACGGTTGCTGTTGTTGTTGCAGTGTTTGGTTGATGGCGGCGATCTCTGAGGCGATCAGACGGGTTTGGGCGGGGTCAAAGGCCAGCGGCTTGACATAAACAATGTGGGTTAGTCCCTCAACGAGGCCGTTGCCCAAGACTTTGTTTGAGCGTACCACACAACGTTCGGGTTGGCTGATTTCTGCTGTCAAGTCCACAGTCGTATGACAGACCACCATGGGGCGTACCTGCAAAAAACCGAATTGATATCGGTTGTTTTCTCTATCATGGGAGAGTGCAAATTCAATTTCCACGGCATTTTGCAGAGATTTTTCACAGGCGGCCAGCGTGTTTTTGACAAGCCTGTTTAACGGCAGGGTTTCAGCGTCGAGAATGGGAGCGAATGTGATGACGCGTGGTCCTGCCTGATAAGTGCCCACCATCAGGGAATCTGATTCTGGCCTGTACGTGGACGCGACTTGTGTCAGTGTGTTGTCGTATTCAGCGTCTTTGAGTCCAAAGAGACACATGTGTTCGGTTTCTTTGGTGGGGTCATAGTGTGTTGAGGGCCGCATGTTGATGGCCCAAAAATCATTTTGCGTTTGTCGCATGAGGTCTGCCACACTGTTTGTGGGAGGCGGGACGCGCGGCATTTCTGGGCAGTATGTCCAGCACAGACTGCCATCGACAATGGTTTTGCCCAGCCCCAGGGCCAGATTCACCACGCCATCTTCGGGCCTTTGCCGGCCAAACGCGTAGTAGTTGTAAGAGCGGCCCACTCCTGAAATCACAGGATAATAGCGATCACTGTATTGTTCGCCCACAACGGCCTGGATGATGATGGCCATTTTTTCGTCTTCTATCCGGTTGTGTGTGGCCGAGATGTATTGTTTGGCCTGCGAAAAAAAAACGGAGGCATAAACAAATTTGATGGCTTCAATAAGGACCTGGAATTTTTTTTGCGTGTCGGGCTGATTGTTGGGGATCATCTTGGTGGCATAAACACCAGCAAAAGGTTCAAATTTTGCATCTTCCAGCAAGCTTGAAGAACGAACGGCCAGCGGCGTGTGAGCTTTTGCGATCAGTGTCCACAGATCACCCACGAGATTGGGGGAGAGATCTGTTTGTTGAAAACGCAAGGCGATTTCTTCATCTGACAGGGTGGATAAAGTCACATCATGCAAATGATTTCTGTTCATGAAGTCGTCAAAATACTCAGTGGTGATTACGGTGAGCTTGGGGATGCCTATCGTGATCCCTTCAAATGAACCCGAGGGAAAGGTCTTGATCAGAACGTCTTTTGCCAACAAGAGCCCGTGTGCTTTTCCGCCAATTTCGCCGTTGCCTATGATGGTAAAATCATCGGAGGACTCAAAAAAGGCCCTGTCGAATCTCTTGTGGGGTGAGGCGAATTTGTCATGAGGCTGTTTGTCCATGCTGTGTTTCCCTGCTCATGTTTTCTTCTTTGCCAAAGAAAGCGTTGTCATTTGTTGTTGCAAAATAATGATCCACGTCAGATTCATGGCAATGGCTGTGGAAAGCATGACCCATTGCGGCTTTCCGAATAGCGCAAAAACCAAAAAAGCGACCGAGAAAAAATCACGCTTGATGGCAAAATGCAGTTTGAAAAAAATCCGTGACAACAAGGTCAGGTCTGTTCTGGTCTGGAAATCCTTTTGCAGGGCCAAGAGACTACCCGAATTGCTGTGTTTGAGGACATGCCAAAACACAATGCTGAGCGCGATCAAAAGACCGACCCCCGCAAAGAGGCTGAGCACAACGCTGTAAGGGTAGTGCTGTCGAAACAGGCCCACGATGGTTCCCAACAGGAACACAATGTAAGTGGTGTTGTCACAAAGGGTGTCTAGCCACTGACCAAATTTTGAACTGGTGAGCTTGACCTTTGAAATTTCGCCATCAACCCCATCCAGAATGGAGGTGAGCTTGAACAGGATCGCCGCCAACAAGTATGTGGTGTAGGTTCCCAGAGAAGCCAAAAAACCTGATAACAGCCCCAACAACAACACAATGAACGTGATCTGGTTGGCGGTGAGCGGCGTGTTGACCAGTCTCTTGGAAATAAACAGGGACACATGGCGATTAAAGTTGCGCGACACAATCCCGTCGGTGGGT
>CAZGMS010000104.1:0-6282 GCA_964526915.1 uncultured Nitrospirales bacterium
GCTCACCGCACGGCACGAAATGACAGAGATCGGAACTGAAATCTCGCAGACCGAGGAGACCATCGGCAAGACGCAAAGAATCATCTTTTATTACCAATACAAAATCTTGAAAAACCAGATTTTCATCCTGAGCAAGTCGGGAGAGACCGAACAGGCCGCGGCACTGGAAAAAACTTTTCAGGAGCAACTTGCCGCTTGTAGTCTGCGTCCAGAAGGATTGGTGGGCGAGACAGATTTCACAGCGAAGGAGTTGGGTTATGAGCGGGCGGGGATTGCGCAGTTCGCAGGGGATGTGTCGCGGGCAAGAGAATCCTACCTGAGAGGGCTCAGTACAGAAATGGCCCGACTGGAAAAAAAGCAGAAAACATTGTTGTCAAAGTCGACAGCCAGCACGGAAATTCCGGAACTCAGGCAGGTGTCGCACGAGTTGGATCAGTTGCGTGTACGCTATCATTTATTTACCGATCCCGGAGCGGCTATCGCCGAGGCTGTGAGCGCCTATAATTATTGTTCTGGCATTGTGGACGTGTTGGACACCTTTATCAAAATAGAGGAGCAATACGGTGCGGGAAATTATTTTGACGTGACATCGTATTACGAAGGACTGGATCAGGCGCGCTTGCCGGCAGAGGTCTTGGAGCAGACACAGGGTATGGTGCCTGTGCTCATCGGTGGTGACGGGACCAGCACGGCGGATTGGTATTTTGTAAAACGCCAGACCGACGGGGCCTTTTACCTGGCTCCGTATTCGGCTGTTGTGGCCGATTCTTCCGTGCTGGAGGTCGTTGACGGGGAAGTGTTGGCGGAGGGTTTT
Organism: uncultured Nitrospirales bacterium; assembly: GCA_964526915.1. GTDB lineage: Bacteria > UBA10199 > UBA10199 > UBA10199 > JADGCS01 > JAHJDR01. The sequence continues at coordinate 815 of CAZGMS010000104.1, forward strand.
GCCCAAACGTCAGATGTCATGACGCTGGCGGGGCGAGGGCTTTCCTTGTTTCCACAAACGATTTCACAGGATGAATACCTTGCGATGCTGGGCCGGCAGGTCCAAAATCAGGAAAGTCTGGAGCTGGCCTTCCATAATGATCCAAGTATCCAGCAGATGCTGAGCCTGAGTGCCGACTTGATGGAAAGGCTGGAAGGTTTGGATGCGCAGATCATGGCAGGGACATTGGGCTTCACAAAAGACGAGGATTATCTGGGGGCACTGCAGGCGCAGGCGGAATACATTTTGAGTTATTTTGACGAAAATGGAGAGACCCTGCGACAGGTCTTTGAGGGCTCAAGGGAGACCCTGCAAAGATTACAGGGCCTGAATCTGGGTGCTCAGACGGATGACTTTGAACAATCGATTCAGAAAAAAATCGAACTCCTCACACAGGTCGAAAAGATGTTCATCGACAGCGATGAGTTGATTGAGCGGTGTCAGCGTCTTCTCGAAATGACAGCCAATTTCACCGAAGAACAGTTGCTTCAATGGTTGAAAACCGATGGGGTGGTTTTTGCGCTGAGTATCGCGGGTGCCGTGCTTGTATTATCAGGTGTGGGTGCCGTTTTTGGGGCAGGGATATTTGCTGGTGTTGGAGGGATGGCTTTGTCAGCGGTGATCATGGGGGCGGGGAGTGTGTTTGGACAGGAAGTGGGGCTGAGGGTGGTGAGCACGTATGACGCGCGTTATCAATCATTGTGGCAACAAGCGACGAAGGGTGACATCACCAATGATGAGTTGTGGCAGGGGTACGTCTCCAACTGGGGACAGCAGGCGCTGATGTGTTTTGCGTTCATGGGGGCGGGCAAACTTGTTGGTCTGGGTGCGAAAAGCATGGCCTTGTCATCACGCCCGGCATTGGCTGGCACGGGCAGAGCCCTGTTGTCAGCGGGCGGCTCCATACAGCGCACTCTCAATGGCATTATTCCGGGTGAAGGCGCTGTGGCTAATTTCTGGCGAGAGTACGTTTCGGAGCTCTTTGAGGAGAGCGCAGAGCAAACAGCCCAGAGCATTGATCCCAGGCTGGGTGCCATTGTCACCACACTCAACAGCATGGATGGGCGAAACATTGAGATCGCGCAGATCAATATGGGTGTGACCAGAAAGGGCATTGGTGTTGTTGATGGGGCACCGGTAGTAGAATTTGAATATGAGGCGGGAAAACACAACGAGGTTTTTGAGGACTTGAAAAGACGTTATGAATTTTCTGAGCAACATCGGCAAGAGCTTACGGATAACGGTGTTACGGTTCAGGATCGCGTTCGGTGGGCTGGACCGAACGTGATTGAGGTGACGGTTCCCCTTCAGGGGGCCGACAAGACCATGACGTACCGATTTACCGCTACACAGGAGCCCTATTTTTTAAGAAGGGCGGTGGCGCAAAGAATTCGGGAATCGCAAGATGGACTCAGAACCCATGATGATTATTTGCATGACGCAGTGGGGATCGTACCACAGCAAGCACAGGACGTGGCGAATGCGGGACGGGAATTCAGGGTGGCAGAAGGTCACACGATCAGCGAGGTACAGGCGGCAATGAAGAAACTTGGTTTTGTGCCGTTTGACAGCAACACAGAGAGTGTTGATTCTTACTTGCTCTTCGAAACTGGCAATGGTGTTGTTACGGTGTATACGACACCGGTTCTACAGGCCAATTCCTCAACAGAAAAATCTGCGATAGAGTCTGGGCCTATTCTTGAGGAAGGAGCAGTTGGTGAGGGTGTTGATCAGACAACCGATGTTGCCCTCGCCATCACGCCAGATGAAGCGGGCATGCAACATTTCAGGACCGCCCTGGACCAAACGGCACAACAAATTCCCGATGGCACATTGGAAACAACGGTTGAGATACGTGTGGACAACATCAGTGACTTTGACCCCATGGCGGTTAAACAGCAGATAAAAGAGGCCTTTTCAGAGACGAGTGTTGGTCGTGTTACCTTTGTTGTTTACGATGGAAAAACGGGAGTGAGGGCACAACAACGAATCGATATTAATCCAGAACAGGTCGCAAAAATTCCAGTCAAAACATTTTCAGCAGATGACGGGAGGCGCGTTGCTCAACAACTTATGGGCGATCAATTCGAACAAGTGCAGAAAACAGTCCTGAACTGGGACCCTGAATATCAGGAGCGTTTTTGGACAGAAGTGGCACGATTCAAAGATAAAAAACAGTCAGCAGATAGCCTTAGACCGTTTCTTCGTTCTGATTCTGACGGAAGTACCTATGGGATTGTGCCCCCGGATACTGAACAAGAAATTACGAAACGTGTTGTAGAATCAACAAAGGTCATGGATGATTTTTTTTCTTCGCTTACTGTTCCCATGGATAAAGGCAGTCGATCCAGACGCATCAATGCTTGGCCACAGGATGTTCGGAATTTTTTGGATACGTACCCGCCCAGACCCGCCGATTGGGCTCAACAGGGAACTCCAAGCTCTTTTGTAGACAGCGCGGGCAGGGCACAGGAATATTTTGTGCCTGATTATGTTGTGGCCAAGTTTGATGCGTGGATTGCAAAACATAGTTTCGATGTGACCACGGAGGTTAAGGGTTACTTTACTACAGAAAAACGGGGAGACGTCGTTTACCTCACCGACTTTATCCCTCAACCCAGCATGTCGGAGTCGGTTGAGTATCATCGATCTGATTACACATCACAGGAAGCATTTGAGAAGCACTTTGGTGGTTGTCAAGTAGCCTCAAAGAGTTTTCCTACAATTGTAGGCAGGGGATCGGCGCCATTAAGAGATTCGTTTCTGCAGGCAGTCATCAATCCCGAACACTATGTTTCAAAAGCTAATCCGCCAGATACGATAGACGTTCACAGTCATTTCATTGAATCGCAATTTCAAAATTCACCTTCTACTGGCGATTTTGTTTTTTTTACACAGCCCATAATCATGGCTGTGCGTACACCAAATGGCGGGTTGCTCTTGTTTCACCCCAAAAAACATCTTCACTCGATGGTCGTTGCCAAACCCTTGTCGCCAGCGGTTCTTGCCGATCCCTCCGTTCAGCACCATTTGCGCGCGACCGATCCCAATTCCGAGTTCGAAGTTTATTTCAATCCCGATGCGGCTGAAGGAGAACGCTATCGCTTTGTTGGGAGCGAAGTTGGTCGTGCTGACATGGGGGAAACAATCATTGCAACAGACGAAGAAGGTCACGTGACAAGCAAAACGCGAACCGATTCAGCGACAACACCCTATGGTCCCGAATGGCAGTATGTTGGTCATGCGCACCCGTCTGCTGAGGGCCACACGGTGGAACCTTCGCAAGATGACCTCATCCGTTTTTTGCAGAACGGTCAAAAAACACATCACATTTTAAGATTTGATCCGCAAACGGGTGAGACTCATTGGGCCAGAATCACCTTGCACAACACGGGCGAAATCACCATCACGTACAGTGATCCGGCCATGAACACACCCGAGGCGCAAGCGCGATTCGCGCAGAATCTTTCTGACGCACAGGCGTTTGTTGCCGACAATTCGCTAAAAACGGGGGTCAAAACGGGGGTCAAAGATTGACAAGAGACAAGTTAAAAGCTCATTTCTTTCTGAATTTTCCCAACACCCACAGGTTCAGCCGATCCACGTAGGAGAAGGCGGCGGGGACGATGATGAGTGATAAAAACGTGGAGCTGATCACGCCGCCGATCACGGCGATCCCCATCCCCTGCCTCATGCGCGCCACCTCGGTGAGCCCGCTGGCCAGTGGCAACATGCCGGCAATCAGCGCGAAGCTCGTCATCAGAATGGGGCGCAGTCTGGTCTTGCCAGCCAGCACCAGGGCCTCTGTGCGGGGCAGGCCCTTTTTCATCAGTTGCAGGGTGAGGTCCACAAGCAGAATGGAGTTTTTGGTGGCCACCCCCAGCAGGAGCACGCACCCGATCATCGAAAAAAGACTCAAGGGTTGTTGGGTGACGAACAGGGCCAGAAAGGCGCCGCAGATCGCCAGAGGCAGGACCAGCATGATGGCGAGCGGGATGATGAATGATTCGTACAAACTGGCCAGCACCAGATAAATGAACGCTGTGCCGAGCAGCATTGCGAACGTGAGGCTGGTCTTCATCTCTGTGAAATCCTCAGCCTGACCAACGTACGTGTGCGTGATTCCCTGGGGAAGTTTGAGGTCGGAGGTGAACATTTGTTTGATATCGTTCATGAGGCCGTCCAGGCCACCTCCTTTGTTGGAGAGGTCACCGGCGATGTTGATGTAACGGCCGCGATTGTATCGGTTGATGGACGACGGTCCCATTCTGGGTTCGAGCGAGGCGATCTGGTGCAGGGGAACCAGCGTGCGGTTCAGGTTGGGGACAAATATTCTGTTGAACGATTTCTCAAGATTTCTCTCCGCCTCGTTCAGCCTCACGCGGATGTCGTATTCCAGACCTATTTCCCGAAACACCGCCGGGACGTCTCCCTGAATGAGTGTACGGACTTCTGCGCCGACCAGCGTGGACGACAAACCGAACTGTTTCAAATTGTTTTCGGCAATGATGACCTGTTGCTCGGGTTTGCCCAGCTTGTTGCTGATCTCGGGATCCACCAAGGCTGGGTGCGTCTTGAGGCGATCAAAGACCTGTTTGGAAAATGATTCCAGTTCTTCCAGATTACTGCCAATCAGTCTCAGGTTGAATGGACGCATGTTGGCCCCGATCAGGTCGAAGTCGGTCACCTTGGGGTCAGCGATGGCGACGAATGGTTTGAGTTGTTCACGCAGATTTTTTTTAAATTCTGTGGTGTAGAGTTTGCGTTCTTTTTTGGGGACCAGTTTGATGTAAAACGAGGCCCTGTGCGATTCCCCCTCGGCATTGCCGATGGTGAGCACGGTGCTTTTCACCTCCGCGTTGGTGCGGATGAGTTGGTCCACCTCGCTGGCCACGCGGTTTGTTTCGGCCAGGCTGGTGCCCGGCTTCAATTCCAGATTCACGCCAAATTCTCCAAAATCGTGCTCGGGCAGGAACCCTTTTGGAACGAGCAGGATGGAGGCTGTTGAGAGAACAAAAATCACGATGCCCAGCAGGATGGTGGCCCGCCGGTGCGCAATGATCACGTGCAGGCTTTTTTCGTAAAAGGTTTCCAGCCGGTCCTGAAAACGGGAGAAGGCCCTGAGCGGCGCGGCGAGTCCGTGTCCCCAACCCCTGCGCTGGTTACCATTGTGGTGTCTGCCGGCAAAATAGGCAGAGAGCATGGGGGCCATCGTGAGCGAATCAAAAAGCGAGATGACCATGGCGAAACAGACAGTCAAACCAAATTCCTTGAAAAATTGACCGATCACGCCTGTGAGAAATCCGACGGGACCAAACACGGCGAGCACGGCGCAGGTGGTGGCGATGACGGCGAGCATCACTTCGCGGGTGCCATTCTCCGCGGCCTCGAAGGGGGAGGCGCCGTTTTCAATGTGCCTAAAAATATTT
>CAZGMS010000105.1:0-4178 GCA_964526915.1 uncultured Nitrospirales bacterium
ACTGTGTCTAGCGAGACACTAAAAAATGCTCTGTCTTCCCACAGGGTCAGGCAGGACATAGTTGTTTGATCGCACAACGGGGGGCGTAGCTTTTGGTGCTGTTGGTACAGAATCAGTTGTGAAAGAGTCTGTGACCGCGTTGGCCTCGGTGACCGTTTGCGTTACAGCTGGAGTTGTTGAAGCTGGGGTTGTTGCAGGCGCGATTTCTACCTCTTTTTTGAAACATTTGCCTATAACAATAGGATAATCAGAACATTCCCACTCGGTTTTTGCTGTTGCAACTGATGTAACGTTATCGCCCATAATGTACTCCTTAACTAAAAAGGTTACGTGACAAGCATATTATCGGTGTTCACTGCAAAAAGTTGCTATAAATCGCATAAATGCGCATAAAAGGGAGCCTTAATAGAGGTTTTGTGTAAATGTCAATAAAAACAAAGAGAAAAAAGTAATCCGTCAGGGTACGGGGAATGATTTGTGCTGACAACGAAATAGAACCATCCCCTGCCGACTTGCGTTACAGCCGACATGAGAAAAAATATTTTTTCGTTGTTATTGATTGTTGGCCTTCTGTTCATCGCCTGTCCCAGCTGGGCTCAGGAGAGCACTTCCGACGTGGTTCCCAGCTTTACAGATGAGGAACTCAAAGCAATGGTTGCGCGCATAGCCCTGTACCCAGACCCCTTGCTGGCACAAGTCCTGCCGGCGGCAACCTACCCGTTGGAAATCGTTGAGGCCGCACGCCTTATCAGAGACAAGAGTGATCATGACAAAATCGATAAACAGGATTGGGACCCCAGCGTCAAGGCGGTTGCCCGTTATCCCAGTGTACTTAAGATGATGAGTGATGACCTGGATTGGACCGAACAACTGGGGCAAGCCGTTATTGGCCAACAAGAGGATGTGATGCAGGCTGTGCAGGTGATGAGAGCGCAAGCCGAAAAGGTAGGGCATCTCAAGACCACAAAACAACAGATCGTGACCCGCAGTGACAAGGTCATAGAGATTGTCCCGGCGACCCCAGAGGTCATTTACGTTCCTGTCTACGATCCCACAGTGGTCTATGTTTTACCGGTCAGACATTACTACCACCCGGTTATCAGGTTTGGTGTGGCGTTTCCAATCGGTTCCTGGCTCAACATCGGTTTTTACTGGTCTTCCTGGGGCATCTATCATTGTGATCCCTATTGGTGGCACGGAGGGTGGCATCATCATTACCACCATCATTACTACAGCCACCATCATTATGATCACCATTACGCAACCAACATCACCCACATTACCAACATAAACAATTATTACAGCAAAAAAACAGTCAAGGTGGCGTCGTACAAACAATATCAGAAAAAAGACTGGCGGCACGATAACCGGCACGGCACACCGTATTCGGGCAGGAAGGCCTATTCGCAAAACACCAGTCGTCCCAATCCCGATACATTTGGCAGATACACGAATAACAAATCCAAAACAGAGAGCACACAGAATGTCCGGACCAGCCCTCAGACCACGGATCGTTCAAAGGCAACAACGAGAACCACCCAGAAAGACAATGAGCGTAACTTTGAACAGGCCATGAACAGGGTCAAACAGCGAGACAAAACCCCTGCGGGTCAAACAACCCCAAGTCGGGAGTCATCTGCCAAAAAGGATCAAGGCAGAGTTGCGAAGGCGCAAGAGAGAACCCATTCCTACAAACCTAAAATCAACAGCCGATACAAAGCCCCGCCCACAGAAACATCGCGCGTGTCAACCAAGTCTACAAAATCCACAACATCCACACGATCCAGTCATGAGAGCACAGCCTCACACTCTTCATCAACCAAACCGAGATCATCATCGTTTTCTTCGCCATCGTCATCTTCGTCCTCATATCGTTCCAGAATATCCAGTTCACACGCACCTTCATTGCCAAAGCGTTATTCCAGCAAATCGACACATAGGAAATGAATCAATGAATCAATGAATCAATGTAACAATGAATCAATGAATCAATGAAACAATGAAACAATGAATCAATGAAACAATGAAACAATGAAACAATGTCCCGTAAAGTGGGATCAGTCTTACGGCTGAAAGAAATGGAGAAATTGTGACTGGCCCAGCATTGTGGAAAAGAAATTTTCTTTTTGGGCGACTCGCCCCTACGAATCTTTTGTCTGACGCCTGATAGCACCTGAACACCTGAACACTTGAACACTTGAACACGATTCTCCCCTAAAACCCATTGATTTAAAATAGAAAACCCCATAAATATATTCACTTTTCATGTCTCAGGACAAGTCCACAGAGGTCCCCCAAGAAACAGGTTCAGCTCCCCCAAAAAAAGTGCGGTGTCGTGTCCGAAGGCGGGTGCCGTTTTTTCAATACCGGACATTTTGGTTTTTGTTATTTGTCCTGTTGGGTATTGTTTTCACTGCCATGCTCAACAGGGCCATGAATGATCGCGAGTATCAGGATAAATTTGCGAATTACCTCTGGGAAAAATCACAGATCAGGCTCAAATTTTATGACATCAAATTCAACTTGTTCACCGGTAAAGTGGGGGGAAGCGAGCTGTCGGTGTATGCCCAGAAAAACCGGACCTTGTTGTCGCTGAGCGAGTTCACGCTCAAATACAACCCCTTTTACCTCTGGATCGGGCGGTTCAAAATCACGGGGGTTCGTGCCCGGGAGTTCTTTCTGGATACTTCGCAGGCTGTCAAAGCGAAATCCAAAAACAAAAAATTTGATCCCAAAATGATCCCGTTTTTTCTCAAACACGTGCACCTCAAACAAGCCGCGATCAACAAATTCGACTGGCTCCAGCCCCGGGGTGGTCATGTGCTCATGGACGATATCCAACTCACCTCAAAATTCGGATCTGGTCTCCACACAAGTCCTTTGCAATTACGGGTGAACGGGCTCGAATATCGAGGACATAAACAGCACGCATTCGTGAAGCGTCTGGCGTTGGACGGTTTTTTTCTTTTTGATTTTTCGCAACCACTCATCTTCGATCAGAGCAGAATCTCGGCGCAGGTGAGTCTGACTGATGCGTTGTTTGGATTTTACCGCCGACCCAAGCCTTGGCTGACAGACGCTGTGTTTGCCAAGGATCTGGAACCTCTCATCAGGCAATACTACAGAGAGATTCCCGATGACCATACCTATCTGAACATTCAGAGTGCGGTTGTGGATGTGCAGAAAAACAATGCACAGATTCAGCTCAATGAATTCGCGGTCAGGATCAGCGATGCCATGCTCGTGGGTAACGGACAGTGGCAAATCAACAACAAACAACTGCGTTTGCAGATCAACACCAAAGACCCCATTCCGTTGGCTGTCATGCCTCTGGGGCAGGCCAAGTTCAGGAACGCCTTCGAAAAGTTTTCCCTTGCCTTCAATGTCAATGGCCGTTTCAAAGGGCTTTTCGAAAATGATGTGTCCCTAAAGTTTCAGGCGCAACTCATCAATAATCTGGTGCACCCCGAGGCGGGGGATGTGGTGGCCCAAGTGACAGGACGTATCAGGGATGGTTTGTTTCGTTCAGATCAGTTTCAGATCAAACTCAAGGAGGGCATGGTGACGGCCCAGTCGCAGATCGCGTTAAAAGAGCTGACGACACAGACCAGCTTCACTGCGCGAAACCTCGATGTGCAGACGGTGGTCAGGTTGTTTTCGAGCATAGATTTTCCATCGGTCGCTGATGGGACGGGCACAGTGACGGGAAAGCTTAAAAATCCGTCATTGCATGTGGACATCACCTCCCCGAATGCCACATACGAGTTTCTCAATTTTGGGAGCGCGAGGGCCTCGCTCGCGATTGAAAACAAACAACTCACATTTGCGATTCATTCAGAGGGGAGCGAGGTGGGGGTCTGTCAACTGGACATGAACGTGAACAACGTGTTCGATTCAGCCGTGCAGGTGCTCAAACTCGATGCTTCGTTTGAAGGTCTGGACATTCAGAAGCTCCTGTCCGCTGATCGGCTCGCAGGAAGGATTGGTGGCACGTTTGCCCTCACCAGGGATCACGGGATCATTTCGGCGAAGGGCCGTTTTCTGGCACGTGATTTTGTTTTCTTTGGGCATCCGGTTGGCGAAATCGACTTCACGACAGCGATCCACCGCAAGCATGCCGAGGTCAAACCCATTGAGATCTCACTCGTCAATCCCAAAAAAACGCTATTGTCTCCCAC
>CAZGMS010000106.1:0-19913 GCA_964526915.1 uncultured Nitrospirales bacterium
ACAAGAAAAAGTGTCTTTGCGAAGTCTGGGGCGCACAGCGTCAAACATGCCTTTGGGCATGTTCACCGCAGTGCACGGTCCGAGCCCTGTGGGGCTCCACAGGAGATTGTGTTGTTGCTGTGCGCCTGTTTCTTGGGTCGTTTTTTCTCTTGACCGTTGTTGAACGATCGTTCATATACCACAAATGCAAACCCAACTCGCAGTATTCAAAGGCAAGAGTATTCGTAAAATCCTTCATGAAAATGAATGGTGGTTTGTCATTGAAGATGTTGTTGTAGCATTGACTGATTCTGTTCAGCCTTCTGGCTACATCAAAGACATGCGTCGTCGAGATCTAGCGCTTTCTGAAGGGTGGGGGCAAATTGCCACCCCCCTTTCTGTTGAAACCGCTGGTGGCAAACAAAAAGTAAATTGTGCCAACACCGAAGGCATCTTTCGCATCATCCAGTCCATACCTTCCCCCAAAGCAGAGCCTTTCAAACGCTGGTTGGCAAAAGTTGGTTATGAGCGTGTGCAAGAAATAGAAAATCCGGAACTTGCAACAAAACGCACGCGAATACTCTACAAACTCAAAGGGTACCCAGATGATTGGATCGAAAAACGCATGCGCGGTATTGCCATTCGCGAGGAACTCACAGATGAATGGCAGAAGCGCGGTGCTGAGGAACAGAGAGATTATGAAATTCTGACAGCTGAAATCTCGAAGGCCACATTTGGTGTTACGCCCTGTGAATACAAAAATCTGAAAGGTCTCAAGCGAGAGAATCTCAGAGATCATATGGACGATTTTGAATTGATTTTCACCATGTTGGGTGAGCGCTCTACAACTGAAATTCACAGAAATGAAAATTCGCAAGGACTCGATAAACTGGCAAGTGATGCGAAAGCGGGCGGGGCTATCGCCGGCGGAGCCAGAAAAGCTCTCGAAAAGCGGCTTGGACGATCAGTCGTGACTGATCACAATTTTTTAAAAAAGAAAAAACAGCTGAAATCGCTCAAGGGAAGATGATATTTCAATATTGTTTCGATGGGAAATCACAACACATAGCTAATACATGAAACACAGATGTTTTTTTTGGAGAGAGTGTTTTTTTGAGATTTATCGAGGGGGGGAATATGCCATACGATCGCCAAAAATATTTTGCAGCATTAACAAACCAGCTGGAGCCCAACATCGTCAACCACTCGCTGGCGCTTGAGGCCTGTATGGGCGGGATTTATGATTACCTGCAATCCGCTGGCCAGCTTGATGTAAATGAACCTTCCAAAGATGACTGGCTTCTGGCAGGGCTCATTCACGATATCGATTTTGGTGGGGAATTTAAGGAACAACATCCACTCAAAACAGTCGAAGCCTTGGCCAAATATGGACTCACGGTTTCAGACACTGTGCTTCATCTAGTAAAAGCACATGCGGCCAAAGAATGCGGGATCACATTGCAATCAAAAGCGCAGTGGGCGATCTTCTGTGCTGATAGTTTGACGGGACTTATCACGGCTGTGGCCTTTGTGTATCCCTCAAAAAAACTGGCCGATGTCAAATTGTCGTCGGTTGTAAAACGCTTTTTGAAAGAGCCGCGTTTTGCGGCAGGCACGCGCCGCGATGAAGTGGCGCTCTGCAGTAATCAAAATGGCCTCAATATCCCACTCGAAAAAGTCATCGAAATCTGTCTCGCATCCATGCAAAAAATCGCTGGAGAGATCGGGTTGTGAATCATTATGTTCATTTGCAATTTTTTTTAATGTGACCCAACTGACCATGATAATCAACTGATAGTTGGGTAAAGAGAAGTTACACTACAATCTGTTTTGTTCTGATTAGTAGTGTAATAACTTTTTGACATTTGGTAGAAAGTGGTTTACACTACTTCTGTTGTGAAATATATTAAGTAGTGTAATCATATGAATGTGTTAATTTCAACACTCAAAGAAGAACTTGTGACTGCCATCAGGCTTGAGAAGAAGTATCTGAAAAAGATTGGGGGATTACCACGCGGTAGTTTTTTTACGCGAACAATAACTGGCAAGAGGTATGGCTATCTGACCTTCAGGGAAAATGGCAAAGTCAAACAAGAGTATCTTGGTTCCATAAGTGAAGAACGTACGCAGTATTATAAAAATGTAAAGGCTCAGCGAGCCGAATATAAACGCAAACTCAAGAGCGTACGTGAACAGATAAAAATCATAAACAGGGCTCTCCGTGGTAAAACAAACTGACATTGTTCAAAAGACACTGCGTATCATGTCCGAGGCAGGGATATTGGATCAGGTCCTGTTGATTGGAAGTTGGTGTGCTTATTTCTACAAACAATATTTTTCTAAAATAGAATATGTCCCTGTCATCAAAACGCGCGACATTGATTTTCTCGTCAATGTACGTCCCAGATTTCCAAAATCAGTAGACTTGGAAGAATTGCTGAGGCCCGTGGGTTTTGAGATCGAATTTTTGGGCAATGGACAGATGAAACTAGAAAGCGAGGAATTGATTGTAGAATTTCTGGCGCCAGAGTTAGGTCGTTCTGCAGACAAACCTCTATCCTTGCCAACGATCAAATTTAACGCTCAGCCATTAAAGCACCTTGGAATCCTGTGGCGTAATCCAATAATGGTTATGGTGTCGGGCCTATCCATTCGTTTGCCCCATCCAGTTGATTACTTGCTCCAAAAACTGGTTATAGCTGGAAGACGAAAAGAATCCGACAAAACAGAGAAGGATAGGAAAAGTGCATTTTCTGTATTGGATGCTGTGATTGAAAATGACGAATTATCTGAATTAAGTCACGGAATGAAATACCTATCAAAAAAGGAGCTTAAAACGGTAGCCGAAGAATTTCGTCGAGCTGGTCGAGAAAGCATTTTACTTGAGATGTCAGCTTCGCAGCTGGGTAAGGCGGGTAGCAAGACATGATTACCACAACTCCCACCATTGCCCTCAGCCAGCTCCAGGTCACAAAAGATTCTGTAGCCAACATCGAAAACGCTTTTGAAGCTATTGCAAAGGCTACCGCTCAGAGCGCACAGATTGTGCTTTTGCCGGAAATCTTTGTTTGTCCTTACGATATGAACATGTTTAAAAACAATGTTCACAACGAAGACTCGCCCCTTTTTGAACGGCTCAAGCAAATTAGCGCAGACAAAAAAATTCTTCTCATTGCGGGGAGTGTGCCAGAAGAAGAGGGCGGCAAATTGTATAACACATCGTATGTCTTTGACGATGGCCGGTATTTAGGCAAGCACCGCAAAGTGCACCTCTTCGATGTGAACATTCCCGGGGGGATCGTGTTCAGGGAATCCGATGTTTTTACAGCGGGCAGGGAGAACACGGTGCTTGACACAAAATTTGGCAAAATCGGTGTGGCGATTTGTTTTGACCTAAGGTTCCCGGAGATGATCAAGGCGATGGCCTTAGCTGGTGCCAAGATGATCTTTGCGCCTGCCGCGTTTAACACCACAACTGGTCCGCTTCACTGGGAGCTTGTGTTACGCGCGCGCGCGCTTGATTCCCAGACTTTTTTGTGCGCGTGTTCTCCCGCCCGCAATATGGAGCTTTCGTATCACGCGTGGGGGCACTCTGCGATTGTTGGTCCCATGGGTGAGATTGTCGGTATGTGTCGGGAGGGCGCGGAGACACTCATTTGTGAAATTGATTCGCAGGCTGTTGACGAAGCCCGCCGACAATTGCCGTTGTTGACAGGCTAGTTTTTCGATTCGCCCTGACTTCCTTCAAACATGTTTGTAACAATCATGACATCACAATTCATGATATTTTCAAGTATCATTCTGATAATGATGTGAAAATATTGCCTGTATTTTGTTTATTCTAGGCAGTATTTTTAAAGCATTGCAATAAAAACAACAACATAGAATTTCGTGTGTAGGCATGAAAGTTGCTTGTCATTGTGTGGGACAGGTCAGCGAAAGGATTTCTATGAGTAATAATACTATCACCCGATCATGCGTATTCATGGTGTTGTTCTTGGGCCTCATGTCTTTGAATTCCTGCAAGTCAGGTGGTGGAGCCAATCCGGACAGTGGTGATGATGATCTCTCCGCAGAGGAGGGAGGCTCATCGGTTTATTTGATGGGGAGTGTCGAACACCTGGACAACGATGCTGATGGCACGATTGATAGAATGGAGTCTTACACCTACGATGCAAACAAAAATGTCACCAAAGTGACCTACGACACCAACCTTGATGGCTCAGCCGAAGAAGTTGCCGAATACACGTACGATGCATACAATTCCTACACAAAATTTATGCAAACAGTGGGCGATGCTGCACCAAAAATTTACACTTATGAGAACACATACGATGCGAATCATCTGCTTGCCAATGTCAAAATTTCCCTGGAAGGTAGTCTCTTTGCCGAAGCCGATTATCAACATGGCGTGAATGCCCAAAACGGGTACAATTACGAGTATCTGGTGACCAAAGAGGGGCAAGAGTATTTTGAGGATTATTTTCTCAGCTATCATCAAGACGATCAGTATTCTGTGGAAGGGAACATTGCCACCTGTTATGTTGAGGTCGATACACTCTATTGCGAGGCCAAAACAAGAAACACAAACGGTGATTGTGAGGCTGAGACTTATTATGCCAGCATACCACTCATGGGTGATGATGAAGACGCGATTGCGATCATGAACGACAACGAAGTGGGCAGTGATCCCCTTCATCTTGAAGAACTGCTTGAGGTCACGGCAGATTTGTCCACGTTAGCAGATAATTCACAAGTGACAACTGTTTCTTATCAATATGTTTACGATTTGAAGAATCACTTTGTGGTCAAGACAACGGACATGGGCGGTGATGGTGTGATAGACTCTCTCAGATACAGAACCATGACTTATAGCGATGGGACGACGACAACCTTCACAGACGCCGATGCAGATGGTTTTCCGAAGGGGATTGATTGTGATGATGGTGCTTTGTCTGTTGGGTTGCCTGTGACCGAAGTGTGCGGTGATGGCAAAGACAATGATTGTGACGGGACTGTTGATGAAGGTGAATGTGGCGAAGCCATTACTGTTGTTGATGATGATGATGATGATGATGCGGGCGAAGAAGGGGCAGATGTGGAAGACGAAGACCCCTGCGCTATGCAAATTTATTATCAAGACTCAGATGATGACAGTTGGGGAAATACATCCGTGTCTAAAACAGACTGTTCCCCGCCAGCTGACTATGTGACTTTCCACGGAGATTGTGACGATGAAAACAAGGATGCCTATCCCGGTGCCACTGAAATTTGTGATGGGAAAGACAATGATTGTGATGATGAAGTCGACGAGGGATTGATGACCAGTTACTACCCTGATAACGACGGTGATGGGTATGGGGACAAAAATGCCACAGGTTCCGAAATCATTTCTGCCTGTTCACCTCCTGCAAACTATGTGGCAGACCGCACTGATTGTTGTGATACGAACGCAACTTGCCATAGCGGTGTGGTGTGTGCGATGAGGTGTTCGCCGTAAAAACAAATGGGTGCCCCCATTGATAGCTAAAGGGAGATATCATGTCACACGATCGTCAAAAATATCTGGACGCCATCAAGCAACAACTGGAACCCAACATTGTCAATCACTCAATGGCACTCGAAGCCTGCATGGGTGGTATTTACGATCATCTACAAGCGGTGGGGCAATTGGACGCCGCCGAACTCCCCAAGGATGATTGGTTACTCGCAGGGCTCATTCACGATATCGATTTTGGGGGTGAATTCAAAGACCAGCATCCTCACAAAACAACAGAAGCCTTGGCCAAGTATGGTCTTACGATTTCGCCTGCTGTTTTGGAACTGGTGCGTTCACACGCCGCCAGGGAGTGTGTCATCACATTGCAGTCAAAGGCCCAGTGGGCCATCTATTGTGCCGATAGTCTGACAGGTCTGATCACTGCCGTGGCCTTTGTTTACCCGTCCAAAAAACTGGCCGATGTAAAGCTGTCTTCGGTCGTAAAGAGATTCTTAAAGGAACCGCGGTTTGCCGCAGGGACACGCCGCGATGAAGTAGCGCTTTGTGCCAAAGCAGATGGCCTCAATATCCCGCTCGATAAATTCATCGAAATTTGCCTTGTCTCCATGCAGAAGATTGGGGGGGAGCTTGGGTTGTAAGGTTGTTTTGCTGGCTTTTCAGTTTTATTAGCGGTAGCAGAAAGAAAAAAGGGGGTGGGTATGCAAAAAAAATATTTCTGGTTCATGTTTTTTATTTGTGTGGGTTTGATTCATTGTGGGGGAGGGTCTGACACAAACAGTTCAAGTCCTACTGACACGACGGCCCTTGAATACGCCACATATGGCGTGGCCTTGAGTCAGGCCATTCCGGATGGGCTAAAACAGGGCGGGGCAGAGCTTGCCGGAAGTCTGAGCGCGCTGAAAAAAACACTGACAGACGCCTGTGCCGCAGATTACACCAATTGTCCCTTCATCACTGAAGAAAACGGTGGGGATTCGCCTGCGGGTGAAATCCTCATGCGTCTCTGGGCACTGGATTATGATGATGAATGTACCGATGAATTGATTGTCGATGGCACCTGTTTTGAGTGTTTCGATTGCATGAGCGGCGATGATGGCCCGACTGCCTATATTCAACCCACCATGCTGGCTGATCCTGATGCCTGCGCGACCACATCCACAACCGATGCCCGGTATGTCAATTTTGGGACGGACCCCTGTTTCTTTGACGCCATGATCGCGCAGATTAACAATGTTGATGATTGTGCGACGGTTGCGGGCGGGGACGTGGCTATTGACACCGCGGTGCCTTGGTTTGCGTCGTGGGGGATTCCGGAGACGATTGATTTTTCGAGCTACTACGCGCAGAGTGAGGGTGGGATGTGGTGGACTGTGAATGCCGGTGTTTCGGGAGAAGATCAGTATTTTCTCTCGCTCAGCCCGGATTGGCTTCACATGGGTTTTAAGAACGCCACAACGGACACGTTCCTGTTTTTTGCCAGCGGCTCTGCCGCGTATTATGAAGCGTTGGGCGAATGGTCCGGTGAAGGATCAGGCGTGAACATTGCGGCGTATGCCGGTTCGCTGTCGGCCATCACACAAACATTTGAGGCCATTCAGATTCGCGATCAGGAATACACATACATTGAGCGCATGCGCGTCAACGCCACGCATTTGTGGTATCAGTCGTGGGATGAGGCCTCGGTACCGCAAACTCCCGATGACGTGGCAGATGTGAAGGACACGCCCTCAGACAATCGGTGTCTCGAAATTGGCGACAGCATTGTGGCCTCACGTTACGTGCCGTTTGAGGATTGTGTGACGGCGTTTGGTGCCGCAGACGTGAACGATCTTAACGGGGATGAGAATTACACGTTAAAGATGATCGACATTCAGACGGCGGGTTCCATTGCCTTCGGCACACCGATCACAGACACGCCAGAAACATCGTGTTTGGAAGAAAATGCCCAGTAGGGGCAGGTTCCAAACCTGTCCGAATGTTGGCAGGTTCCAAACCTGCCCGCCCCTATTCCGGCATGGGGCCGTTGTATTCCGTGGGGGCCATGAAGATGACGTTCACATTGCCCTTTTGTTCCAGATAGGATCTGATGGATTGGTAATGACCTCTGCCCATCACCATCACACCCAATGGCTTTTGTTGCGTTCGCATCTTGGAGAGGACATCGTCCACAGCCAGGCGTGATCGGTGCATAACAATCAGGTCATCAAGAAGATACGAGCCTGTTGTGTCGATATCAATCGTGGGATACGCATCCCCCAAGGCGTAGATACCGCCTTCGTAGAGACACAATTCGAGCAGGCTGCCCAAATAATTGTTGTCTCCAAGTAACAGATCGGTGTTTTGGGAAATGAGGGCAATGCTTTCCTCAAACGAAAGCTCCGAACAAGCAAAGATGGGTGAAGCAGCGAATGAGATCATTGTTGCTTTATCTATTGCATCAGAAAATCTTCGATCAGTAAGTTCGTACCGCATTTGCAACCTACGTAGAGTCGGATTGTAATCCTTGGCCTCAAAGAGGCCCTGCTTACCCGTATCACCAGTATCATGCGAAGAAGGTTGGGCTGAGTTCTCATATAGAAGTTTTTGGGCATACATTTTTTCGAATGCACTATCGAAGGCCCTAATTTGTCTATGTAGTAGATTAGCCGTGTTTTGTTGCGCACGATATTCTTTTCCGAAGGCTAAATCTTGAACGCGTTGCGATGCGTTTGTCGATAATATATCAAAGCGAACCTCATACGATTGGCTTGCTTGTGGATCTTCGAAACCGAAGACAGGATTGAGCGACGCGAAGGCGACCATATCCGCATAGATAGCCTTTTGCACGGGAAGGCGTAGGTGATGATCCAGATACACGATTAGCGTTGGTGTTTGAGCTTGCTGGGACGGCATGTAGTCAACAGGAGTTGCCTTGAATTTTCCAACAAAATGGGGTGAAAGAACTGTCTGCTTTGAAATAAAACTCAAGAATTCATCATCAACGGTTAAGTCTGCATATGATTCCTTAGTAGTGATGTTAAACAATTCATAAGAAATACTGGCATCAAGTTCTTTATGAACATACAGCAGACATGTTTTTTTGTAGCCTTGCACTGATGGCAACGTTTTTTCAATGGCCAGGATCAGCTCTTGTTGTTGTTGGGCCTCAATGACAGGTGGGGCGTCTCTTGAAAGACCGGAACTGGCATATGAGATGGCTATATCTTTTGATGCACCAACAGCCTGCCTGAAGGCAACAACGCTCTGCGTGAATCGTGTGAGTTCTTCTTTTTGGTCCACCAGTGCCTGTCTCGATATCAGAAGAGGCTCTTTTTGAGTCCAGGGTATTTCCTCATCGTGTAATTTTGAAAAAAGTATTTTCTCTTCCGATGACAGCAAAGTGCGCTCTTTGTCTATATAATCAGCTATGATATCCAGGCAAATTACCAAGAGGGTGCGTTCTGTCCCATCGGAGATACGACCGTCAATCTCGCAGGGTCTCAGGGATGGTTGCTCTCTGGTCAGGAGGGTGAAGGGATCAAATTCCTGCGAAACGGCATTATAGATTTCTTCATGATAAACGAGGTCTAGCTGAGTGTTGAGTGCCACATATTGATCGCCGGGAATTTGTTCCAAATTCTGTTGGTCTGGGGAATCCAATTCCAGTGAGAAGGGCAAAGTAAAATGGGTGGGATCGTCTGGCGAAATCATAGTGTCTTTCATGGCACTTCCTTTTAGGCACTATCGCCGCGATTCGCTCGCAAGTTGCGCGCAACATCCAAATTTCGTGTCCTGATGGACACATGTATTCACAATTGATCTTTTATATTTATTAATATATAATAATATATGCCTATATTTGGTTATATTATATGAACACACTTCTCACCATTCCTGAGCTGTCAAAGAAAATCAAACTCAGCGAAATTGCCATCTACAAAATGCTCAAACGCAAAAGCATCCCGGGCATCAGAGTGGGCAAACTCTGGCGGTTTGATGAGGAGGAAATCCAGCGCTGGTTAAAAGACCACTCTTCGTTACCAGAACAATCCACAACACAAAAGCCCCCTCACATCGAAAAGTTGCTCAACCATCTGAACCAGCACCTGAAGAAACAATTTGGCAAGAAATATTTACGACTGGTTCTTTATGGGTCTTGGGCAAGACAAACCGCTACTGAACAATCCGATGTTGACGCGCTGGTCATTGTCTCCGACATCAAGAACCCCTCGCAAATCAGGCAAAAGGTGCACCAAATTGCTTACGAGGTAAGCGAGAAATTCCAACACAAACACCTGATTGCCATAACACTCATGACTGAGAACGAGTATCTGACTGGGTCATCAGCACTTCTCATGAACATCAGGAAGGAAGGCAGGGTCATTCATGGAAAATGAACATGACAAACTGATCAACAAGGCAGAACGCTCATTGAATGCGGGAGAGCGACTATACCACGAAGGTGATCACGACTTTGCGGCATCGCGGATTTACTATGCACTTTTTTATTTGGCAGAGGCATTACTGTTGGAAAAAGGACTGAGCTTCTCAAGGCACTCTGCCGTCATCGCGGGTTTTTACGAACATTTTGTGAAAACAAACATCTTTCCCAAGGAGTTTCACAAGCTCCTGCATCATGCGTACAATCTGAGACAGGATGGCGATTATCAAGGTGACTGTGTGGTTGAGGAAGCCGAAGTCAGTGATCTTATTGCCAAGGCAAAAAAATTCTTTTTAGCCGTCAAAGCGCAAATCACCAAAAGCGCTACCAAAAAATTATTTTAACAGGTAGTGTGTGCCTCTGTTGCGGAACAAGCTGTACAACCTTAGAAGGCATACCCTATTCTTTCTTCGCCGTTTTGACAACGCGTGTCATCTCGAGCACTAACTTTTTTTTTCGTGGACAGCAGAAAAGCCAACGGCGCAATGAACGTGATGATTGTCGGCTTGTGTTCAATGACAGTATGGGGCAGGACAAAAACAGGAGACTGATCGAATTTTTTGTAAACGACCAGTCCCCTTCGGGGTGTATGGCGTCATCCAAAAATAATTTGGACACCTCACATAGTAGCAATGCCTGTGCCAACAGTACAAAAAATAATCCTGTAGCCATTTCAGGCTATTGTGCAACAACCTCCCAAAATCCATTTAGTCACTGTCAGACGGATTTTACGGCGGTGTAAAAATACGCAGAGGTGATGTTACAATTTGGGTTCATCTCCACGTTTTTTCCCAAGCCTGATATTGCGAGGGTCGTAGATGATAGCGGGCAATATTGCCCTCGTGAAGACTGATGATTTCTGTCTCTACCACTTCAATAAATTTTGGCCTGTCGTCAGGGGCGGCCAACTCACCAGCGCGTTGTTTGATAAAAATGGCGGCAGTTTTTTTATCCAGTCCGTTTAAAACAATCTTGGCAACGGTATTGACGATGGAATCACGATGCCGCAAGCGAAAGGGGTCCGGCGATCCCAGAGACTGGCGTACCGCCGCATAGCGCGCGCATGATCGTTCATAGGCCCACACAAAAACATCTCGTAATAATTCAATGCGGTTGAGTTCATACACACCCAGAATACCGTCAATATAGGCCCGCGCTGGAACGTCCACAAATGATAAGGGGCTTAAATTTTCACGAATAAAGGGCAGGTTTGCTGCCAGTCGCGAGACACGTTTGTTGGCATCCTCAAACGGTTGCAGATAAGGCATTTGCACCATGAAAAAAAAGGATTGCTCGAAGGGATCCTCAATTGCGGCAGTTGTGTCGAGTAATTGTTGGAAACATTCGTCGATCTGTTGCGGAACTTCCAAGGGATGATAAACAGTTTTGGCTATTCCGACAGGAATAGTTCGTAAGCGACCACAGGCCTGTGGATCAGCAAGTAAATTGTCTGACAAAAGGGCATGCAGGTTGAGAATGCTGTAACGGTTAAATCCAAGTTCTGAGCTTTGATCGACCAGCAATTCGATTGCGGCCTTGTGATTGAGAATCATCTGTGCTTCTAGAGCCTTTTTGCCTTCGGTGGCTTCACCCATTTCGAGTAGGCGTTGCGTTTCCAGTAGCGAATAAGTGTTTCCCTCTAATCGGCTGGAATTCCACGATAGATCAATCAGCAGACGGTTGAAAATCTGGTGTGCATAGGTTCCCGCCGGGCGTTGCTCTTGAGATGACTTGCCCCGAGCCATCAATTGTTGTCGGATATTTTTTGTCAGATAAAACGTTTTGTTGGGGCGGTAGTTATCAAGAAACTTTCTGTTATAACCCACAGGATGGCGGCCTTGAATGGGCCTGCACACTAACTGTTTAATTTCTTCGCCAGGTGATGAGACAGGAAGATAGGAGGCAAGGTCTCTCACCAAAGGCTGATGAGAAACAGGTTTGATCGAGGGTTCAGGGGTAGACAAACGATAGCGACACGCACGGCCTCGTCCCTCAGCAACGATCTTCTTTTGTGCAACAAGCAGAGCCAGCCGCCGTTGCAGGGTGCGACGTGGCAAATTGATTTCTTTTGCCCCAAGGATTTCTTCTGTAGAGACACCTTCGGCAAATCGGGAGATCACCCGCAAAATTGTATCAAACCCGCTTTGTAAAACTTGTTTAGCCATATTGTGATTGGCGCGATAATGGAATCGCGCCAATTGAAGTGGCGCATTGTGGCGCGATTCCATTATCGCGCCAATTGAAGTGGCGCGCAATTGTTTTATTAAGATTTTTAATAAAAATTCTCAAGCCGCAACATTGAATAAGGTATCTGTGTTCCATGACATTATCAAAAACTGTCATAGGGATTTTACAGCGGTGTAAAATGGTCTGATCATCCCGATCACCGCGCAGAAAATAATCCAACAAAAACACACCACCCACATTGGCACGCCGAATGCATGGTAGAGAGGTGTGTGTGAGATAAAATGCAAAGGCGCTGATGGCGCTGATGAAGTACCTGATGAAGTACCTGGCAGCATTGCTTTTTTTGGCACCATTGCTTTTTTCTAAAAGCACAGCAGAGTTCCACGGGCTTGCCCGTGGGCATCCATTATCAATGATTTGCTGTCAAAAAAAATCAAATTAAATCGTCCAAAAAAGCCGAAAAAATGACCTTTTTTGAAAAAAGCTCCCCAAAAATGATAGCGCATATTATGGGGTTGTGTCACTTGCGGAAAAAAGGCGCGGATTTACACAACTTGCCTGTAGTTTTGACGATAACTTAGTCAGAGGTATTTGTATGGGTTTGGAATTTTTACTAGCACTCGCCGCTGGCTGTTCGGATTATCAGCTCTACTATATCAGAGATGAATTGTCCGTCGGTACACCTGTTGGAAAACAGGAAGTAGTTTCAGAGTGTAAAATGCCTCTCGATAAAGTTCTGTGTGAGGGGGATGCAGCATGCGAAGATTCATGGGCTCAAGCTGGTGATGCATTTACTGAAGCTCAAAAGGTTGTTGTTGAATTTGCTGGCTATAGTCTTGATGAATATGATTCAGGAGAAGCTCCGATTACTCTTTATACATTATCGACTTCAGATTCTGGTTGGGCAAAAGGAGCAGACGATCTTGAATATTCTGACATGCAAATTTCAATGGCAGACAATACCAGTGTTTTTGAAGATCCAATCAATATCAGTCCCGATAACAATCTTTCTCGGACACGATGCGAAGCTTATGAAGATGAATATGGGACGTTGGTCCGATCGATCAAAGTCTACGTCGCACAACCAGAGTTCTCGGTATCAGTTGCAGGAGCAGATCCTGTTATAAGCCACCAGGTTTTTAAGGCCTCATTTGAAACAAACAATTGGTTTGATGATATCGAGATTACAGGCCAGTCTTTGCAGTGGTGTGCGGGAGATGAAACTGTTAGCTGCAGTTGCGGTCAGGCGGACATTGAATATCAAGATGCAACTTACTCACAATCTACTGCTTATGTTGAGCTGGCGGGCATTGTTACGAATTCAAATGACATAGCTGATGCTCTTTCCCAAGATACTATTACTGATGACCGTTCTTACGGACTTTATTATTTAGAGTAATTGCACTCAAAAAAAGTCGCAAAGGAGATACAATGTTTGCTACATTATTGGCCTTAGCCTGCGCGGTCGTGGAAACAGAAAACCCGCTATCGCTCACTGTTACCGATGAGGACCGTGAAACTGTCGTTGAAGGCACTCAAGATGTGCCCTACGAAGCCTTTCAACACAACGATACTTTCACAATCAACCGGGGTTGCGTACGCCCTGTCGCCCTTGAGGTCGAAGCTTCGAGCGACGATCCCAGGCAAATTCTTGATGTGCGCGCCTACGTCGCCACAGGAAATGATGCCGAAAACCCCAGAGAGCAAGGTTATAGTGTGTTAATTGATGGCCTAGTAAATTATGGCTACACCGATATTTTGGATGACGGCACTTACCTTTGGGAAATCCGTAACCCGTATTTTTCACGAACCGTTGATGACGAGGGCAATGAGGAGTCCAACACGTGGTCGTTTGAGTTTGACCCGACCAGCAGCGACTTTCAACCCATCAACGTACATAATTGGACTGCCCAGGTATTCATTCGCGCCCAAGATCAGTACCGAGAGGATATCTACAACGAAGTGCACAAAGACACCGTGTACTCGGATTATTTTGCCATGGAACTCAAAAACGATGAGAGTCTGAAATGCCCATAGAAATTATGGATGACATCGTTCCTGTTAAGGGGCGAATTTTGTGTTCGCCCATGTTGCATAGCGATAGGGGTCAGCGATAGGGGTATTATTACATAGAAACAGCCTGTGCTGCCAACGGCAGAACCATTGGCGAAATGCCGGATGATTGCAAAAACATATCTGCCGATTTCATTTTGGTGTGAGTGAGTGAGGTGCTGTGTTAGGTTGTGCAGAGTCTAATATCCCAAACACCCAAAAAAATCTGCATCACTAAGATGTTTAAGAGTAAAATTGCCCCGGTGGCCCGATAGACCGTAACATTTGCCATCAATCTCTACAGCGCGCGGATATTCCCCCCAGGTAGAATGAAGTTTGTCCAGTTTTTCCAAAAGTTTTGAATCCGAGTTGATCTTGATCTGTGCACTTTCAAGATTCGATCTGATCTGGCTAAATTCCTGATCAACAATATCTTGCCGTTTTTCGGGATGCAACATGATCTCGCCAAGGCGCATGATGCCAATTCCGTTTGAGCTGACGTCGGTATCATCAAGTCCGGAAATGCCCGTAACGGCTTCAATGGCTTTCATGACTTTGTCAGCACCTGATTTTACAGAGCGGATGTCATTATTATCTTCTATTGCGGAAAGTATCTTGCCAGCTTTGCCCATAGGCAAAGCATCAATGATCAGTTTAATGGCCTCATCATTTACCATGTTTGATAGTCTGTCTTTTTTTTGTTGATCCAGGTCGTCAATTTGAGCCTGGCTCAGTATTTGAACCTCTTTTGAACCATCTGGTAGCACCCTGATGGCGGGACCATTATCGTAATTGTCAGGGACAAATAACTGGGTTGGGTCATTAAGAGGGATTGTATAGGTTTTCCCGTCTTTGGTAATGATCAGGTTTGTCTTTAATGTTTTGGGATCAGTCACTGATGTGACGGAGTTGGATGGTAAGGAGGAGGAAGTGGAAGAAGAAGAAGAAGAAGATGATGATGATGATGATGAACTCGATGTTGGTGACGTTGAGCTCGGTCTCTTGTCTCTTTCCCACAGTTCATGATCTTTTTCAGCCAACTCACGGTCACAATTACCACGGCATGCGCGCAGGGTATTTTCCATTTCCTGCTGATACGGTGTTAGTTGAGTTGTTCCACCAGAATCGGTTTCGTCAATTTCCTCTTTTACCGTATCACCCCTATCAAGTGGACTTTGTTCGACGTGTTCGGTTGGTTCCTCGACTTCATTGTCAGTATTATCGTTTGATGACGTATCCGGTTTGTTTGCCCTTTCTTGTAGTGTCCTAGCCCTTTGGGTTGCTTCGTCTTCATCTATTTCATCGGCATAGGCACTACCCGGTGCGAAGAGCCAGTAAATGGGGTTGAGCTTGATCACAAATTCCAATCCTTCAAATACAGTTGAGGTGACATTTTTGATGAATTGGTCTGTTGGTGAACGAGTGTCCTCAGCAACACAATTCTGGTCCTCGCAAACTACAGAGAGCTGATCTGCCACGGTATTAATGCTTTGTAGATGTGTATCCATAATATCCTCCTGTAATAAGGGTCTGCCATGGTAAACAGCAAACGCTGTGCCAATAAGAATGAAATAATTGTTGTTGATTCTATTGCGTGTTCTTGAATGCGGTCTTTGGAACGACGCTAAGTGTTAAGCGTAATTAACATAATCAGTTAAACCAGGTTAACAGATGACCCGACATCAATAACCAGCTCGCTGATAGGGTGCTGTTATATTGATACAAATTATTTTGCGTTGTTGGCACGCAGAATGCGTAGGTTGTTAAAGGAGGGGCTTTAATGAAAAGTGAAAGGAGAAATATATGTCGCAAATTACGTCTGTGTGTATTGATGCTCCTGGAGGGCCTGCGGAGGGCGTGTGTCTGGCCCCTTCATCAGCTGATAACCAGTGTGAGGATGAGCGCATTGCCACGATAAATGACGAGGAGGCTATGGTAACGTCGGAAGATGCGATGCGCACGACTCATTCTTTGCCGTCCAGAATCATGTCGACACTGTTCTCCATTACACCTTTGGGGTGGTTGTTATCTCCATCACAGGCACAGGCGGCGACAATTCAAGTCAGGGAAAAATCGGGATCGCGATGTTATGCCGATTATCGAGAAAGTTCACAAAAACCTGTGATATCATTTATTAGAGTATTCTATACCACAGGGCAGAGAGTGCCTGGTTCATACGATGTGCTATACTGTGCCAGTGCCGAACCCTTGGGAAACAGGGCATGCGAGGAATTGGTTGACTCTGCGGGACTGTATGTTGAACGTGAACAACGTGAATGGAATAATATTTCCATACGCGACGGGATTTGGGAGGTGCAGGCCACTCAGATCAGTGCTTGTGTTGCAGAAACAGGGCTCGCCAGTTTTGGTGTACATACCGTCCCTTTGGAACAAGTGAACCCTGCAATCAGACAATACTCAAACGTCATGAGAGAAGGTGGGGTAGTCAATATGATGTTTGTTGCCGATCAATCTACTCGAGAACCACAGACAGAATGGGAAGAATTTAAAGAGGGGATGTTTCTAGTGAGTTCCGGGAGAATATTGGAGGAAGTCGCTGAGCCGACATTGGACAACTATCGTAGAGAGTCGCATCGTATCATAGAAGAGATGATGAGAAATGAGCGGGAAGGTGATTGGCCGAGAGCCCCAAGAGAAATATTACCATCGAGTTTCGGGTTGAAGGAAGTGTTTCCAAAAGCCCCAGGATAAAAAAGGAGGTGTGTATGGGTGAAATGACATTGGCAAAGCTTTCAATAGCAGAAAACCGTGATGAGCAACATGAACGTACTGATGTCCAAACGCCATCATCAACTGATTTTAGTTTTTCGGCTGATTCGCTCAATACATTGGTGCGCGTGTTTTATGCCCCGGCCAATAATAATTACATTTTGTTTGATTGTCGCGCGGCTACTCCTCTTGGATTGTATTATTGCGGTGAGGTCACAAAGGTCTTGGGTCGCAGATACGATCCGAGAACATGGGGTTCTTATGCCAGAGATGAAATCTGGTCTGCTAATCTCACATGCGTGCGACAAACAGAGGGTCGTGATCAGATCAGCATCACAAAGGGAGATGAACGATTCACAACCGTCCGACAGTGTGATTCTGCGGCATGCAAGGGTGCGGCGTTGCGGTCGGGGCTCGCGATTTCACTCGAGAAATACATTGCCGAAGATGCGATCGATCCCTGCCGCACTCTTGGCCCTGATTTGGTGAGTGAAGAGGCATTGTTGGGACAACTTGCAAAATAGGAGGGGACGATGGCAACCGCAGTATCAACATACGATCATAGATCGGTACAGGAGGTCATGGATACGTTACTCGATTATTCATTTCTCGAAATTCTTTCGCGGAGGAGCCGTGGTGTCACCAGGGATGAAAGAACTGAGAAGAAAGGTGCGATTAATGATTACGGTTTAGGCAATCAATCTCGTTGTGATTGTCGCCTCTATGCCGCACCAAATGTGTATGGAACACCAACAGAACATAGCTCAAATGGCGCAGAGCGAGCTGGTTGTGCCTGTGATTTGTATGTCCCAGATTCCGGGAAAATGTCCCTAGAAGAAAAAGTGCTTCTTATTGGCTTAGGGGTTGGCCCATTCATGGAAAACTGGAGAACAGTTACTATAGAAAACCAAACAGAGACTCACCACACGCGGGATTCATACACTTTTGCAGATCATCCAACAAAGATTTTGTCTCTGGTGAAAACGAACGTCATCAACAGTCGTGAGATAACTCGCGAGCAAGAAATATTCATAAGAACACCGATGCGTCATTGCGAGAATTTTCCCGACGAAAATGGACACATGACTTGCGACGTGGTCTCAGAATACCAAACAGCTGTGGATGTGAGCGCAAAACACAGCAAGATGGTTGAATTCACATTCAATGCCAGAGGCTCTGCTGAGACGTGTCGGTTGCGATTGACCAAGGATGACGATTCAGCCAATACTTATCCCAATTATCAATGTGGCTCAATGTCGCTGGACACAGCCCTTAAGGGGATTTTTGAATTCTTGGATTTGTCCTAATACCCCAAACACCCAAAAAATTCGCATCATCAAGATGTTACTGTCATAGGGATTTTACAGCGGTGTAAAATGGTCTGACCATCCCGATCGCCGCGCAGAAAATAATCCAACAAAAACACACGCAACAGCGTTGGCACGCCGAATGCATTATGGAGAGGTGTGTGCATTTAATACAAGAGGAGAACTTATGACCGTTGAATCAAATTATTTGAATCAATTCAATTCTGATTTGTCATATTCGATAAACGAAGAAATCTTGGAGTGTGTTGATGAAGACGCAACACCGGCAGCGGATGATGTGTGCGAAGATATTTCGGCTGATGAGGGCTTTGCGCCAGCAGATACGTATGTGAGTGCAAATAACTCGGATTCGTACTCAGACAGCGTTTTGCATTATGGAATTCAGGCGTTGCAATGGATCTTTTCACCAGTGTTGCCGCGTGTGGCGTATGCGGGAGGGTCCCCTTCTGGCTCTATTGAAATAAAATACCAGGAATACAAGGATGCTCTACGCAAACTCGAAGAAACAATTTATCAATGTAATCCAAATCGAAATTTGTCTCCCAGTGAGAGCAAAAAAATACAAACAGCCATTCAAGCCGTGAATCAAAAAATTCGTGAATTAAACGATGAGGTGATAAAAAAGTCTGCACGAGCTCCTAAACAGGTTAGTGAGGAGCTTCAGAGAATTGGTGGCGATTTTGTGAGCCAAAACTCCAAAATCAAGGACATCACCTATAATTTATTGCCAAAACAGCAGGGGATTCAACCTGACATGTATAACTCAATGGAAGGGGCGATGGAAAATCTTTCTGTCACTGCAGGCGCCCTTCAAGAGCAACTTAACAATACGGTCTATTTGGAATCACTGGTTGTGAGCGACGAACAAAAGACATCCGCGTACAGAGATATTATCGCAAAATCCGTAGTTGCTGAGCCAGGAGGCCTTCTTGTTGTTCCCGATTTAGGACCGTCAATTAGGCAATCGACGGGAGAATCTCAGCCTATTCTTAATCAATCCCAACAAAACGATTTGGAATATTTGCGACAAAGGCAGATTGATAATCACATATCTGACGAAGTGGTCAGATCGATTTTGGGTTTTGTTCCAGTGGCTGGAAACCTGACAAAAATTCTTGATATGGTCGATATAGCAGAAAAAATTCAGGACAAAAAAAAAAGAGAATCTGCAATTGCGGAGATCGGCAAGTTCATAGCGGGCCTTCCAGAAAAAACAGGGAATGCCACGATTGTATTCGATGCCGTGCATATCTATGAAGACCTGAGGAATTTTGACAAAGTTAAAACTGAGGTCAATGAAAATATTGATAATATGACTCGGCAAATGGAAATAGCGCAAGCCAATGTCGACAATGATCCAACAGCCGTAAATATTGCACGTCTTGGTGGCCCTAATGCACAGTTTTGTCCTAATACAGGTAGCTGTTATTATATTCAATATGATGAAAAAAGTCGCAAATTCAATTTAAGACTCACATTACCGCAGAACCAAGAGAAGACTTCTTCTGGTGGTTCAAACCAACCTCCGCAAGACCAGGCCCCAACGACAACCAATTCAGAAACTAATACGCAGAGACCTTCAAACCAAACAGAACCTGTGAAGACGCCATCAAATGAAGAACAGGCAAATATCAATGAAGTCAATCGGATGGGTGATGAGGCGCAGGGAAACGAGACAGAAGGGGGAGGTGAAAAGGAAGATGAATTCGATTTGTCA
>CAZGMS010000107.1:0-2833 GCA_964526915.1 uncultured Nitrospirales bacterium
CCAAAATTTTGCTTCCCCATTGGCACAAGTGATGTGCACATGCATCCTATCTTCTTCATTAGACAGAAAATAGAATCGGTATCCCTTGATTCTTAATACGGTAGGACTCATGTTATTTACGCTACCCCCCGCAAACATAGTAGCAGATCATCGTGGACATTATCAATGATCAATTGACATGATTGGTAGCGACGTAACGAGTCATGGGGGATGGGGGACGGGTTCAAGTGTTCATGTGTTTACGTGGGCGTAAGGCGCAAGGCTTAGGGCGTAAGGCGTAAGGGGGGGAGGGGGGCAATGGTGCAATTGTAGCAATGGGCAATGGGGGACGTTACAAGAAAGTCGCCGGAAGTTGAATGATGTTGCTGGCAAGTCTTTCGATTTTATCTGCGTTGTTGATGACCAAGGCCAGGGGATAATTGTTTTTCGCAATGAATTCTTTTAGAGAAACCAACCGTCTTGGCGAAGTGTTCATGCCAAACTTGATTTCTATGGGAAGCACGCCGAAAGGGCCGGTCAAGACCAAATCGACTTCTGCTCCGTGTTTTGTTCTGTAGAAAAAATAATTCCAACCTGTCACGAGAGTCGCGTCCAGGCCTTTTATAATTTCTTCGGTTACGAACGCCTCAAAATTGGCTCCGACGTGGTGATGATTGATGAGTTCTTCTCTGGTCTGTACGTTTTGCAGATAATGTGCCAATCCGGAATCCCTGAAATTGCCCTTTGGTTTTTTTACAATTGATTGACTCACAGAGTTTTCAAAGCTCAAAATGCTTCGCCAAAAAAAACTTCCTTGAGCGATGTCCAGATAGTCGCGAACAGTCACCTCGGAGGTGTCGAGCGAACTACCCACTTCGGATTTGTTGATGATCGTGCCCGTTAAAGCCGATAACATGGTGATGAAACGTTGATATTTCACAAAATCCAGTCTGGGGAACAGCGCGCGAAGGTCTCTTTGAAAATAGGTTTGATAATAATTGTGCATCCAGAGTCGGTAGGTGGTGTTGTTGTTTGCGAGCACGGGTTCGGGATAGCCACCTTTCAAAAAGGTGTTCATGACGTGATCGTGTGTCAGCGCTGTTTTGAGTGAGAGAAGTTGTTCTTGTGTGTGTGGGTCCAGGGGTGATTCAAAAATTTTGTAAAAAGCAGAAAGAGGTTTTTTGTATATCTCGTTAATTTTAAAAGTCCCCAAATCGACAATGCCCACTCTGCCAGCCAGGGTTTCGGAAACATTTTTGATTAAAAGAGGGGAGCTTGAACCGGTGAGCAAAAATCTGTTTTTTTGCGAACGGTCATTGTCTATCACTGCCTTCAATTCTTCGAAGAGTTGGGGTGATTGCTGGGCTTCATCGATGATGACGTGTTGAGGGTGTTCTTTAAAGAAAAAATCGAAGTCATCAACAAGTTTTCTAAAGTCAGATGATTTTTCCAGATCAAGAAAATACCAATCTGGTCTGACTTGTTTTGCCAAGGTCGTCTTGCCACACTGGCGCACGCCAAGGATTATGACTACTGGGAATGATTCTAACAACCTGTTGATTTTGTTAAATAAATTTCTTTTGATACCGGCCATTTTCTAACTCTACACTAGAAATTTACCGGTGTAAAGAGCAAAAACGTTCAGGAAAAGGCGTCAGGCATAAGGGGGAACCCTTCGACAGGCTCAGGGCAGGGGGCGAAAAGCGAATGGGTCAAATGGTCAAAGGGTCAAAGGGTCAATGGGTCAAAGGGGGGAGGGGGATAATTGCGCAATTGTTGCAACCGGCAATTGCCGCAATGGCCTGTGTACCAGTTATCGGTACAGGGTGGCACTTTTTTGTTCGATTGTTGACTGGCACCTTATGGTGATAATTGTGCGTAATCAATAAGGCAGAGCAATACAGGGCGAGTCGAGACTCGCCCCTACGAGATGGCAATGGGCAATGGGGAAGGGGAGCGTGGGTAAAAAATAACAGCCAAAGCACTAACCGCCTGTTTGTTCTTTTACATATTGAATGAAGGCACCAATTGTAGAAACGATGTTTTGTCTGTCGAAATCATCGTCGGAAAAATCTGTGAAGGCCTCGTAACGAAATTGCACGGCGAAATCCGTGAAATCAGTCAGAGACCGAAACTGATCCGGTATGGGTACTTTGTTGTCTTCGAGTAATGCAAAAAGCATTTCCAGATCATGTGTTTTTGGGCAAACGACACCCAAGAAACTCAGCCAGGCCTTGAGTGCTTTTTCGATTGTCTGTTGGGCATGAAAACCGAATATTTCGGGTTCAAAAAGCGTTTCGTCCAGCATGTTAAGCAGGGCTTTGAAATCCTTGTTTGCCTGTGTGAGCATTGTTTGTGCGTATTCAAGGTCTTTCATAGAGTAGCTTCCCTTCGGCCAGGGCTCGTCCAATAATGTGATTAGGTGATTTGGACCATTTATTTAATTCGGTTTCGTCATACACTAGAATATCTTTTGGAATTCTAAAACGAGACAACACACTTCGGATAACCGAGATGATTTTTCGGCGGATTTTGAAACTGGTGATTGCGTTCCCAGTGATGATCAGCAGATCTAAATCGGAATCGGGTGTAGCACTGCCCATTGCAAAAGACCCAAACAAGAAAATCTTCTTTGGGTTTACAGACACAATAATGGCTGTAACGATTTCTGATAATTGATTGAAAACAACGTTTCCCATTCCAGGACAATATCAATTTCGGCGTAACTAGACAAATGATTATTGTAGGGCCCTCTAAAAACTACCCATCTGCGGTGTTGCCCACTGCACCCGCAATACTCACGTACTTCCGTGTACGCTCCGTTTGCGGGTTTGCGGGCGCCTTGCATCTGGGC
>CAZGMS010000108.1:0-19693 GCA_964526915.1 uncultured Nitrospirales bacterium
GGGGCCCCCCCCTTGAAATACAGCCAACAAATGATCAAACCAGAAGCCTCTCTTATTGATCATTCAACAAGTTCCAGCAATCAACGTGATTGTGATCCACTTGTTCACACGCGGCCTCGGGGTTGACATCCAGATCTTCAAAATCAATCTCACCATCGGTATCAGCTGCGAGCGCGACACAATCAACTGTGTTGCTGCCAAACGAAGGCTCAGAAATGTCCTCCGCCGTGAGGAGGTCCACATCGTCAGCACTATCGGTATAATCGTTGCTGTCTTCTACAGGAGACCCTGCAGAGGCACTCCAGGATTCTGTGCCGGAATCTTCCCAGCCTTCTGGGCCACATTCATCACATGTTCCCGACATGCCATAATGAGCAGATCCCGCACCCAAAGCCAGATTGGCAATGGAATAGGTGTCGCCAGTGTTGGAATCAACGAGTTCGAAAATGCTGTAGGCCTTATTTTCGTAGGTGCCTATTGAATCGCCATTATCATACTCACCTGTCATGATGCCATTGATTGAGCCACCGTCCTCTGTCTGCGTAAAGTCCATATGCCCACTGCTGGTATCAGTTCCCCACTGCCCTTCGAATTCCATGGTCATATTCTTGGTCCCTTCGAAGTAACCAAGTTCGTTCACAACCCCACTCACCACGGCCTTTTCTGAACCATGTCCCTCCGGACTTTCGTAGGTCGAAATGTTGGTCATGTCGAATTCACCTGTTGTGGTATCGATTGTTTGATTGAGATACATCTGTTGCACGCCCTCTTTACAGGCAAACATGGTAAAGCCCGTAATGAACCCATCATCATCCTTGGTGAGTCTCATGCGAATCAGGTCCGGTCGCTCTTCGCCTTCTGGGCTAACCAGATCGTATGTGTGCCAGTCACCATCGTAGATGTCGTCGTTATGCAAGAGGTGGTTGGCATCGGCAGCAATAGCCTCCCAAACATGCTGAACATAGCACATCACCGTATCGCCCTGACTGGCCTGACTCAAGGCCCACTTGGTCTGGTTGTAAGTTTCACAGGCCGCCATGCTGGTCGTGCCAGGAACGAATGCCCCCGTCACATCATCGTAGGAATCGCCAAAACCTATCGCGTGCTTCGGCTTCACCAAAGCCGATAAACTTGTCGCTGTTTCGGCACTGACCACACGCGTGAGAGCCGTGGGCAGTTCATCAATTGTGGTGTACTGTGGCGTTCCCGTGACCCCTGGATCATTATCATCTGCATTTGTGGTGCTACTGCCGCCGCAAGAGACAAACAAATAGACAACGGAACTCAGTAACAAAACCACAAGTAACATCATCCTTGTGTTGTTTTTCATTTTTCCCCCTTAAATTGTTAATACAACTTGATCACGATTGGCCCATGACCAAGCTTGCCTGAGAAGGTCTCCAAAAAATATTTTCGGTGACCTCAAAAGAGTGGGCGAATTTTTACACTTTTTGCATAGAATAGCAAGTTTTTTTAATAAATTCATACCATTACAACCACACCCCCCACTTCGGATTTTTCTTTACAAAACCAAAGAAAAAAAACACAACATTTTCACCTCGTTGCCGATAATACCCAAGAGGGAATTTTCTGACTGTCATACTCCGAGGAAACACGCATGTTCATCACAAATCCCCTGCTGACTAAATTACTTCCACACATGAATCACGGCTCGCCTTCTGTCACCCTGACCGGTATTGCCGACACACAAAGCCTGAATGCCTTCGTTGAATCCGTCAGTTCATTTTCATCAGCACGCGCCGAACACCCCTTTCCCGACGATCCCATTAAATTTCGGGCGCAATGGAGTCTTGTAAAAACGCACCACATCTGTGGTGGTGTTCCCCTGAATTTTCAAAACGTGGAGGAACTGTTGGCTTGGCGCAAAGAAGGTCGCTTTGTAGTGCCGGAACAATTTGAGAACACACGCAATGATGAGCGCGGGGCGCTGTCTTCAATCAGATCACAATTTACCGATCCCGACATCTGCGCCCTCCACATATCGTTATTCAATGCTGGTTTTTTAATTCAGGAAACAAGACCCTCAGCAGAAAGAAACATCGGTCAGTGGCATGTCAGGGAACTAGTTGATTTGAGAGAAGGGCTTGAGGTTGTGGAATTGCTCGATGCCCACACACAAGGCACGGCATACGACATCATGGATCTGATTGCCTCAGTAGACTGGGGCGATTTCCGTCCTTATGGCCTCAAGAACATCAACGCATCACTAAGTTCTTTGAGCGAATTCAAGAACCCACACTATCGCCACTCCAATGGAGAGGAGGAAACCACTATTATTACCAAAAAATGCCACTGCGTTGCGCATGTCTTTATGGGTCGACTCACAGTTCTTTGGGGAAAAACTCAAATGCTGAGTTTTCAGACACCGCCCTACCGCCAACCTTCTGCCATCAAGCACATTGCGGCCATTCAGGCACGCCTACGTTATCATTCTTTTGCAAGGCTGGCCGTCGAGATTGCTGTGGCAAACAAACTAAAAGCGTCTGGTCTTCCACATTATGCATTCATCGATGATACCAGTTTTGACTGCATGTTGAACGCTATTTATCATATGGGCTTTGATGACATGACTCAACTCAGCCGTGAGGATTATATAGCGCTTCACAAAAAAACCTTTGAGGCCTTATGGACAAAAACTTCCATCAGCCATGAACACACACTCACTCGCATCCAAGACATGCTTACCCTCCCCCTTTCTGGAACGGCCCAGTCACACGCAGAAAATACTTTGGACACAATCGCACGAAAGATATCTGAAGACATACGAGAAATGCGGTCTGACAGGGCTTGTATTGAGGGGCTCCTGCCACAAAGCCCGGAACCCTGGACAACCCTGCGACTGGCCCGGTTTGTCTTTAGCTTGGGGCTGGCCCTCACAGAAATTTCGCCACGCGACGCCGAAGAAACCAAAACAGCTTTGGCGCTCACCCAAACATTGTCAACATTCACCAATGACCTGCTTCGACGTTTGGAAGCCCTGTCACAGTGGGATCTTTCTCAACCAGACCAAGAGCTTCTGTCTTGTCTGGTGAGCACACAACAACTCTATCTCATCAGCCCTTCGAAAATCCTGCAAAGGCTATTGAGTCAACAAACCACCACAAACACCAGCGCTTTAGCCCAACAATGGGGGCAACTGGAGTCCCTCTGGACACACAAAATCACCTCACCTCTGTTAAGCTGAGTGATGCCACAGGTTCTTGTGGTGCCTCACATGAAAACTCGTGGTGTCTGTGGAGTCGGGCAAAACTCACATCCTGGCGCTGATGAAATATTGCATGTACTGGTTGGAGTGCTGACCATAAGGTTCTATCTCATCATCGCGAACCTTGTAAGTCGCCTCTTCACCGGCCACGCCCGAAAACAACACGTTGTGCTCAATGTTGTCTCCGTCTACCATGTGAATGCGAACCAGATGTTCATGAAATTCGATCGCTGTCAGATTTTTATGACAGATGGGACAGAAATATTTTACCAGATCGCCTTGTTGGTATCGAAAATTGTCATTGTGCCAGACATCGTAATTCCCCAAGTGAGGACTCAGTAGCAAAAGACCGCGATCGCCGTCCTTTGCCTGCGCAGTGAAAGCAACATACTCATGGACGTCTAAACGCCCACGGCATTTTGGACAAAGATATTTATTACCCATACATCCTCCTTGACATGGCGGACCAAGCCCACATTTCTCATTGGCTTTCTACGCAAAGCACGGAGGAAGTCTTGACAAAAGCGGACTGTGTTCCACCACCGTCTTGACTGAAAAAATAATATACGCCCCTATCGGTTTGTGTCCAATAAGGACCCTACACAATTTTATTCCAGATGTCTGCTGGAGAGCATGGACTCAGAAAAAAGACAATGGGTTTTTCTCAAAGAGAGACAGCTGCGTTATTTTTCTCTTGTTTTGTTAACTAATAACCATTATTTACGCAAAAAATGTTTGCGCTATGGCTTTAGTTATAATAGACTCGTGCGAACAATTAACTCACTAACTTCCTAAGAGGAACACTATGAAGAAACTCAACACCACAACTATCTTACTGATCGTATTGCTCATCGCTGCCGTTATCTACCTTTTCGTAGGGTAATATTCCTACCATCAAGCACTCCCCCCTCCGTATGATCTGCATAAAACCATAGCTTTGATGCGTTGGTTTTTTTGTTTGGGGCCTGCTCCCTACTTGTTAAGGGGCGTAGATTCCTCAACTGCGAATTTCTAGGAGGGTATTTCTCATAGCATGACAGCTTCTGAAATCAATCCATCATCGGGGCATGATATTGTTTTTTCTCCTGTGTATGGCCCTGTCAAGTCGCGTCGTTATGGAACGACCTTTGGCATTAATCTCCTGCCGTCAGGCGAAAAAACCTGTTCGTTTGACTGTCTTTACTGTCAGCTGGGGTGGTCTACAAAGAAATTGCCCAGCGCAAACACCGAATTTCCCGTTAAGGAACTCATTGCAAAAGAGCTCGCCCGTTTACTGACGAAGCACGTCAACACCGCGCCACATCAGCAGGTCAGTATCGTTTTCAGCGGAAACGGAGAACCGACGTTGCATCCAGATTTCGCCAACATTGTCTCCCAGGTCATTCGAACGCGTGATGAGATTTCTAACACGACGCCCATAGTTTGTTTTACCAATGGGACAACCATTCAGAAGCAAGTTGTTTTCGACGCCTTATCTCTTCTCGAAGAATGTTGTGTAAAGTTGGATCCCCAACTAGCGATCACCAATTCACCACCCAAGGCTTTTTCTTGGCCGGATGTAAAAAATATTATCGTACACCTCAACAATCTGGTCATTCAATCTTGCGTTTTTGGAGGGCTGGGGGGAAACGACTCTCGCGACTCCATAGAACAATGGGTAGAACATTTTTCGGGACTGAATCCAAGGCGCGTTGATCTGTACACCATCTCCCGTCAAACGCCTCATGCTGGCCTGATCCCAACATCCAAAGACAGATTGACCGAAATCAAAAACGAATTGTCCCGCATTTTCAGCGGCCCGATCACCATCACCATTTGAATGATACCCTGAACCCTGCTCCCTGTGCCTTTTGCCTTCTTCGTGAACACGTGAACACGTGAACACGTGAACACGCCCAGTACCGTAATGGTACTAAGCACACACGGATAACTTCACCCATCACTCGTTACTCGTTACCCGTTGACCGTTGTCCCTTGAGCAATTATGCTTCTCGACATGCCAACCACCGACAAAAACCAAAATCGTTATTGGGGATGGGGGTATCAAAATCACGAATACGATCCCCACAAGGCCTCTCTATTTCTGCACCTGCTCGCACAACGTTTCGCGCTCAACACACTGGCTCCCAAACAGATCCCGCCAACCGTTGAACAATTTTCTATTCCCAAAACAAAGTTATCCGAGGAATTCATCGCGCGATGGAAGGAGAGGGGGCTCTCTTTGAAAAACGAAGATCGCCTGTTTCATGCGGCCGGTAAAAGTTATCGTGACCTGATCCGAATCAGAACGAATACCCTTGCCCGCTTTCCCGATGGGGTGCTTTTTTTGCAAGACGCAAAACACCTCGATTCCCTTTTTGTAGACGCGAAAAAACTGGGCATCACGCTCATTCCCTTTGGCGGCGGGTCCGGGGTGGTGGGTGGGACCGAATGCGTGGGCCCTGTCAACAACACCATCGTGGTCGTAGATGTGACCAAGCTGGATCGTCTTTTGTCTATAGATCACACAGCACGAACGGTCCGTGCCCAAGCAGGAATATTTGGCCCCAAGCTCGAAAACGAACTTAATCGGCAGGGTTATACGCTCGGGCATTTCCCGCAATCATTCGAATTCTCCACATTGGGCGGCTGGCTCGCCACGCGTTCCGCAGGACAGAACTCCACCAAATATGGAAAAATTGAGAACATGGTGCAATCACTCGTCATCCACACACCGAAAGGCGTGATCGAAACACACCAGGTCCCTGCCTCCGCGACAGGTCCGTCATTAAAGCATCTCCTGCTGGGCTCCGAGGGCATTTACGGAATCATCACTGAGGCGGTACTCAAAATCCATCCCCTGCCTCAGTCACAAAAATTCAGCTGTGCCTTTTTCGAAAACTTTGAGCAAGGGCTCACCTGTGTGCGGACAATCATGCAGGCAGACATCACTCCCAGCGTCGTGCGTCTGTCGGATGCCGATGAGACCTCTTTTTTTCTGGACCTGATGCTCTCAAAAAAATGGCAGAAAAAACTTCTTCCGCATTGGTTCAACTTCAAGGGTCTGGGCAACCATCCCTGCTTCATGCTGATTGCCTCAGAGGGACAAACCACGCACACCAATTTTCATCTCGATAAAATCAGGTCCCTCATCCGTTCAACACATGGAAAACTTGTTCCCAGAAAATTTGCCGCAAAATGGAAAAAAGACCGGTTTGAACTTCCTTATCTTCGAGACAATCTGATGGACCATGGTTTCTTCATCGACACGCTCGAGACCGCCGCCCCGTGGTCCAAGCTCCTGGGCATTTACGAATCCATGAAGCTGGCCTTTTTTGAGCAAAAATCCCATCAACTGCTCATGGCCTGTCATTTGTCACACGCCTATAAGGACGGGGCTTCGCTCTACTTCACGTTCATGGGGGTGCAAAAGCGGGGACACGAAATTGCCCAGTGGGAAGAGATCAAAGACCTCGCCACCAATGTGATCATGAGTCAAGGCGG
Source organism: uncultured Nitrospirales bacterium (assembly GCA_964526915.1). GTDB lineage: Bacteria > UBA10199 > UBA10199 > UBA10199 > JADGCS01 > JAHJDR01. The sequence continues at coordinate 6,710 of CAZGMS010000108.1, forward strand.
CACCCTGAGCCATCATCACGGCGTCGGATACGATCACAAAAAGTGGATGGTACAGGAAGAAACCCCTGTGGGCATCGAGGTCTTAAAGGCCATCAAGAAAGAATTGGATCCTGAGGGATTGCTCAATCCGGGGAAGGTGGTGTGAAAAAATCAAAAGATCATAAAATGCCAATAATAAACAGCATCCAATGTCGTTTATTGTTGGCATTTTGATCGCTGATGCTGTATAATGGGGGCATGCCCCACCTCCGCACACGTCATGTTCTCGCAAATATCAAAAAACTGGCTTCGCTTTGGCCCTTGGTGGGTGTTTTGGGTCCCAGACAATCGGGCAAGACGACCCTGCTCAGCAAGCTGTTGGGTGTTGAAAATATGATTTCGCTCGATGAGGCACTGCTCAGGGAGGAGGCTCAGCGCTCACCCGACCTTTTTCTCTCCCGATTGAGCACGCCTGTGGTGATCGACGAAGTGCAAAAAGCGCCACAGCTCTTTGATTCACTCAAACTCAAGGTAGACAAAAAACGTGTTCCCGGACTTTATTACCTCACGGGGTCCAGCAATTTTTCGTTGCGGATTGGCATTCGCGAAAGCCTCACGGGTCGCTTGGGCGCTGTGTCTCTTACGCCCATGACGCTGGCCGAGCTCAATCAAAAACCCTTTTTTACGATCAAGGATTTGGCAAATCCAACTCAATCCCAGAAAGCGCCACGCTTTGATTTGTCACTCGTGACGAAGTCCGTTGTTTCCGGCGGCATGCCAGTCCCTGCCTTTTTACACGCCAGTGAACAGCGCCATCTTTATTGGTCATCGTGGCTTGACACCACACTGCATCGCGATCTTCCCAGACAGTTTGCGCGCGGCGGTTACGATCCCGACCTGGCACTCAACCTCATCAACCGCCTGGCCACCGTTTTTGGCGAGGGTGAACTCCCCAGCCTGAAACATTTTGCGCAAAACGCACGGAAGGTCAGGCGATATTTTTCGGCCATGGAAGACATTTTTCTCTTAAGAAAAATTTCATGTCATCCGTTGGGGACGGGTCGCGAGGTCTGGTTATTTTTTGATTCGGGGTTGCTGGCTTACTTGCTGGGAAACACTGCTGGAGAGGCCAACTTCCTCAGCCTGGTCAGACATTTTCTTTGGAACGAGTGGCTGAGTCATACACCGGGGCTTCCCTTTGAAAAACTTTATTACAAATCAACTCAAGGTCAGCCCGTTGATGCTGTTTTGAACAACATTCCTTTTCGCATCGTCGGCACCACAACGGGTCTTGGAAAACAGTTCTCATGGGAAGCCCGTCCCCTCATGGGAGCCATGAAAAAACTCGGCAGTAAGATCGGTTATCTGGTTGGTCCAACCGAAATAGTCACTGCACCACAAAAAAACAATGGTGTCGGAATTTTGCCGTGGGGGATGTGGAGCTGAGCACGTCTTAAGGGCATCTCTGGTGTGGCCAATTCCAATTGCATTTGCGATGACACGACCTGCCAAAGCGTGACCTTCGAACAGGATTAGACGGGCCAGGTGGTGTGAGAGGGCCCTATTCTATTACAATCGGATTCGACACGGCGAAATCGGGCATGTCGGCAAAAGGCTTTTCGCAAAAATCCACACGCACGCGATAACGCCCGGGTTCGATGGGGGGCAGGTTGGCGTGAATGAATCTCGTCTGAAGGCGGTCATTCAACAACAAACAATTTTCCTTCTGTGACGTCGCGAGTTTAAGCGTGGTCACTTTTTGCTGTTTTTCATCGTCAGTGACCAATGTGAGGGGATTGCGGATCCCATAACCAAAATCGCTGACAGATGTGAAAAACGTCCGCAGGGAACTTTCCGAAACGTAGCGATCATACTCCGTCGAAAAATAAATCGTCTTGTTGTGCGCGGACGCGTCCGTGAACACCTTTGACGTGGCTTGTTCCCAGAACCGCGGCCTGCCCGCATCCAGATGAATGTTCCTCCCGCCATAGTGTCCCACCCCGCAACAATTCATGTGTCTGATAGACTCCCACAGGGCCTTTGCCATTGCCGCGTCGCGTCCTTCCAAATAAAAATCCAGGGCCAGGCCATCCAGGTGTGCGCTCGTTTTGGCCGCGACCTTCCCCTGATCCCTGAGTTTTTGATTGTATTCGGGGCTACGGTATCCGCTGGTGAGCAACACCTTTTGGTTCTTGGCCACCAGGTCCACAAAATAATCCAGCAGGGCAATCAGGCGGCGCGATACGTTCTCGCCCTTTTGTTTTGTGGGAAATCCGAACACAGAATCGATCTGCAAAAACGCCTCGTCCTTAAGCGAACCATCCTCGTTCAAATAGGTGACAGAAACCTCCTTGCCCGTATGAACATTTTTGATCGCAAGCCGACCATCCCCCACCAGAAAAAAGGGGGCCGCAAAGGCGGATTCTGTCATGGTAATGAATAATGATATTAAAGTGATAATCAAAATATTTTTTTTCATAAAACGAGTACATCACCTCTGAATAACAGGTCTCAGTAGCCGCGATCTCCCTTTTCTACAAAAACAAATCCAATCGCGCAAAATAACTGCGCCCCGGTAGCGGAAACCCCACAGCATCCACCACCTGTGAGGCCGTTAGATTTTTCACCTCAAAACCCAACCGGTATTTTTGTTTGAGCAGGTATCCTGCGTCCGCGCTGATCACCAGCCGGTCATCAACCCGTTGTGTGTTCAGCGCGTCCAAATACTGTGCATCGAGGTAATTGGCATGCACTCCAGCCGAAAAACCCTTTCGATCAAAACCAATCCTGGTGTTGACCTCATGTCTGGGTCGGCCCACCAAAAATCTTCCCGCATTGACCGATTGATCCTCTGGCCATTGATACGTGTAGTTTGATGTCAGGAGCAAGTGTTCAAAAAACCGCAGGCTCCCCATCACCTCTGCCCCCCTGATCCGGGCCTCACCAATATTGGATGCGCGCGCGTAACCGCTGGCCATCTCGAACTGAATGAGATCGTCAATGCGATTTTCGAACAGAGCAACCCCCACAGTGATTTTGTTGACAAAACCTGCAAAGGACTTTGCTCCCTCAAAACCAATATCATACTTAAAACTCTTCTCGCTGGATAGCTGTGGGTTGCCCAACACGAAGCCCTGATCCCCAAACAGCTCGACAAACTTCGGCAACCTCACCTCGCGACCCGCGCTCACTTTAACGTGCCAGGCGGAAAAGGGCGAATAAATCAGTGCCATTTGGCCTGCGAATTGGTTTTCAATTTTGTTCGAAAAAAAAGTTCCGCTGTCATTCAGGGACGGATCATCGTTGTTGATGTCGTAAAAGACATTCAAGCTCTGGCCCTGCGATGACAAGTGAACTTTACGCTCAAACAGATACAGATGAGGCTCAACAAAAAAATTGAGTTGGTGCCGCGCGCTCGTACTGCCCACGGGGTCAGCCGCCAGAAAATCTCTGGGGGCAAACCTCTCATAAACATGCTCTGCCCCCTTTTTCACTGCCACCTTTTTTGAAAAATCGGTTTGCCACATATGGCGATTGCCGATCACAACCGTGAGGTTATCATTGTCTTGCGCTCTCCCCAAACCAATCTCTGCGTTGGGGTCGGAGAACTGCGATTTGATCAGGCGATAATATGTTTTGTGCGTCAGCGCGGACTTGTCGCCAAAATGTCCGCGACTCTTCATTGCCACACTGCCCAAATACTCGGTGAGACTTTTATCGGCTGTCTGGGATTGAAACGCCCCCAGCCCTGAGACCCCTGCATCAATCCGAAAAAAATGCTGAGCCAGGGTCATTTCATTTCGTTCGTTAAAATAATGTTTCCAGTTCAAATGGGGGTGAAGGGCCTGCTTTTCACTGTTTTGGCGTCTGACCTCCTGATCGTCCGCGGGATTGAGCGGCGTGCCATTATTATCCTGATACATAAAATCGCCATCGGTGCGGCGCGCATCGAAACCAAACACCACATCATTTTTCACACCCCCATAACTCAGTTCGGCCAGACCGTCGTACGTCATGAAGCTTCCAAAACCAAAACCGTAGCGTTGATTCAACCCCGGCTCAGCCTTCTTCGAACTGAGATTGATCACCCCGCCAATGGCGCTCCCACCAAGCTCAGAAGGCGAAGTTGATTTGAAAATCTCAATGCGGGACAAGGAGGTTGCGGCAATTTGACCCAGTCCCACACCGTCTGCTGAGGCGGTGTCCAGAGGCACGCCGTCCAAAAAAACATTCACCTCCGCGTTGGTAGACCCACGAATCGAAATGGATGTGGCATCCTCCAGCCCCCCAAATCGCTTGATGTGCACACCCGCCACCTGACTCACCACATCAGCGGCAGACTCCGTTTTGGGAATCGTTGCTTTGAGGGAAATGTCCGCGGAGGGTTTGATCGACCCCGAAGGCAAAGGATCAGACTGCAACGATTCAACGATCACAATTCTGTCAACTTCAACAGAGGGACCCGTCTGGGCAAATGCGTTCGGGACACACAAAACCAGCAACAGCAGGTTCTGCCAGGCGAAAAAAAAACTGAAGACATTGTTCGTCATAGATCGGAAATGAGGTTTTTGGCGATGTCACTGGCAAGCCACGCGTTGTTCTCGAGCAATTTGATGTTGGCTGTGAGCGTCTCCCCCTGGGATAGCTCTGACATGCGCCGCAACAGGTAAGGAGTGATGTTCTTTCCTAAAATCTTTTTCTCATTCACTTCGACAAAGGCCTCTTCCAGATAACGATCGATGCGTTCCTTGGGGATTTCGAATTCCTTGGGTATGGGATTGGCCACCACAATGCCCTGTCTGAGCCCTACTCTCATCTGGGTATGGAACAGCTCCGCGATCTCTCTGGCCGATTCGACCCACATCGTGAGCGGGTGTCCACTGGTAGCCGAGTAAAAGGCGGGAAATTCGCGGGTGCGATACCCCACCACGGGAACACCCTTTGTTTCCAGATACTCCAGGGTTTTTGGCAGATCCAGAACCGCCTTCGCACCAGCTGACACAACAACGACAGGGGTCATCGACAACTCGACCAGGTCTGCCGAAATATCCTGTGTCTCCGACGCTCCCCGGTGCACCCCCCCAATGCCCCCCGTGGCAAAAACCTGAATCCCCGCCTTTTGCGCCAAAAACATGGTGCTGGCCACCGTTGTGGCCCCATCCAACTTCTGGCTGATAACGAAAGAGAGGTCTCGGCGCGACACCTTGACACAGTCCAGGCCCCTTTGTCCGAAATACAAAATTTCCTCTCCGGACAAACCAATCAGCAGTTCACCCTTCTTGATCGCGATGGTCGCGGGCACACAGCCCTGTTCACGAATGATCTGCTCAACCTGCAACATCGCCTGCACGTTTTGAGGATAAGGCATTCCCTGACACAGCAGGGATGATTCAAGGGCAACAACGGGAATGTTTTTTTGAAACGCGTTTTTGACGGCTGGGGAAATATTTAAAGGCAACATGGTCCGTGGTTAGCGGTTTTGGGAGGCAAAAGCAAGAATGTTTGGGGCGCTCAACAAACAATCATTCTGATCTTTTCTTCCTGGGAGAGGGAGTAAAACTCGCGGATTTTTTTGACAAGATTTTTGATGCGTCTGGCCTTGATGTCACAAGCCAGACTCGCACAATATTTTTTGGCCAGCGTCGAGGCCGTTTCGTACCGCTCAATCTGATCAAGCGCCAAGGCCTCGTTGATCGCATAACCCTCAAACAACACATCGATCAGCTGATAGCTGTTGGCTTCATCTGAGTAGGTGAGCAGAGACAACAACAGAAATTTATCGATTTCCGCCTGCAGTTCCAGCTCAAGCTGGGTGATTTCCCTGTTCAGATGCGCCTTGTGCAAATAACAAACAAAATGCGAAATCCCCTCAATGAGGGCGCAAAAATCGCCAATGTTTTCCGCGCACAGCCTCTCCAAAGGATTGCGGTGGGACAAATTCTCCTTGAGTTTGCTGTCCAGAAACAGGGCCACTTCGACCGTATCGTTGTCGGGATCGGGGTTGACCAAAAAAAGTTCCTTGGGAACAACCGTTTGTTGATGGGCTGGCAGAAGCTCAAAAAGTTCATCCTCGCCAATGAGGTAATCACCTGCCTTGGCGCCAATTTTGATACCATATAGCGACTCAATCCGCGCTTGTATGAGTTCAATCAGTTGCATAGTCCAAGTTGCCTGACATCAATGAAAAACGATTTATTGTTCCGTCGTGTTTATTCCCAGTCCCTCGGGAACAATCCCCGCCTTGGTCAATATTTCTTTGTCTCTCTTCGAGCCTGTCCGGAGGTAGCGATCCAGAATTTTGATCAGGTCAATATCTGTGGGGGTCCCTTCTTTCTCACAACAAACATTCAACAGCGTCACCAAATCCTTAAATTGTTGTCCCATCTGATGATACATTTTGGCCGCGTGCGAACCAACATGAGTCGACATGTTGGCCAAAGACAAATACGCGGTACCTCCCATGCTGATGTAATAATTCACATCGACCACACCGCTTAACAACCCTTCATAAAACACGCCCGCATGATACAAGGCGGTGTCGCCCAAAGAACGCAAATGCTGTACTCTCTCGTTCGGACTGGAAAAAACGGCATCATATAATTTGAGCGCCAACGCGCGATATTCCAACCGCCCCTCTTCATCCTCCCGAAATAAATTTTCTGATTTTGAAAAATAGGCGAGGACATGCACCAAATACACCTCGACATCCTCAGAAACCCGGACGTCTTGTATCATGATGGCTTCCTTGACTTTTTTATAAAAAAACTCTCTGATGTCGTGACTCGTCGTCAGTTTTTTATCCATCAACTATTATTGTAACAGATTTTAGAAAGGTGTCTAATGATTTTGGAGAATATATTTTGTCATTCCAGCGAATGCTGGAATCCATGTTTTTTTCACAGGATCCCTGCCTACGCAGGGATGACAGACATCACTCCCCCTGTTCACTACATGGCCTGAGCACAATAGGAGTCTTCGCTATTCAGGGGGTAGCTATGTGTTACAGGCGTTGATTTTGAGCAACAGACTTTTCACTGTGCTCGATCAGAGATTTTAAACTGTGCAGAATTGGTCCAAATGAGACACACGACACCAAAGATGACCTTGATGATCTGGTTGGCCAGAAACCAGATGAGACTGGAGGCCAAAAGAAGTGACGCCGCAGACACAGGGTCTATGAGCAAATTGGAATGACTCACATGATTTTGAAAAAACTGGATCGTAAAAAATTGCCCTGTCCCCAAACCCGCAGGCGTGATGGGCAGGGTCGCAATGAGCATGATGATGGGATTGTATAAAAAAATCTTTGACCAGGGAATCGCAAAACCAAAGGTACCTAACGCAAGATTATAGCCCCCGATCACGGCAATGATCAGAGGGATACGAAGGACAAACAGCAACAGATAATCCCCCAGTTTGGCTTCACGAAAAATCAAAAACAGATTGTGCCTGAGTAACCAGCCAACCAAACGAAACCGCGCCAGTTTGCGGATAACAGGACGATCAGCGTTTTTCCAAAACAAGATGAAAAGTCCATAGCCCAGGTAAATGATTGGCGCCAATCTCAATACAAAAAGCCTAAAATCAAAACCCTGATACGTCACATTAGTAAAACCCAACGCGATGAGCGCGCTCGTCAGAATGAGGATAAGATCACCAATGCTGATGAAGGCCATCGTACCCAGAGTCTTGGACAGGGGGGCTTTGTGGGTTTTTTTAAAATAATAGGCAAACACCCCCTGAGCCGCGTGATAATTGATGATCATCATGATGTAGGTCACACCCCGCACCAGCCAGCTCTCTTTGTGGGAGATCGGCGCAGAAAAACGGCTGATGAAATGTTTGATGGCCAGGCAATCAAAGACATGCACCCAGAAAAAATACACCACAGCAACAAAAATAAACAGCGGGATATTGGATGTCTGCAGGGCTTCCCATGCCTTGGCGGGTGGGATCTTTCGGAAGATGAAGACAAAGATCAAAACACAAATCGCGAGGGGTATCACGGTTTTCAATATTTTTTTCACGGGGTGCGAAAAATAGGGAAGCGACCGGGCTGTGTCAATGAATATCAACAAGTCTTGGCAATTCGTCGGCGCACAGCACGAGAATTGCCTTTGGGTAATTCCACCGCAGTGCACCCTCGTGAACACCCGAACACGCCTGCCCCCTGCGGGGGTGAATACTTGAACACACTTTCTCTTGCCTTGCGCCCTGAGCCTTGAGCCTGTATATTCCCCCCATGCACGAAGATATTCTTAATTTTGTCGCCCCTCATCTGGATTCGAAAGTGAGTCCGCAAGACATTTCGATCACCAAACTCTTTGGACAAGCCAGCTATCGGGAATATTATAGAATTACCACCCCCTCGTCCCTCCTCCCTCGTCCCTCGTCCCTCGTTTTGATGAAGTTGCCCAACGGGTTCGCCAGTCCTGCAGAAGAAGTCACCAAGATCGGTGAAGGAGCCTCAAAGGAACTTCCTTTTTTGAATGTGCAGAAATACCTCAACACACTGGAAATCCCCGTCCCTCAAGTCTTGGCCACTGACGAACAAAACGGGTTGATCCTGCTCGAAGATTTGGGTGACACGTCCTTGGAAATCCTTTACCGAAACGCCGGGTCTGAATTTGGTCTGGTCTACTACAAAAAAGTGGTCGAGCTTTTGATCGACCTACAAACCAAAACACAACAAAATGGTTTTGGACCATGCGTGGCCAGCTTTCGCAAGTTCGACGTGGAGCTTCTCAATTGGGAATTCAATCATTTTCTGGAATACGGGATCGAAGACAGGCTTGGCATCACGCTGGAAGAAAATGAAAAGCGCGTTTTTCGTGAGACCACCGCACACATCTCATCAATCATTGCCCACATGCCGCAAGGTTTCGTTCACCGTGATTATCAATCGCGAAACCTGATGTTCCACAACATGAACTTTACCCTCATCGATTTTCAGGATGCGCTGACGGGGCCTGTCCTCTATGATCTGGTTGCTTTGCTGAGAGACTCCTATGTGTGTTTCACACCCGAACAAACGATGGGACTACTTTCACACTATCAACAAAACCTGCCTGCCGAGCACCCCTATCATGACAAATGGAATGCTCTTTTGAGCGATTTTTATTTGATCACAATCCAGCGCAAACTCAAGGATGCCGGTCGTTTTCAGTTCATCAATACGGTGAAGAAAAATCCAGGTTTTCTCCCCAACATCCCGCGGAGCCTGGAATATGTTCGGCAGGCACTCGAAACGCTACGCGAAATGAAATATGATTGTGCAGAATTATCTGGTTTTTTAAAAAAACATTTGGAAAATTTTTGAAAACAATATGAACGCTTATATTTCAATCGCGGCTGATAAGCTGCACAGTTGAAATATAATATAAAATTATGAAAAAACTACCGGATAATCAAGTCGCCTTTTATCAATCACCTGACGGCTCAGTCAATATTGAGGTATTGTATGCCGAAGAAAATATCTGGCTTACACAAAAGAAAATGGCAGAACTTTTTGATTGCTCTACGGATAATATTTCACTCCATTTGAAAAACATTTATCTGGATAAAGAAGTTGATGAAAATCTAACTGCCGAGGATTTCTCGGTAGTTCAAAGCGAAGGAAAACAAGTTTGATTTTATGTCTCTTGAGGAATGCAGAACATGGGCACGAAGCCTGTTAACCAACGACGATAACGAACATGGTTTTTATGAGGTGCCCTTATTGAAAATAAAGAAAATTTTTACCTGCGAGTTCCCTGTTTGGCGTAATCTGACTTGATGGTCACTTGAAAAAAAGTTTTAGCCGAAAAAATGGTATCGAAATTCTTGGAGAGAATGAAACAATGAACGCACTTATTCTGGCCGCTGGTTTTGGCACGCGCATGCGGCCGTTCACAAATACGCACCCCAAGGCTCTCGTTCCTGTGAATGGCATCCCGCTGATTTTGTACTCGCTGGCATTTCTTAAAAAACATGGCATCAAAAACATTGTGATCAACCTGCATCATCATGGACGCGTCATCAAAAAGTATTTGGGAAACGGCAAAAAAATCGGCATGACCATTCGGTATTCCAACGAACCCCATATTCTGGGAACCGGCGGCGGGATCAAAAAGGCCCTGCGGTATCTGGACGAAACCACGCTGGTCATCAATGGTGATATCCTGATGGATTTCTCTTTGACGTCATTCCTTGCCCAACACAACAAGAAATCCCCTTTGGCAACATTATTGCTATTCCAACACAAAAACGCGCGTGACTTTGGTCTGATCCACCATAATCAACAGAGCGTCACATCGATTCTGGGCTCACCAGCGCCCCACACAAAAGATCATTCTGCCATGTTCACCGGAATTTACCTGATCACAAAATCACTCCTCAAAAAGGAACTCGACAAACACCCCGCCAACAAGCTGTTCTGCATCATGCGTCACATTTTGATTCCTTCTCTGCAACAAGGGATCCCTCTGGGAGCACGGCTACTGGATGGGTTCTGGCACGTCTGTGACCGGTTGTCGGATGTCACATCAGTCGAAAAGGCCATAAATGACAACAAGATACTCCTGTCCTATGGAGAAATCGCAAATAAAATCTGCCGCTTGCTCAAATAAATTATTTTACATTTTTTTTACACTTAGTGCGTTATTTTTCCATTATAATTTGATAGGTGTTTGCCCCCAACAAAGCGTCCCTCCTTGAAGAGGGGCTCCGCTACCATTAAATGAGTTGCCGTGTTTGTTGGGATAGGAACAACACATTAAAAAGGAGTTTTCATGTTTACCGCTCTGATTGCTCAAGCCACAGAAATGGCTACGGGGGCGACCCAAAAAGTATTGGAGTCCGATGTGCTTCAAAACAAAGTCGTCGCCACTGCCAGCGCTTCCCTTTGGACCCACATTCTGAGGGCGGACCCGCTGGTCAAGCTCACCCTGCTCGTGCTGATCTTCTTTTCGGTCATGTGTTGGGCCGTGATTTTTTTCAAATTCATCCAGATCAAATCGGCGCAAAAAATGGCCCGCCGTTTTTGGCAAAAATTTTCTGCAACACTCGACATGAACGAGGTGGCCAACACCCGCGGCATTCGCCGCGGCCCCCTCTTCGAGATTTTCTCGGCAGGCCACCAGACCCTGGGCAAAATCAAAAAAACAACCAACAAAATGGGTGATTTTCACCGTAGTATCCTCATCCAAAACCTCAATCAGACCAAAGAAGAAGAGCTTTATAAACTCGAGCAATACACCAGTTTTCTGGCCACCACAGCCGCGGTGGCCCCTTTCATTGGGTTGTTTGGCACTGTCTGGGGAATTCTTACGGCGTTCATGGCGATCGGTAAGGCGGGCTCCAGCTCTCTGGCCACTGTCGGCCCCTACATATCGGAAGCCCTGGTCGCCACAGCTGTTGGTCTTTTTGCCGCCATCCCTGCTGTGATCGCCTACAACTATTTTGTGTCGCGCATCAGGGTCATCACAAAACTCATCGATCTTTTTGTGAGCGACTTCCTCATCAAAAGCGAACGGGAGATAGCCACATGAAATTTCAAAAAACAACCGATAAAGGCACGAGCCTGTCCGAGATCAACATCATTCCGTTGGTCGACATCATGCTCGTTCTGCTCATCATTTTCATGGTGACCGCACCCATGTTGCAGGAGGGCATCGATGTTGACTTGCCCGAGGTGTCCGCTGGTGCCGTTGACATCAACGAAAAAGACCTGGTGATGAGCATTGACCATGACGGCAAGATTTTTTTGGGTGATGATAATCAAAATAAATTTTCGCTCGTTTCGATTGAAAGCCGTCTCAAGGAAGTTTTTGCCAGTCGTCCTGAAAAAGTACTTTATCTAAAAGCCGATCAAAATGTTCGCTATGGTTATGTGGTCGAGGTGATGGCCGCCTGCCGCCGGTCCGGCATCGAAAAAATCGGCATGGTCACTCAGACCCCCGAGGACGAAGAAGCCGCCAGCGGCAAGACGGCCATGAGGTGAGTTCGTGCCCAAAACACTCAAAAAGTTCATCCTCATTTCGGTGGTCTTGCACGTGTTTTCCTTTATCGTGCTCTGGTACAACCCTCCTGGGCAGGATCTCGACAAAAAAGACTATAAAGTGACCTGGATCAAGCTCTCACGTGGTGCTGGTGGCACCAGCACAACCGCAAGCTACGAAAACACCACGGCCCTGCCAAAATCCACCGTGCGTGAACAAAAATTGGCTATTACCGAAAAGGCCCTCGACAAAACAGGCTCCGATCTGGAATCGCACAAGACCGAAACCAAAAAAACTGCCCCGCAGTTACAAAGTCAAAAACGAACCGCCGAGAACGCTGGCATCAAGATCAAAAGTTCTGATTCCAAGAAAACTCCCGTAACGACATCAAAAATGAAAGACGCTCTGGCCCGCATTGATCAGGACCTCAAACAACGCGAGGTGGATATGAGTGTGGCTCAGGCCAAGACAGGTGAAACAGGACAATCTCCGTACGGTTCCGATACCGGCACCGACACAGACCCAGCCACCATTGCCTACTGCAACACGATCGAGCGCATGATCCGGCAGAAATGGCTCAACTACACCAGCCAATACACCAACCCCCTCATTGCGAAAATCAGCGTGAGGATCAGCCCACAAGGCAAAATCATCCGCACCCTGATTGAACAAACCTCCGGCAACGGGTCGTTTGATGAATCGGCGAAACGAGCCATCATCCTTTCTGAGCCTTACCCCACGCCACCGACCACCATCAGCAACGAAGTGTTGACCGAGGGTATTGAATTTACCTTCAGCCCCAAGGGGGTGAGTGGGGAGTTTTAACAATTGATCTTAGCAAGAGGAATCTTTAATGAGTTCGATCATGACCAAAAAATCATTTTTTCTTTTCGTTGTTTTTTTTCTTTTGCTGGCACCTTACGCCCACGCCCGCATCCACATCCTGATCAGCGAGGCTTCGCAAAACAAATTTCCCATCGCCATACCGCAGTTCATGAACGCACGGGGCAACCCCACGGGAGAGGGC
>CAZGMS010000109.1:0-11431 GCA_964526915.1 uncultured Nitrospirales bacterium
AAAAAAATTGTGCTTGCGCCGCCAAAGATCATCCGGGCCATGGGCCACATTACCGTTGGACAACGACGCGGAAGGGTAAAAGTTTTGCGCAACACCTGCCTTTGGGACCAGAACTGGACAAAGCACGAAAAGAAATTGGTGCTTACATATTACAACGCAACCAACGGCAATGGTATAATTCCCAAAGACAAATCGTTGAAGATCAAGGCGCCAGCAGTTCATCGAGATTCTGTTTTTCAATGCGACAGCGCCACTTCACCATCGGCGTTGGTTCAATCGGAAACTGATGTTGAAAATCCCGCTCCCCGCAAAAGTATTGCCAATATGGATTCTCAACCCACTTCTCGACAACAGACTCGTCTGATTCGTCATAGATTGCTTTCAGATAATGCAATCCAATCATACAGATAAGCCTCGTGGTTTTGATACCGGGCCGCTTAATATTCAAAAGATCCTATGCTACAACCCGTGGAGGGTCTTGCAAAACCCCGTTGATCAGTTGCCAAGCAGTCGTTGCTTGCCCCGTTTGCGGGGCTGGTGGAAGCCAAGGCATGGCTGGGCGTGGAGCCACCATACAGACCAAGCGACCTGAGATACGGATTGATAGGGACTGTTGTTGATCCCACCAGATCAGTGGGGTCGCTAAAGCCGGTACAAGATGAATCAGTTGCCCCCACAAGATTATAACCATTGGAAACAACCCCCCCATAACAATCGAGGCCAGACACCAAAAAGCCTGTGTTTTGAGCTATCAATGAGTTGGTTGCCTCAATGGTTGCGGTTGAAGAATAGGTGTTGCCAATCCCCAAGCCATTATTTCGAGCGATAGTCACGCTATGCAAGACGACATGACTGGTATCGGCCCCAGACGAAAACGGGAGCACACCCAGTGTTACGGGCCCCGTGTTGCCAGAAAAGGTTGTGTTGTCGATCTGTACCGTTGACTCTGTTGTGCTAAGCCCGCTGATGTCAGAAAGAAGGGCGTCTGTTATGGTGTTATTGATAATACTGGAATCCTCAATAGCAACATTGCTGTAACCAATGTAAACACCAGCAACATCATCTGATGAGTTTTGTTCAATGAGGGCACTGTCTATAGTGGCTGTGACTCCATAAAAATAAAGCCCTCCTCCCCTGTTTGCCGCGACATTGTTGACAATGCTTGTGTGTTGCAGGCTGACATTCGTATCATACAAGAAAAAGGCCCCCCCAGTATTCACTCCAGATTCATTGTTGGTGATGTTGGAGCGCGTAACACTGATGCTGGTATTCCATATGGAATACAGACCGCCAGCATAACTCCCGCTACTGTTCGAATCGATAAGGGTGTTTGACAAATTAACTGAGGTATTGTCACACAAACGCAGGCCACCAGCATCGTTTGTGGCTTGATTGGCACTGATGGTGACTGAATTTTGCAACGTCACCTGAGCACACCCACTAATGTAAATGGCTCCTCCATCGTATCCCGAAGTGTTTTCGAGGAATTCGGAACTGTCAACGAGCACCCGACATAAATGTGAAAAACTCGAATCATACATGTAGAGTGCGCCGCCGCTAGTGTTGGCCTCGTTTCTCTGAAAAGACGAATTGATAATATTGAGCGTGGTATCAGGCATTGTGGTATAAACAGCCCCACCACGATTTCTTGAGTAGTTATCAATGACGGTTACGGATTGAAGGGTGATGCTATTGTTGCCAGCCTCATCCAATAGCATGCCGCCACCACTGGTTCCTGTAAAAGAGGCCGAACCATTTTGTAATTGAATACTTTTGATTTTGAAAATTAATTCAGGGCTTACGAGTTCAAAAATGCGTTCCGTTCCATTCCCATCAATGGTTGCTGAAACAAAAAAGAGCTCCTGAATTTCCAGATCATCAGCAATGTCCAGATCGCCATTTTGGGCCAAATCTTCATCGGCGACACCGCTACCGGCGATGTTTAGAAAATAGGTTCCCGAGACCATTAGACTTATTTTGTCCGCCCCGGCCAACGCATTTGTTTCAATCACAGCGGCTCGCAAAGTACAATGACCCGAGGCATCTGCGCAAACCCCATTGCCCGGGACTATGTCAACAGTGTCATTCAGATCATTTACAAAAAAAGTAACTGCCCAGACTGTTCCCGAATACAGAAGCATGGTTGAAAAAACAAATAACAGACAAAATAAAACCCGTATTCTAACAAAAAAAACTTTGTTCATAATTGCTCCAAGTGGATGACACTGGCTACGGGCTATGATGCTCCGTTGCTGTGTTGAAAGGCCTATTATGGGAAATTCATGAAAAAAGTAAAACGAATTGATCTCTTAGTGTCCACAGATGTGTGTACACAGTCACCGTTCAAAGTGTCCACAACTGTGGACTGAATTTTCACGTCCAACACAACTTTTCATTTTGCCCGCCGAGAACGTTGCATGAAACTCAGGGAATAGTAAGTCTATTGTATTAGCCCATGATACGAGTGTCTACAATACTGCCCTCGCAAATATCCTCTTACCGGCCCTGCGCAAGAGGCCCCTGCGCACCAATCCGCGCGAATGACCTCATAAAAGCAACACCACGTTCTTGTTCCAAAAGAGAATCACCTGCCCAAACCCACTCGGATACAAACGACCCTGCCCGGAAGTTGGCCAGACTCGTTCAGGCTTTACCAATCGCGCTGACAGGTTCCTCAAAAGTGTTTGCCCCTGAGGATCAGTTGATACAGACTCAGTCACCAACCACAACATTGCCAGTCATACAGGAACAATTTGGCCCGCTTTTCTCACAGGGCATCCAATCACATGCAGTCTTTGAATTGTTCTTGACCATGCTTCAAAGACTCGATGATTTGGATTGCAGACATATAGACCAACCGCCAGACACTCAATCATTGACCCGATATTTAAAAGAACTGGCTGAACTTTTTACAAAACATAAAATCAAGGTGCATTTTTTACCAGAAGGGGAAACCTGTTATTGCCGCAGAAATGACTCGGAAGGCGGGCAACGTGAGACCTCTCCCGCTAAAGAACACGGAATTTTTCTTTGTCGCGGGGCATCCCTGTCATCCGCATTACACGAGATGACTCACGCCATTCCCTCGCAGGAAGTGTTGCCCCTCCTCGAAGAGATGTTCCCCGGTTTCGATCGCGACCTGCTGGCATTCCCTCCTTTGCCCGGCAGAAGCGACAATCAAACCGAAGTGTTCACAAAACTCGCCGGTCGCTATTTCAGGGACGAGGCCTATTCAGGCATTACCGAGGCGATCTGGTACCAACTGACTCAAAGACTCGGTTTGCCCGCCTCATCATCTCCTCATGCCCCGTTCTTGTCACACCTGCTGTTTGGAAAAGGGTTAAAGAGCTACGTCAACAGTGGCGCCTATTTGGGAGACAACCATGTCCTGCTCTACAATCTTTATGCCATCCATGACATGACCGATAATTTCACTGCAAATCCCGATAACATCAAACGCATCATTACCGGAGACCTTCCAGAAACCGACCTCAGGCGTTTATTGACTGCCGTGGGGGGCGAAACCAGTATTGCTGACTTGATCAAGAAGAGATTAATAAGACTCAAACCGCGCCTTCTGGCGATTCATAATAATCCCCAATCGACCGACCCTCTGAAACCCCTGATCACCAGACTGTACCCTTTCATCAGCATCTGGTTTCACTCAACAAAAAAGACGACCCCTTTAACCAGAATGCGTCTACAATGTCCCACGCAACCTCGTCCCGCCGGGTGCCCCGCGCACCTGCCGCTAAATCCGGCAGTCACACAAATCAAACTCAAAATATTGGCAAACTTTGCGTCATTGACATCGAGACAGTTCAATCATCTGATTCAAAATGGTGATTTTGCGGCCCTGGCAACGCTGGCCCAGACCATTGCAGATCCTGATCTGGCAAATTATTATCACGAGCTGTTCTCTAGTATCACTAGTCAGGGAATTGCCGAGGCGACCATGCCTCTCATGGGACCGCTCTTGTCACGAGGTTACAAACAAGAGGCCTTGCTCATCTCCGGCTTGACGCAAAGCCCCCATTCCACAAGCAACTCCATCGTGGTCCATTTATTTTACATGCTGGAACAAATGGTCCGGCTTGGGGCTTGGCACGCCCTGCCCACAGTCACTGCCCTGCTTGCGCAAGCCGCAGAAAGAGATTTTGCCGATCCGTGGCGCTCAGAAGTTTACATGATCATAAACGATCATGGCCGTTTGACAAAAAGCGGTAGAGTCAGTGTCGAAGCCGCTCTCAGGGACATGTCGCCAGTCGATCAGTCGCCTTTGGCTGTTTTCGAACTTGTTTTTGTACTGATTCAATCGGGTCAATATCAACTCCTTTCCGAAGAAAAAAAGGATATCGAGAGTCGTGTTGTCGGTGTCCTGAGTCGTAACCCCAAGAAGAAACCGCGCAATCAAAGCATCGATGACGCTTTCGATGTTCAGGAAATCTGGTCTGGCAGCAGTCATGTCCATGCCGCGTATGACGACTATCAAAGAATTCACCCTTCTTTTGAGCAGATCAACTGGTTATTTCGCCTGAGCGAACGTATCGCCGACGCTGGTGATGAAACCTCAGCCAGCAACCTCAGGTCACTTTGCGCCACGTTGATTCAAAAAAAACGTCGACTGCAAAACACATCGCTACGTCGACGCATCCATGAAAAATATGGCCTCACACCCTTTCGCCAGAAAGACAGCTTTCTGCAGCATGTCCAAAAGCTGGGTTGTTCCGAATCAGCCCTTTTGCCCACCACTCCCGCACTGCTCAAAGAAGTCATGGCCCTCATGAACCTGCCCGTTGAATTGGGTGGTGGCTGGTCGGGTGTGATCGGTTATCTGCGGGAATTCCCAGACAGTCTCATCAAGACAGCCTTGTGTTTGAGGTTATCGTCGGAAACTGATATCCTGCCAAAACCCAACGATGAGGAGGGAGACCAGTTCGTCGCCCTCTGGCAACAATCACTTGACGCCACCCTGCCCCTTGTTGAAAAAAATGGTTTTTTTGAGCCTGATGAAAACGGGGTTTTTGCCAAGTATGACAGGCGTGGCATCACACCACCAACGATACAACGACCATTTGTGGGTTCTGCAAATACTTCAACCTGCCACTACTTCCAGACACACTGGGTAGCCATGCTCACTCTCATGCCCCACAGGTCTGAACGCCCACAGGCTGTCGCGAAGGGATCCCGCACCCTGGTTTTCAACCCACAATTACAGTTATTGCGTTTGGATTCCCTCGCCCCCAATCTGGCCCCTCTGGATCGCACTCAAAACTTAAAACTTGTACTTCGGCTCGTACACGATTCAAGGCTCATACCCCTTTCGGTACAAGTAGACTGGGTCGCACAGCACGGGGACATTTCCGATGTGAATGCCCTGACCACTCAAATCGTTGATACCTGCACCTCTTTGCCTCCAGCCTTCCGGTCAGCCTACATCCCCTTGTTCCTGCAACTTTCTCTCAGGGCCTTGGACCTGAACCATCCTGGGCGTGCTGATGCCTTGTACAAACAGGCCCATGAAATATCGCAAGCCCTGGAATCCCTGACAGTGCAAGACCTGCAACCTCTCTTTTTTTATTGCAAAGCATCATTGACAGAACAAAAATTCGATCTGGGCACCCGTTTACGTGAAATCAAAAGCAGTTGGGAAGTGGCCAACCTCGATTATCTGACGAGGCGTTATCAAAGGGTCACCCACAGGGAAAGTCTGCATCTGGCACAGGAAATATCCCGGATTGCCGAAAATGAATCCATTTTCGACGCACTGGAATCAAGCGCCTTTCGTCGGACAGCGGAAACGCTTGATGCGAGGGGGGAACATGACGATTTAGTCATCAGGCTATACGAAAGGGCCATTCAATGCAGGGTACGCGAAGAATACGAACGCATTCTGGATTTTGATTGGCGACTGGTTAAGTCCATCGATCTGTGTGGGCTGACTCTGAAGGAGAAGGATCGTCTGCTGACGACCTATTTGAAATTGACCCTGCAAAGGGCAGTGGGGCCAAGCGTCCAAGAAATGCTTGACAGGATCGATTTTGATGATCACACAACCTTGAAACACCGGGAACGGGCGCAACAACTCCTGCAACCCTTTCATGCTCTGCTGGACATGGTGGAAGACAGGGGTTATCTCATGACCGAAGAATCCCTCTGGCAGGCGCTGGATGACTTTCAGGAACACATACTGCGCTATGCCCCGACGTCCCTGCAACCCGTATTGTGTGGCGTGTTGGCCAATATTGCCATCCTGCGCAATCCGGCAATCGTTGACCCCGCAAATCGAACACTCCTGGAGGACCACGCGGGTGTTGCCTCACGTAGCGCAACCCTCGCCGCTGTGTTCGACTCGTTCGGGACCAGCACCAAACTGGCCTACGCGGAACTCCCCACTCTTCGTCAGATTCAAAGCCATCAAGAACACGACTTACGACTCATTCTCAGGCACTTCAGCACAAACCCAGACGACACAGACCCCTACCTGATCGACCTGTATCGCGCCTCGTTCCTCGAGGCACTGGATAACAATTTTAGTGATGGTTTTGATAACCATCCTGAATATTTGCGTGGATTATTCGATTGCGGTCATGTGTCGGCCATCGCCAATCACTACGGGATTGGTGGCCGGTGGTCCGCTAGTGAGGATGTTTTCCACCACTGTCCCAAGCTTGCCAGCGAAATATTCTTATCGCGCATGAGTCGACAGGATATCATTCGCCTCGTCCGCTCCCTGTTGTTTCTTGTACGGGAAATGCACCCCCTTCCCGTGATGATTGCCACCATGCAAAGCCTGATACAGACAGGGCTCATTAGCAAATACATCATCTCGAAATACGAGGAAGTCCTCGATGCAGGAGAACAGGCACAACAAGCATTCTTTGCCAACCTTACCGAGGCTTGGATCGACCCAGAGGACTATGAGCGCGACAGGACGACGTCCCTCCTTCCCCACGATTGGTCGCTCTGCGCCCTGTTTGAACCTGTTTTGGAACGTGAAAAAAATCACCTGTTGGAGGCTCTGAATACGTGGCAAACGAAAAGAGAGTTCTTAGACGCATCTGATGATGTGGATTTTATGCATCATGCGCGTTCCCCCTACGATGTCCTGCTGTTTATTGTTTCGGAACATGAAGGTATGATGAGCGCAGCCCAGACAAAAGACCCTGAATGGCTGGCCAAGGAAATCGTGGACACCGCCTGCACGTTGGCTGAGAAATACGAGGAGCACCACGGTCGACATGCCATAGCCTCTTTGCGAAGCCGACATCTCCCCGATCTAATCTCAGCCATCATTGGCCGCAACCGTGTGCTTGTACAAGCCAATCAGGTTAGCCTCCCCACCGCCTTGCGTAGTATACATCCGACCCTGAGACTGGTCATCGCGAACTACATTGCCGGGGCCAGTCCCCAGACCCGCCTGCTGATCCTCGCCAGCTTGGCAAATGCAGAGATAGCATACGATGATTCTGCCGTTTTACGAAAATTTTTTGAGATCACTGGTCAGGAGAAACTGGCGCAATTTCTGAGTCAACAAAATGGTGTGGTGCCCGAAGACTATCGCAGACAGCTTGAAGACTTTCAGGAAGATGTGCGCCCGGGCACCTTGGAAGAGGTGCGACACACCATGCGCACCTCCTATTCCGAAGACTATGTCAAAGGATTTGTTTCAACAGAGTTTGCGTTTGTGCACGCGGGAACAGTGGGCGAGATTTGGAAGGGCCACCTCAAGGATGGTCGTGAAGTCGCCATCAAGGTCTTGCCACGAAAAAAGAGACAAAAAAATCTCTCCTCAATCAGGGCGTTGGAACAACTGACAAAGGAACTCAATCGCTTTCAACACAGGCTCTTCGGGGGTATCAACCTTAATGACCTGTATTGGCAATACCGTGACACGATGCTGCGTGAAATGAATTACCGCCGAGAGTTAGAAAACTACGAACGGCTCCGTCCGTCACTGGAACGTCACGGGATTATATCGCCCACATTTTTGACCGAACTCGTCCACGAAAACGTGTTGGTAATGGATTTCATGCCCCTCACGGCGCTAAGTGACGTGACTGAGGCTCGTGACAGAACGACCATCATCAACAAAACCGGCGCACAGTTGGCAGAGGCCATTTTTATCGATGGTCTGTTCTACGAAGACTATCACGGGGGCAATGTCAAATGGCACGCTGAGCAAAAAAAACCCGTGATTCTGGATTTTGGCAGGATTGGCAGACTCTCTCGAGAACAAAGAAACAGCCTCATCAGTTTTTTGATCAACACGATGAGGGGCGATGTCCCTGCCATCATGGACGCGTTGAACACCATGGCATTATCAGGAGTCACATGGCATCACGATGATCAGGCAAGAATCGATCTGATTCTCAAATCAAAAGAAGGGACTGCTCAAAAAATCCAGGCCTTCTTTGCCTTGGTCGCCAGACGGGGTGGCAGCATTTATGGCCCGTACACACAATTTTTGAAGGCCGTCATCTCATGGGAAGGGGCCATGAGACAGATGCGTCCCGGCACCACCTTTGCCCCCTTCGCCGTACAGGCCATCATGCGGTACCGTGTGTCGCAACCCCCTGCATCATAAACCCCTCACCCAAACCACCCCACAGCGTTTTCGAAGAGTTTGATCCCTTCGCCTTTTTCAGGCAAGGAACGATTCTGGCGTAAGAGCTGTTCTTTCAAAAGAGGATAATCCGGGTGCTGGCAAAAAAAGAGGTGCCGTTCGGGATGAGGCATTAAAGCCAGCACGCGGCCTGTCGGATTGCAAATAGCGGCCACATCTTCACATGAGCCGTTAGGATTGTAGGGAAATTCCCCCTTGGCAGGAGTGCCGTCTTCCTTGGCGTAACGCAATACGATCTGCCGTTTTTCCTTAAGTTTGTTGATCAGTGTGGTCTTGGCGTAAAAATTCCCCTCGCCGTGGGCCACAGGGATATAGAGTTTTTGCAGACCCTTGGTGAACACGCAATCGGTTTTTTCCACCTTGAGCGTTACCCAGCGATCCTCATAACGGGCTGAGGTGTTGTGCGTAAAAATCACCTCACGTTTGCTCTCGTGAAACTCGAACCCCGGAATCACCCCCATATTGGCCAGCACCTGACACCCATTGCAAATGCCAATGGTCAGCGTGTCCTTTTCGATAAAGCGTTGAATGAATTCAACGAGATTATTTTTGATACGGTTGGCAATGGCATTGCCCGAACCGGTGTCATCACCATAAGAAAACCCTCCGGGAAGGGCCAGAATCTGAAAATCCAGTATCCTGTTTTTTTCGGCAATCAGGTCGTTCATGTGCAGAATCACCGCCTCAGCGCCGGCCAGCCCAAAAGCATAAGAGGTCTCCTCTTCACAGTTGATCCCATAGCCGGTTAAAATGAGTGCCTTCGGTTTTGTCATACGTCACCACCCAGCAAAGGTTTTGCGGTACGCGCTCGTCAATTGAGCCACATCGGTGTTCACAATGCGTTGTCCGTTCAGACCTTTCATCTCAAAATCGGGCTCCCTGAGCACACTGCCCACACAGGCGTGGGGAACATCTGTCATGATTTTTTCGAACGCCTGACATTTGCGTGAATCAACGGTCACCACGAATCGCGACTGTGACTCGGAAAATAGCAGAAAATCATTGCGGACAACACCTTCGGCAATTTTCACCCTCGACAAATCAATATCCATCCCCAATTGCCCCGCAATGGCCGCCTTGGCCAGTGCCACACCCAAACCTCCCAGCCCCACACCCAAAGCCGAGGCCACCAGACGCTTTTGAATGGCTGTGGTGAGTGACTGATAATCGAGCCGCGCCCTGACAGCATTGACCTCGGGAACATTTTTACCCACAAACTGACTTTGTGATTCTTCGTTGACGTACGCCAGATATTCGGACCCAGCCATTTCGTTCCCCGTTGTCCCGATCACGTACACCAGATCCCCCGGCATCTTCACATCGAGACTCACTGCCAACGACACATCTTCCATGACACCAATCGACGAGATCAGCAGGGTCGGCGGAATCGACAGAGTCACGGGTTGTCCGTTCTCATCATACCCGCGAAAATCGTTGAACATGCTGTCCTTGCCCGAAATGAACGGTGTGCCAAAAGCAGTGGCATAATCATAACACGCCCGGGCCGCATCCTTGAGCTGTCTGAGCCGGACAGGGTTCCTGGCGTCACACCAGCAGAAATTATCGAGCAGGGCCAGGTGTTCCAGAGACCCTCCTGCCGCCACAACATGACGGATGGCCGTATCGATAGCACAGGCCGCCATGCGGTACGCATCAACATCAGAGTAACGGGGATTGATTCCCTGAGACAGGACCACCCCTTTTTTGGAGGAGAGCACAGGACGCGTGATCGTGGCAGGCGCGCACACACGCCCCTTGCCCTGCAAGGGTTTCAAAACAGATCCCCCCTGCACTTCGTGATCGAACTGGTGTGTGATGAAAGATTGATCACAGAGGTTGTAACGACTCAATAAATTCAGCAAACTGTTGGTTTGCTCCTGTGGAGCGGGAAAAAGAAGCTCTGTCTTGCCCGACGGGTCCTCGCAGGAAAGAAAAACTTTTTTGGGCAACCCTTCGTGCAAAAATTCCAGATCCAGATCGACGGCTGGGCGACCTTCGTAAAAGACCTGACATTTCCCCGTTTCGGTAAACTCACCAATGACAGTCGCTTCCACACCGCGCCGCTTCATGAGTTCATAAAACGCCGCGACCGATTCGGGGGGCACAGCGAGAGTCATGCGCTCCTGAGACTCCGACACCCAAATCTCCCACGGAGCCAGTCCCGGGTATTTGAGCGGCACTTTGTCCAGATGCACCACACACCCACCCGCTTCTCTGGCCATCTCACCTACGGACGAGGATAACCCGCCAGCGCCATTATCAGTGATGCTGTGGTACAGCCCCAAACCCCGCGCCTCCTTGATGAGGGCATCGGACATTTTCTTTTGCGTGATGGGATCACCAATCTGCACGGCACTCGCAGGGGATCCTTGAGACAGGGCTTCGGATGAAAACGTGGCCCCGTGAATCCCGTCCTTGCCCACACGCCCGCCGGTCATGACTATGAGATCCCCTGGACGCGCGCGCTTTTCCCATCCGGGTTTGCCGTTGATCGTTGCGGGAAGCAAGCCTACCGTGCCCACAAACACCAGTGGTTTTCCCTTAAATCGTTCGTCGAAATAACAGAATCCCTGCGGGGTGGGAATCCCCGACTGATTGCCTCCATCCTTCACCCCCGCGATCACGCCATCCATGATTCTCCGGGGGGACAACAATTTATCGGACTTGTGTTCCGAGCGATACAGGGCCTTCTGATCGTGGGGTAGGCCAAAACAAAAACCGTATTTGTTGATCACCGGCTTGGCGCCCATCCCAAACCCGATCGTGTCGCGATTCACCCCCCCAATGCCGGGGATCGCGCCACCG
>CAZGMS010000110.1:0-4397 GCA_964526915.1 uncultured Nitrospirales bacterium
CTCGGCAACCGAAGAGGCTGGGGCCTCCACCGAAGAGATGACGGCTTCCATGGAAGAAATGGCTGCCAGCGCGCAGGAACTTGCCGACATGGGAATCAATCTGCGTGAACTGGTGGGAAGTTTCAAGGTGGGAGCCGCGGAGGCTTCCGGTGGGAACACGAATGATACAGACAGACGCCGGGTTACCCAGAATGATGATGAGAGATTAAACAAAATCAAGCGTCAGGCGGCTGTGATGAGGAAGAAGGCAGAGGAGATAAAGAAGCGATAGGCGTGAAGGGGAACGTATCTCGTGAAGCGTGAAGCGTATCTCGGAAAACGAGATACGAGATACGAGATACGAGATGCGGAACAATTATGGCTGATCAAAAACAACAAACAAAAAAAGGTGTCTCAGAGATTCAACTGGTTATCTTCAGGCTTGCCGGTGAGGAGTATGGGTTGGATATCGCCCAGGTACGAGAGATCATCCGCATGCAAAACATTACCCCCATGCCCAAGGCGCCGGATTTTATTGAAGGTGTCATCAACCTGCGCGGGCAAATCATTGCGGTGATGGATTTGGCCAGCCGGTTTGGACTAGTGTCCGAAAAACGCACCGACAAGGCCCGCATAGTGGTGACCGTGGTCAAAGACAACACTGTGGGACTGATTGTGGATGAAGTGCCGGAGGTTTTGAGGATTTCAGAAGAAACGATCGAACCGACTCCCCAGCTGTTGGCAAGCCAGGTCCATGCCGATTTTATCCGTGGGGTGGGCAAACTCACCGATCGTCTGGTGATCATTCTGGATGCAAATAAAATATTGAGTCATGAAGAGGTAGATGACGTGAAGCGTATCTCGTGAAGCGTGAAAGGGAACGTATCTCGTGAAGCGTATCTCGTATCTCGAAAGACGAGATACGAGGCGTAAAAGAAATATGGTCGAAAAAATAAAAAACTTTCGTGAATTAGACGTCTGGAAACTCGGGAAAGAGATCGTTGCAGATATTTACAAGTATACTTCGAAATTTCCTAAAGAGGAAATTTACGGGCTGGTTTCACAGATGCGTCGGGCAGCGGTGTCAATACCTTCAAATATTGCCGAAGGTTTTAACAGATATCATAACAAGGAATACAAACAATTTCTTTACATAGCATTGGGTTCATGTGCCGAATTAGAAACACAGACAGAAATTGCGTTTGATTTAGGTTTTTTCATGCTAGGTGATAAAACAAGTTTGTTTGAGAAGTTAGATCATGAATCTCGAATGTTAAGAAATCTCATCAAGAAGCTGTTTTAAAACAAGACGCTTCTTTCGAGATACGAGATACGCTTCACGAGATACACCTTTATGACAAAGACTCAACAACCCAGCGTGTTGCGCCAAGTCACTGGTGCTACCGATTTTGACGAAAGGCGCAAAACAGCTCGTCTGGATATCCCACTGAAGGTGGAGTACGTGGTTAAAAAAGATGTCATGAGTGAAGCCGCGCATGACGCAAAGACCAAAGACGTCAGCGTGGGAGGGTGCCTTCTTCTCACAAACGAAGAACTGCCTATTGATTCAATGGTTGAAATCAAACTGTTTTTAGGGACATCCGAAACAGAGGCCCTTATCCTGCAGGGAAGGGTTGTTCGTCTGAGCAACAAGAATAAAACAACCTATGAACACGGGATCGCATTCGATGAAATGTGTTCTGAGGCAAGACGTTTGTTTGCCGATTTTTGCTTTGCAAAGATGTACGAGATGATTGGACTGACGAATTGGCCAACGGAAAAGCGTAATTCGTGAAGCGTGAAGCGTATCTCGTTCGAGATGCAAGATACGAGAGACGAAATACAAAATACAAATAGGAGAACATATGGGAAGCAAACCAAAGGCAAAGGTACTGGTGGTGGACGATGCTATTTTCATGAGACGCATGTTGAGTGATATCATCAAGGAGGGTGGCCACGCGATAGCGGCCGAAGCCTCAACGGGCGAGGAAGGGGTTCAGAAGTATAAGGAGAATAAACCTGATATTGTCACCATGGACATCATCATGCCAGGTCAAGGCGGGATAGAGGCCGTGAAGGCCATTATCGAGCACGATAAAAATGCGAAAATTCTTATGGTGAGTGCCATGGGCCAACAACAGCTGGTGGTCGAAGCGATTCAGGCAGGGGCCAAGGATTTCATCGTCAAACCATTTGAGGCTTCCCGCGTTTTGGGGGCCATTGAAAGATTGCTAAAATAGAGTCATGTGTCTTGTGACATGAGTCATGTGTTGGAGAATACGCATGTCGCATCACGCATGATGCCCCACAATGGTTACCATCCGCGTTGGCATCTCGCAATTATCTGTGGCCAAAAGCCCGGACAACCTTGAAACACAGGCCTTGGGGTCGTGTGTGGCTGTGGTGTTGTATGACCCGCATGTGCGTTTGGGCGGTCTGGCTCACGTCATGTTGCCCAATCAGGAGAGTGCCAAGGAAAGCTCGCGTGGCGATTTGACCAAGTTTGCCAACACCGCCACACAGGCGTTGTTCTCACTCATGCTGGAAAATGGGGCCAGAAGAAGTGCGCTGGAGGCAAAACTTGTTGGTGGTGCCAATATGTTTCCAGACATTTCTAAACTCAATACTGTTCACATTGGCAGACGTAACACCGAAGCGGCAAAGGCCAAACTGGCACAACTGAAGATTCCGGTTGTGGCCGAAGATACCGGCGGTTCCTTGGGGAGATCAATTGTTTTGGACACCAGCACGGGTCTCTTATTGGTCAGAACGATAAGGTTTGGGGAGAAGGTGATTTAGAACGTATCTCGTGAAGCGTGAAGCGTATCTCGAATTACGAGATACGAGATACGAGATACGGAGGCAATAATGACTAAAAAAATTCTCATTGTCGATGACGCCAGCTACATGAGGGCACTCATCAAAGACGTGCTTGTGACCCATGGGTACGAAGTGGTGGGCGAGGCCGAAGACAGAGCGGGTGCTGTGATCAAACACAAAGAGCTCAAACCTGATCTCATCACCATGGACATTGTCATGAAGAACTCGTCGGGGATTGATGCCATACGGGAGATCACGACAGAAGATAAAAACGCCAAAATCCTGGTTCTTAGCGCCATGGGACATCAGGCCATGTTTGTAGAAGCCATCCAGGCTGGTGCCAGCGGATTTGTGCTGAAGCCTTTCAAACCGGAGGTGTTGTTGGAAGAAGTCAAACGCATTTTGGGATAATGCGTTTCGTGAAGCGTGAAGCGTATCTCGAAATACGAGATACGAAATACGGAGGCGTGGTGTCTAAAAAGATTCGAGTTATTATCGCTGACGACAGCGCCCTCATGCGCAAGAAGTTGGGTGAGATCCTCAACAGTGACCATGAGATTGAGGTTGTGGCCATTGTTCGCAACGGACGGGAACTGTTGGATGTGGCATTTCATCTCAAGCCGGATGTCATCACACTCGACGTGGAAATGCCTGTCTTGAATGGACTTGAGGCACTCGGTTACATCATGAGCGAAATGCCAACACCGTGTGTGATGATCAGTGCTTTTACAAAGCTGGGAGCCAAAGAAACCATTAAGGCCCTGGAGTATGGCGCCGTTGATTTTGTTGCCAAAACGAGTGGCACCATTTCTCCCGATATCGATTTCCTGGGTCCCGAGATTATCAACAAGGTAAAATT
This sequence comes from uncultured Nitrospirales bacterium, assembly GCA_964526915.1. Taxonomy (GTDB): domain Bacteria; phylum UBA10199; class UBA10199; order UBA10199; family JADGCS01; genus JAHJDR01. Next base: position 3,659 of record CAZGMS010000110.1, read on the forward strand.
GGCTTCACGGGTCGCGGTACAAAAGCTCAAATTGATATGGACAGAAAAGACCAAAGATGATGCAAAGGTTCTCAAAAAACCGCAGGCCATGACAAAGGTCTTTGCCTTGGCATCGTCTACGGGTGGTATTCAGGCTCTGGCAACTATTTTGCCAGCCCTGCCAGCCGATTTGCCGGCTGGTGTTCTGGTGGTACAGCATATGCCAGAGGGCTTTACCAAGTCATTGGCCGAACGCCTCAACTGGCAATCAAAAATTTCTGTTGTTGAAGCAGAAGACGGCATGCCCATTACGCCGGCAAAGGTGATCATTGCACAAGGGGGCAAACACATGGAGGTTGCCGGTTCCATTTCAAATCCCCATGTGATCCTCACAGATGCGCCGGAACAATTGGGTGTGAAACCCTGTGCCAACCTCATGATGGAATCGGCTGCCAAAATATTTAGGGAGACCACAGTCGGTATTGTTCTTACCGGAATGGGAAGTGATGGCACGCTCGGGGCCAAGGCGATCAAGATGCTGGGAGGGCGTGTGATTGTGGAGAGTGAGTCCTCGTGCGTGGTTTATGGCATGCCTAGGTCTGTGAACGAGGCGGGGTTTGCTGACAAGTCACTACCCTTGGGGGAGATTGCCGGGGAAATGGAGAGACTCGTGAAGCGTGAAGGAGAACGTATCTCGTGAAGCGTGAAGGAGAACGTATCTCGTGAAGCGTGAAGCGTATCTTGAGATACGAGATACGCT
>CAZGMS010000111.1:0-3683 GCA_964526915.1 uncultured Nitrospirales bacterium
ACCCCAACACTTCATTGTTCCAGCCAATAGTAAAGCACATGTATGAAAATTGCTTGTTGATATGGAAACCACATCGGGTAACGGCGTAGCATCTGATACGCTTGCATGCACAGTGACTGGGGTTTTAGAATCTACCATTGAATTATTTCCTAATTGACCATAATGATTAAATCCCCAACATTTAACAGAGTTTCCTATACCATCAGAATCATCATCGATTAATGCGCAGGTGTGTAAAAAACTTGATGCTATTGCAATCACATCAGATAAAGGCGCGGGATCGGTATCACTTGTTTGTACAACAACTGGTGTATTCGAATCAGCATATGAATCATTTCCCAACTGACCTTTGATATTATATCCCCAGCAGTTAACTGTATTATCAGATAATAAAGCACACGTGTGATGAAAACCTGCTGATATAGAATCAACCCCTGCTAACGATGAAACAGCTACAGGTGTAAGAGAATCCGTTGTGCTATCATCACCTAATTGACCATAAAAATTATATCCCCAACATTTAACTGTGTTGTCGGCTAATAATGCACATGTATGATTATCACCCACGGATACAGAAATAGCATCTGGATCAAGTAGCTCAAATGCAACATCAACTGGTTCTAAGGAATCGACTGCACTATTGTTTCCTAGTTGCCCCTTATCATTTAACCCCCAACATTTAACAGAATTCCCTATTCCATCAAAATCATCATCAATTAATGCACAGGTATGATGATAACCAGCAGAAACAGAAATAACATCTGTTAATAATGAAGCATCTAAGAACACAACATCAACTGGTACAGAAGAATCAACTGGTTCTGTAACTTCCGGTTCATAGCTCCCAAAGTCCCCAAGTTGCCCCTTATCATTATACCCCCAACATTTAACTGTATTATCAGATAATGGAGCACAGGTAAATAAATCGCCTGCTGATACAGATATTGCATTAGATAGAGGCGTAATATCTGTAACACTTGTATACGCATTAACTGGAGTCAACGAATCAGTAGTTAAATTATTTCCTAATTCACCATAGTAATTTAATCCCCAACATTTAACTGTATTGTCAGGAAATAAAGCACATGTATGATGACCCCCTGCAGACATAGCCGCTATATTGGATAATAAATCTACTTCAAATTCATAAGTACATATTGACGAACATCCATCGCCATCAGTTGTATTGCCATCGTCACATTCTTCATACCCTTCTGTTTTAATACCATCTCCACAAGAAGTTTCATTTACACAAGTTGACGAACATCCATCGTCATCTGTAGTATTACCGTCGTCACATTCTTCAGCACCTTCTATTGTGCTATTGCCACATTCATCCTCACAAATCGCTGAACATCCATCGTCATCTGTCGTGTTGCCATCATCACACTCCTCATCACCTCCGATTGTTCCATCACCACAAACAGCACTTGATTCATCCTCACAAATCGAAGAACATCCATCGCCATCTGTAGTATTGCCGTCATCGCACTCCTCAGTACCATCGATTGTTCCATTACCACAAGTGCCGGCACCACCACCGCCCCCCCCAACTCCCGGTGTGGTGTCGAGCGAAACGCCAGCCCCCCCGCAACCCATCATAAATAAATGAATTGGGGCTGTGAGAAAAATGATTCCGAGAAACAAAAATAAAGTGATGATTCGATTTCTCATAAAAGCAGGGGAAAAGGGATATCAAGTCTTGACCCCTTTTCCCTTTCCCTTTTCTGACCTAATAATCATATGGTTCCAATGGTTGTGAGAAAATCGGTGAATAATACATGTCGCACGCGCCGTAATTCGATGCGTCACAGGCGCAGACCATGCCACTGTTGTAATACATTTCGTTAAAGCCGCAGGTGCAGGTGAGGGTGAGCGAAGGTTTTCCTAAATAATCTTTATACTTGATTCTAAAGTCAAACGTGTAGTCGGGGTAGATGATTGCCGTCCAGACGAGTTGACTCAAACTTGTTTCAAAATCTATAATGTCCTCGTAGGAATAAGCGCGCAAGACGTAGGGAATATCAAGTCCAGGTCCCCAGGCTTCATCTGCGCAGGTCGAAGCCCATTCATCCGCTACGTAGGTTCCAATAAAATAGCGGTTTGTCCCTTTTTTGCTGTTCGGAGAAAAAACAATCCCACCTGTCGTGTCGTAGAGCTCGCCTGTTTCTCCAGAAGAGCCGTCATAAGGATCACAATCAAAGTCGTAGAGACCTGTTTGTGCATCATACCACGCATAGGCATCAGGATCCCATTCATAACCTTCGCACTCAGAATCGGCATCGTCACATTCAACGTAGGTGCCTGTTTTGTCATAACGCCAGCCATACTCATCACACTCGGTGTTATAATTTGATTCCTCAGCGTAATCCTCTTCGGCATCATCATTCTCTTGTTCGCCCGTATGATCTTCCTGATCGGTCTCGTCATAATATGAATCGTCAGTTGAGTTATCCGTAGCGTTATCAAAAGCGTCATTAAAGTCCTTTAAATTGCTTTCGATATCGTCGAGTTCGCCACAGCCAAAAGCAGTCATGGCCATGAGCATTGTTAAAATTATCATGATGTTTTTCATAAGATGCTCCTTCTTAAGGGCACGATTGGCCCCTGTTATGATAAAAGGAATACAGGTTCATAACCGAACAAATTATATATTGAGAGCTGTCTAACTATATGCAATAGTTTGTATTATGGGGGGCAGACTCGAACAGACCCTAACCCTTGTCAAACGTGCCAAAGCAGGAGACGATCAGGCCTTAAATCTGTTGTTGTCCAACTATATGGATAGGGTTCTTAAGATGGTCAGACTGAGAATGGGGCCCTCTATCAGGACCAGGCTCGAATCCATGGACGTTGTGCAGGACGTGATGTTCAGGGCCATCAAGGCCTTCGACAACTTTGAAGTCCGGAATGAAGCGACTTTTTTGCATTGGATTCGCAAGATTGTTCAAAACGAGATCAACAATATCGCAGACTATCAGTTCGCGGACAAACGTAACCCCAACAAAGAAATGCAACCAGTATTAGAAGAGGGCCAAAACAAATCCATTATCAGTAACATCCCGGCTGATTCGATGTGGTCACCCACTGGACAATTGCAACTCAAAGATGAGCTTGCCTCACTCGAAACAGCGATGGATCAGCTTGATGCCGAACAAAAAGAAATTATCATCATGCGCGAATATGAAGAATTTTCTTTTAAAGAGATAGGTCAGTTCATGTCGTGCACACCGGATGCCGCTCGCATGAAATTTGCCCGGGCATTGGACAAACTGACAGATATCTTGAATAATTCATGACCAAAGACATCAACACAATCTTTCAAGATTACATTATCAAAAACGCAGAATATCGTCCCATAAATTTCGACTCCTTAATTAAGGCAAACCCCTCCATCGAAGCAGAACTAAATAACAAGATAGCCGCTTACCAAAAAATAGTGGGGGTCTTCAGGGGTGAACCAGCTAAGACTTGTGAAGATCCATTAATTGGCAAGGTCATTAATGGCTGCCTCATCAAAGCCACTATCAGTCGTGGAGGAATGAGCACGGTTTACCTGGCCCACCAAGAGGCCTTGGGCAGAGACGTGGCTGTTAAGGTGCTCAATCCAGTCATTACCAATTCTGACAGGTCATTGGGTAGGTTTCGCAGAGAGAGTAAAAATATTGCAAAGCTTCAGCACG
>CAZGMS010000112.1:0-26110 GCA_964526915.1 uncultured Nitrospirales bacterium
ATGAGGAGCCAGCGGAGCGTACACGCAAGTACGTGAGCAGGCACCGCAATGAACGACACAGCATCAAAAGATGTATCGGACTTATGTCGCTGAGTATAGATAGCAATCACAACTGGGATTGGTGGGATTCAGGGCATTGACATTGACACTGTCCCGCCTTCGGTCAGGTCCACACCATCGGTTCCATCTGCATGGAAAATGTCTGTGTTTTCCGGATAGCAAAAACGGGTCCCTTCTTTATCATAACTTGGGGGGGGGTCTGGAAATGGCCCACCCGATGAAGACACAGTTCCAAAATAGACGCTGCATTTTATTTCGCCCAAATCAAACACGGATTGATCGCTGTTTTCAATTAACTGAAAAGTTTGTTGAATCTCAGTATCCCTCTTGACAGCCAAGGCACCCATATTGCGACCGTCTTTAGAAAATGTGATTTGCCACACAAACCCCGGATCCTGCGGCAGTTGCAAAGACCAAAATCCCTGCCCATCTGCTGTCGTCGTGATGACGGCACCATCCTGTCCCTCGGATTTTTCAGTCGCCTCTACTGTAATGACCGCAGTATCGTTGGTTGCCTGTTGTGCAGGAACCTCTACCTGATTGTCCAACAGATCAGAGAAACTTTCGGTTTGACTCATTTGTCCGCAAATCAGCTGGGGGATTGTCGGTGTTGGCGTTGTGGGCGGGTTTCCGGCCTGTGTTCCCCCCTCGTACTGTGATGAAGATGAGGAGGTGGAGGAGGCTTGAGTATCGGCATCAACCGTTGCAGGAGCATTCACATCTTCAACATCTTCTAGGGCTGGAGCCACTGAACTGTTGTCTCCGCAGGCAACAATAACCGTAACCAGAAAAATAACAGAGAGAGTGACTATTGCTGATTTTATATGCTTCATACGCCCACCAATCTCCATTTTACGCCACGGAAAACCATGTCGCAACGTTAAATCTTATTTTTGTTGTTATCGGTCACCGGCAACATGTGAATTGTAACCAGAACCACCTCTTCCGAGCTTGTTTCATCGGCTACCATCTTGAGGATTTCATTGCCAAAATCGCCAATTCTCCTTTTAATCTGTTCCAGTTTATCCTTTGAAACTCCCAGGGTAAAGGTTGTGATCTGTCTTCTGTTCGCGGGAATCTCCGTCATCTGATTTTTGATCACATCCAGCACACCCTGATGATAATTGGTAATGGAGATATCGACTGCTTCTGCGCCTGTGCTGATCAGGGGATTGAGTTGCACCCAACGATCATTTTCGACTTTTTTAATAAAACCAAGCTCCTCGAGTTGTTTGAGTGATCTGTGGGCCATGTCGGGCGTGATGTTGGGAACAATGCTCTTGGCCAACCACTCGGGAGTGCCATCAAATCCCGGAGACATGATCAATTCCCGGATGACCGGGTTATACCATTTCGAAAAGTAAAAATACTCTGCGCGCATCATCGGCTTGATACGGGCATATTTTTGCGAACGAACGAGTTTTTTGTACCAGTGATCCCTTTCGTCGTGAGCTGTGGCCTGGTTGTAGGCCACCAGATTTTTGAAAAACTCGGTTTCCTGTTTGTTCAAGCCTATTGCAGAGGCAAGTGTAATGGAAGACTGAAGGGTCAGCTTTTTTTGCTGTCCATTGATGACGCGTTGTAAAAAGTTGGGGGAACCGAAACCCGCCTTTTTGGCGAAATTTCTATAAGAAAAATACCGATTGTTTTGTTTGGTGCTACTGGACCAATCACGCAGGTATTTTCGGTAATCGAGATAATCGAACAGGTCAATTTTGGTAATGTCTTTTGACATAGCTGTCTTCACACGATGAATCATACTGTATCATATTTATTATACGACATCAATATGTGTTTTATTTTGTATGTATTATTAAAGAGTTACGATGAATTATGAATCCTGCATGATTCGCGAAATGTGAAAATACATTTAATCACCGACTGTCCGGCAACAATACCAACGCCACAACCCCAAAATAATCAGTCCGGCACACACCATCCCTATCAGCATTCCCCATCCCATTCGCGTGTCGCTGTGCGCGCTCCACGTGTAATCCAGAACATAATACGGAGAGGCTAATATAAGGGCCGGCTGAACAGAATACAACGCATGATGAGACAGATCATTTGTGCTCAACAAACCCTTCACACTCACCAATCCCTGTGGATCAAGTTTTTCATCCAGACCCAGTAAATGCGCATCGACGTCTATCCATTCCTTAAAGACCTTCACCAAAACTGTCACAGGTTTCGACGCGTCCCACCCCGCCGGCACGAGAGGGATCACAGAATAAGTCAGCTCATCCTTTGCATAAGTCACAGCCCGATCGAATTTGAGATGACCCGCTACCTCCACATAACGAGACTCAGGAGATTGGGTTGACAGCGAGACAAGTTCCACGCGCTGTAAGGGGCCCATCGCCAAACCACGGACAACAAAAAAACCTCCTGCCAACAACCCTCCCACAATGAACCCCACTCCTAAGATGTACGGAAACGCCCTGTTCACATCAGCCGCAGTCCAAGGCAGACGGCGAACCTTGGTTGCTCTTTTACAAACACCAAATTTGAGGGACAGGTAAAATAAACAGACAACCGGAATTGAGCAAACCCCCAAGGTGATCAAAAAAGTGATCACAACATGATAGCCCCCAAACCATTCCATTTGAAGGTCTGCAAAATAACCATAGATCCCTGAATTTGTGATCGCCGCATAAACGGTGTAGCCCAAGGCCAGAAACACCAGCGGCAACCTCACCCACGGGGAAAGCCCTTCCCGCACCCTGTCTCCATAATTGATCAGATTCATCCACACCTCACGAAATAACAGGACAACCACCTGATAATGCTCTGCCAATGGTTATTATAGTCCTTGCTCACGAGCGAGCAGGGAATATTTGATGTGCTTCATTGGACTCTCAGAACAGAATTCTGGGAATAAGTAAAGACTGTGGTGAGAAGACAAAAATCAGCTGAACCTGATCCACGTAAAGGCGCCAATAAACTCGTCATCGTCTCGGGAAGAACCCGTCATTTCATACACACCACAATCGAATCCGGTAAAATAGGGTTCTATGGGTCTGTGCGCATCATCATCTGGCGTCCAGATAGGTTCAATATCAGGATCCGCTTCACATTTCATAAACAGGTCTGGGAGTTCAATGCCTTTGTCTTCATCATTAAAACAACTCAGGGGCAATAGGGCATCAAACAGCAATTCATTTTTTTTATTGCCACAAAAACTGTAGTCATCCTGCTCCATATCCCAACCATCTGTTTCATCCAGAGGCATTCCATCGAGCTCACCCCCCAGAAAAAAAATCAGACGTTCCGGCGAGGCTCCCGTCATGATATTGATATGCGCACTGGCATTGTCCCATTTTGAATCTATTTCTCCAGTCAACTCGACTGTCCCGGATTGACTGTGGTTCACAAACACAGCTGTTTTTTCGTTGGGATCAATCTCATGACTGTATTCGTTTGCAAGTTTTTCATATGAGGTCCCACATTGCATCCCCGGATGTTCCTCCTCCATCTGCTCTTTAACAGATTTTGCGCAACTGGACAAAAAGGGAAGAAGCATTGTCAACATGACAGGTGTCACCTTAGTACTCCCCTGGATTGAGAGGACTCGGTATTGTAAAAAATACCGAGCCCTTCATACTCACAGTCCGAAATAGGAACGCGCACTCCGCAACACATTGACAAAACTATCGACATAGCTCACTGGCGACACAGGTATGGTTCTCATGTCATTTCCGCCAATAACCGCCGGTGCCACAGTCCTGACTCCGATATCATTCTCTTCAGCAAGACATTTCACCAGTGCCCTGACGTGAGCTTCCCCGATGGGCACGGTAAGATTTTCCCCGCCAAGGGCATCCGCCATGATTCTCGCAGAATTGTCGCAACCACCATTAACGTAAATGGTTGACGTTTTGTAAGTATCAAACTCTTCCCCCTCAGTCATATCCCCACTCATAGGATCAGCCCGATTCCCGGCCACACCCCTGCAGTTTAACCCGTTGTGTAACGCAAAGCCTACAAGGCCCTCGGTGATGTCACCGTCAGTCAACACTTCATCAATGCCATCAAACCTGATCTTGTATGTTTCCCAGGTGCTGCTGTTGAAATTGGCAGTATAGGCTGGCAAAGCACGATCGTCAGTCAGTAATGTCGCATCGATTTCAAGGCCCCCCTCAACGGCATCTTCTTCAATGGTACTCATTCCCACACCAGAACACTGCCCTGAATAAGAATCATTGCCACCCTCGACACTGCCAGGGATCTCCGATGTGTCTTTTGCAGACGGTGGACAGCCCAAAAATAAAGCCGGTATTAATGTTGCCAAACTCATAATTTTTCCTCCCCAAAGTTGTTGTTGTCATACAAGATGAAACCCCATGCTTCATTTTGCTTACGCGCAGGACTAGCACAGGCAGGCAGGGCAAACTCAATAGCCATCATCGTTTAACACCATTTCGTGAATCATGCAGGATTCACAAAATAACAAAAAGACACCCCATCACGCACCTTTTCCAATAATGTGCCGATACCCTGTGCAAGTTTTACAAACTTTTTTGAATAATCATAAAGGAGCAAAATATGACAGGAACATTCAATGCAACGGCTGTAAGCCAGATGCCTCTCGTGTTCACGACAACGCGTTATGACCAAAGTGAAGCCTCCCGTGCCAAGGATTTTCTGAATTCGCTACCACCCGAAACTTTTGGCAAATTTTGTGCTGAGCTCCCGGCGGCCATCACTTACAATCCGGACAAATCTAATGGGAAGACTGATCGAAAAAACGCTCCTAAGGCAGTTACCCTTAGCGGCGAAGATGGTGAAAGGGATGGAGGGTGGAATATATGAGTTTAGTTAACAAAGCTTTGTCCTCAACTGCCCTGATCTCAGTTGGGCTGTTAGCACAAGTGGGCGGGGCAGTTAGTTTGTTTGCGGCAGAAACCGACGGTGAACAAACAAAGGGTGCCGCCATAGCGGCATTAGGCCTGGCAACTGCCAGCGTTGGCATGTTGATGGATGCGCCTCGTCCGAGGCGTTCACAACTGCGCTGGGCCGCAGTCAATCCGCACAGAGTAATGGGCGCCCTGTTTCGTGCCGGCGGCGGCAAGGACCTCGCAAAGATTGTCTCTGGTAATATGTTACTAATGGGAAGTGTCGCCACCTTTGCGCTCGGAACAACACCTGAACACAGGATCATAGCTGGCGGTCTGGGTACAGGCGGGCTCGCCTTCGCCATCAACGGTTTAATGGGCACCATCATGCGCGCCCAGTACGGAACCATTGCCTGTTGTATGCTGGATGCCAATGGCCGATTGTCGCAACGGGACATTATGTCACTGTTGCTCTTCAACGTCGCGGAACGTGAGACCTTCATTCGTTTTTTACAGGACGCCCCCACACAATTTCCCGATCTCATCAAGAAACATCCGGACACATTACAAGCGGTAGAAAACGAATTATCGATATTTATCAAAGGGGTAGGTTGTCCAACCTCTCAGAGGCAACGAAAGCAGCTAATACAATTAGGAGATATCTGCTCGCTTATTAACCAACTTACAGATCACAACTCCGTTACAGATTCCGAACAATGACACTCCTGACGCTTGATCAGGGCAAGACCCACCATCATCGATCCATGTAACTGGCCATGAAGACCAGAAAATCCGCCGACATTTGATGGTCCACTACAAAAGTGCTGGAATCGATTTGGGAAGATGCCGCAAAGAGCGAAAACGCATTTGTTGTGCTTGATTTGTCGCTGACATCAAACGAGACTTCAAAGGCTTTGTCCGTTTCTGGTTTTTTTTTGAGCCTAAGATTGGAAATGTCCGACGTCTTTGGGGCATCCTCCCAAAAACACATGCCATTGTAGCACCGGGCAGAGGCAATGCCCCATGCATTTTTTTTGGGGTTAAACCCCACGCGGGCAAATTTTCCATAACCATCATTTTCAAAAGTCATCAACTCCACCTGCTCGTGGTTCCACTTCTGCTCGGTTGCAAAGGCCACACACACATCGTCGTCACCATCACCATCAAAATCATCCACAATGTATTGAAACTCTGTTGGGTCAATCGCATCTATGGCCACAACGCTATCGTCAGAAAGGTGGACATCATGCTCGTTTCGCCGTGAGAATATTTGCGCGTGCCCATCCACAACAAAGGCTAGTTTATGATGAAAATCGAGTTTTTCGTTATAATCGGCAAACTGCAAAGTCTGGAATGAACCATCCTTGTTTTTTATGGTCACGGGAGTCTGTGGAATAAGCCGTGTGCGCCGCTGGTGACGGTCTGCCTGCCAGGCCTTATCGGGAATGCACTTTCCAAAATCGCTACCTATCATAAGGGGGGTCCTTTCTCGGGATGGGAAATCAGAGGTGAATAATCTACAAGTTACAAATGCAAAACCAATGCCAAGAATGTTAATTATTATTGATTGAAATATCAGGTTGTTAATCAGAGACAATGCTTGTTATGTGTTGCCAGTTGGTGTGAAGAGCCCCCAAGGTCTGTATTTTTTGAGGAATGAATACAGCAGGAATGATTGAAGAGTATTTTGGTGAGTGATAGAATCAAATACCTGAACATTTCGAACGGGTGACTAAGAAAACCTGCTGAGATAATTTTTTTGGGTGATACGGGAAGCTATTATTTTGATGCGGCCTGCGGTGTAGGGGCCGGGCTTGACCGGCCCAACTATCGGGCGAGTCTAGCCTCGCCCCTACACATTGTTCGATGTCTTCAAAAAATAGCGACCCGTAGCAGCCTGCCCGCCGAAGCTTTAGCGTAGGCAGGGACCCAAAAAAATAGCAACCAAGAGGTTTTCGAATAGAATATCTAAAGGAGGGTTCATGCCTAAAATGATTTTTCCCATCATCGGTTTGGTGGCGGCAATGGGCGTTTTTGTCTACACACTTGTCAGGGCCAAAATAAATCTTAAACTCACCCACCTCATCAAGGACACCCCCACATCCAAAATTGGTTTCATCAAAAATGGGTTTGTGGAGGTCTGCGGCACAATTTTGGCGGGCGGCGCTCTCCTGGAGGCCCCCATCTCAAAAAAGAAATGCGTCTATTATGAGTTTGAATTGGCAGAAAGGGTCCGTTCAGGCAAAAGTGCTCACTGGAAAACACGCATCAAAGAGAGCAAAGATGTTCCCTTTCTCTTGCAAGATGACACAGGAAAAACGCTGGTCAATATGAATGGTGCCAAAACCATTTTTGATGAAGACTCCGAATTCACGTCAGGCGGTTTATTTGGAGAGGACACCCCGGAAAGCACAAAACAGTTACTCAAACAAAAATATGGTTTCAACGCCGAAGGATGGGTTTTTGATAAAACCCTACGTTTCACCGAAACCATCCTGGAACACGGAAACCAGATCTACGTTTTGGGAAACGCCCAAGTGAGTATTAACGACACGGTCATCAAAAAAGATGACATCATGATCGTGGCCGATGGGTCGGAAGAAAACGCCCTGTCCGACGTCAGAGGGAGCCTCTCAGGAAATATTTTCTTCGCCATCGTGAGCTTGGGCGCTTCCGTGTTCATCGTTGTGAAATACTTGCTATAGGGCGTCTGTTCATCAAGACCAACTGGCCGAAGCCATTTCGTTTCTTCTGTAACTGTGTCTTGACTTGTGCGCGTTGCCCTTAAATCTCCAAGGGGCCTGAGGCCGACCTCTTCTTTGAATCGGTTCCGCCCGAATGGATGAATCCGGTTCGTACCCTTTAAGATTCATTTTGGGAATGCTGATATTGAGCATTCTTTCGATATTGCGCAGCAAATTCAATTCATCGACACAGACCAATGACAATGCCTCACCTTCATGGCCTGCCCTGCCCGTGCGTCCTATGCGGTGCACGTAATCTTCGGGCACATGGGGCAAATCAAAATTCACGACATGAGGCATTTGTTGGATATCGAGTCCACGAGCCGCGATGTCTGTGGCGACCAAAACCCGTACAGCTTCTTTTTTAAACTGTTCCAGGGCTTTTGTCCGGGCCGCCTGGGTTTTGTTGCCATGAATCGCTGTTGCAGAGATCCCATCAATGGACAGTTCTTCGGCCAGACGATTGGCACCGTGTTTAGTGCGTGTAAACACGAGAACGCGCTGCCATTTTTTTGTGTTAATGATGTGTGATAACAGCTCTCTTTTGCGTCTGCGATCAACATGATGCACGACCTGACTCACAAGTTCGGAGGCTGTGTTTTGTGGGGCCACTTCAACCACCACAGGGTTGTTCAAAAAACCCATGGCCAATTTTTTGACCTCGTTCGTGAGCGTTGCCGAGAACAAAAGGTTTTGCCGACCCTTTGGTAACAAGGCGATGATTCTTTTCACATCGGGAATAAATCCCATGTCCAGCATGCGATCCGCCTCGTCCAGAATCAACACGTCAACTCTTGAGAGGTCGATGGTTCGCTGACCAATGTGATCGAGCAAACGTCCCGGCGTCGCCACAACGATGTCCACGCCGTATTGAAGCCGGCGCACCTGTGCCTCCATGTTAACCCCTCCAAACACAACCGTAGAGCGCAAAGGCAAATGTTTTCCGTAAGTTTCGACACTTTTGCAAACTTGTGCGGCCAGTTCGCGGGTGGGTGTGAGGATCAGCGCCCTGATGTGACGCTTGCCTCCCCCATTTTTTTTCTCCAACATCAGGCGTTGCAACAGTGGCAGGGTAAAGCCCGCCGTTTTGCCCGTGCCTGTTTGCGCGCTTCCCAGAATGTCTTGTTTGTTCAAGATAAGGGGGATGGCTTTAGTTTGTATCGGTGTGGGAACGCTGTAGCCTTGTCCCTGAACGGCTTGTAGCAATTCAGGTGATAGGCCTAGATTTTCGAATGACATAATGTCTATTTTTCCTGATCAGACTTTGAGGACGACAGTCAAGTTGTCCAAAAGAAAATTGATCATTGATCCCAAATTCGAAACTCATTCGAATTTGGGGTTTTTGTTTTATAAACTGCACAACACTCCAAAAGTTTACAAAACAGTTCCAACAGATTTGACTGTGAAAAAGATTGTTCGGTTCAAGCCTTGGCAGAATATGAAGGCAGTAAACTCAACTCTAACGAGTCCAGTTCACATTTTTACAGGAAGGGACTAGTAAGGTTTTTGGGTATCAGGCCCGGATCCTTGAAAAACAAGAATCAGAGCGTGGCGCACTCATAGCACAGATTTTTTTGATTCACAAGAGATAAAGACAGATTACAAAAATAACGAATCATAAGATAGCACTAGGAGTCAATCTGAAGACAGTGCTCAACCAATGCTCCATCCACCAAATCGTTTTTCCAACTCACAGGCACAAGCGATCGTGAGGTGATCCGCACCCCAGCGTGACACAACTTGCAACCCCAAGGGGAGGTTATTTTTATTCAATCCCAACGGAACACTTGTTGCCGGAAATTCCAATGCATTGAAGATGGCTGTGTACACCCAGGGAAATAATTTGAAGATGGGCGCATTGTGTCTGGGGGCAACGGTGGGAAAGGTGGGGTACAACAAGACCCCCTGAGGACCCATGGCCTCTTCCACTTGATTTTTGAGTTCAAGACTTTGGTCAACGTAATTTTTTTTTTGTTTCGATGAAACAGGCATTTGTTCCAACAGGGCCAGCATGATGGCGGGAAAAGTGTGATCTGATTGATTCACCAACCACCTGGCAAGTTCTTTGGCCACACTGATGCGCTGGCCTTGTCCCATGAGTGTGCCAAAAGGGATCTCGTCCGCCAGACTCATGTGCGCGGCCCAGAACGAAAAAGATTTTTTAAGCAATTTGAATTCTCGCGTAACGACTTTGGCCCCCAGACTTCTAAAATGCTCAGCACAGCGCGCCTGCGACTGACGCACATCTGGCGCAACTTTATTCATTCCATTACCCGGGATGTCGACCACAGTGATTTTGGCAAAATCAACAGGCGATGAGTCTGGCCACTGAAGCAGCTGTTTCTTGTTTTCGTCAGGGGCGGGTGTGGCCAGAATACTCATGAGTGGCATGAGGTCCTTGGCATAGCGACACAGGATGCCCGTAGTGAGATAATGAGAGGCTCGCCCGACAGTCCCCGGAAACTGCCCTTCATTAGGCACGATGCAGGATGACGGTTTGTGGCCAAACACACCATTGAAAAAGGCCGGCATCCTGATGGACCCCCCCACATCTGATCCCAGCCCGAACAACGAGGCCCCTGCCCCAATGATGGCGCCCTCGCCTCCCGAACTGCCTCCCGCGATGCGTCTTGTGTCGTGTGGATTGTTGGTCCTGCCATACACCTTGTTCGCGGATTCCATCCACATGCACAGCTCGCTCACATTGGTCACACCCAATACAATCGCACCAGCCTGACGCAGTCTGTGGACACAAGGGGCATCCTGCTCGGCAACCTGGCCCTGTCGTCCCACCAGCCCCGATGTTTGCGGCATCCCCCGCACAGCGAAGGCCTCCTTGATCGTGCAGGGGATTCCTGTGAGCAAAGGAATTGTCTGCTCCCTCTGTTGCGACAACAGCACATCGGCCCGAAGAGCTTCCTCTCTCGCTTCATCGAAACGATCCCTCACCACAGCGTTCAACGCGGGATTTACCTTTTTGATTTTTTGAATGTAGGCCTCTACGAGGGTCTGCGAAGTGATTTGCCGTGATTTGAGTAACGGAATCAATGCCTGCACAGAGAGCAACGTGATGTCAGCATCGGCAATATCTCTTGGATGGTTCACCACTGGGGGGACAATCTGTTGATAACCAGTCGACACGATGTGGACAATAGGAGGATCTGGGCTGGCTTTCAAGAAAATACACCGCGGCACAACCCCGCCACATCCTGCGAGAGCTGTTCCCATTCGACCTCATCCGGCACATAATTGATGTACCGGCCCTCGGCGGCCAACGTAAATCCGGCCTCGATAACAGAGTTTTCCAATTCTTTAAAACCAACCAGGGACCAACCATACGAACCAAACGTAAAGGCCAAACGACCCGTCGGTTTGAGTCCCTTCAGGTACATCATGAGTGCCGCCATGCTGGGCAACATGCGGTTATTGAGGATGGGCGTGCCAAAAAGCACCAGTCGCGCCTCCAGAATTTCGGTCACCACATCGGAAATGTGTGTGTGTTGCAACGGTAGAAACACAACGGGAATCCGGGCATCCTTGAATGATTGACAAAGCCGTTCCGCCATACGCTCAGTAGAGTGCCACATGGAGTCAAAAACAATCACGACTTTTTTTTGTGTCTGATGACGGGACCAACCATCATACAAGGCAACAATTTTTTGAATATCCTCGGTGCGACGCCACATGAGTCCATGAGACGGGAAAATCTGATCGATGGGCAAGGTGGCCACGCTCTTCAAAACAGCCTGCACCTGTTTGCCATAAGGCATAACGATATTGCCATAATACTTTGCCGCCTCGCGATAAATCATGCTCAAATTGATTTCGTCGGCAAAACGTTCATGACTGGCGTGATGCTGGCCAAAGGCATCGTTGGAAAAAAGGATGTGGTCGTTTGGCGCATAGGTGGCCATGGAATCTGGCCAGTGTACCATCGGCATGAGCACAAACTGCAGCGGTCGCCCACCCGTATCCAATACATCGCCCGTCTTGACCACGCGCAGATTCCAGGTTTTTTTAAAATGCCTCAAAAGCCCTTCTGCCCCCTTGGGCGAACAAATCACCTCGGCCTTGGGACAAACTTCCAGCATTTTTCTGATGGAGCCGGAATGATCCATTTCGGTATGATTTGAGATGATGCTGACAATGCCCGCAGGGTCCATGACCTCCCTGATGCGCTCCAGCATTTCGCTGAAAAATTCCTCTTTGACCGTATCGATAAGGGTCGGGCGGGTATCGTTGATGAGATAGGCATTGTAGGTTGTTCCCGAGGGCGTGGAATACCCGTGAAAAACACGCAAATCCCAGTCAATCGCCCCAACCCAGTGAATATGGTCTTTGATGGAAAGCATGGGAATTAGTCCACAGGTTCAAATTGGTCTTTGCCCACCCCGCAAACCGGACAGACCCATGAATCGGGGATGTCCTCAAAGGCCGTTCCAATAGAAACATCGGAATCAGGGTCACCCACGGCGGGATCATACACATAATCACAAACGGTACATTGATATTTTTTCATAGCACACCCTTCTGACACAAAAAAAACAGGGATGTCAATTTAGTGATGCCAGCTTCCCGCATCAGCCGAAATAACGAAAATTTGGATCTTCGGAGCTGTGGTTCTCGCTATCACGTCGCGGCCTGACCATGCTCCTGAATGTAGGACTCTTCCTTGTAAAAAATCGAAGCGACTCCAAAAATAGCGGAGGCCAACACTATGAGGGCCGTGAAGAACCAGTAATAATCAGCCCCCTGCAATTTGACAGTCCCATCAGGGTTAATGATAAAGAAATTTACCGCCGCAGTGAACAGGTTGCCAATCGTCGTGCTGAGCAAATACAACCCCATGATGATGGACTTCATGTTGGTCGGCGCCTGCGTATAGGCAAACTCCAGTGAAGTGATGGACACCATGATTTCCGCCATCGTGAGCAAAATATACGCCCAAAACTGCCAGATGATGTGAACAACCTCACCATCCTGCAAATGCTGTTCAGCCACGGCAATGATGACAAAGGATAAAGCCGCCACCAACATGCCCACCGTCATTTTGCGCATGGGGGTCACGTTCACCAACTTTTGGATCCACGGATATATACCATAGGTGAAAACCGGGATGAAGAGCATCACCATAATGGGATTCATCGCGTGCGTTTGAGAGGCCAGGGGTTCAAAACGCATCCAATCGGCCTGAAAAATCCAGAACCGCAAATCCACCACCCGATCCATTCTATCTGCCTGTAAAATCCAGGCCGCCGAGGACTGATCAAACAGCATCCAGAAAAATGAGATGATGAGAAAAAAGCCGCTCAGATGCAAGAGAGCTTTCTTGCCCTCTGGACTCGTCAACGCGTCCTTGTATTGTTTGATGCCGCTCGGTGGCATGACTGTAAAACGCGTTCGGCCTATCCAGAAGACAAGTGTGGCCAACAGCATGAGAAAACCGGGAACAGAAAAGGCGACCTTTGGCCCGTAGCATTCAAGCAAAAGAGGCGTAAGGAGCGTGGAAAAAAACGAACCAAAATTGATGGCGAAATAAAATACACTGAACACCTTTTTGATGAGGTGCTGATTCTCTTTGGTGAACTGATCGCCCACATTCGCGCTCACTACCGGCTTGATCCCGCCGGAACCGATCGCGATGAGCGTGAGCCCCACCACCATGCCCGCCGTATTGCTCACCAGCGCCAGTACAAAACAGCCAATGGCATAAACAATGGACAACCTCATGATGGTTTTGTACTTGCCCCAAAACACGTCGGAGATAATCGCACCAATGAGTGGCGTAAAGTAGGCGGCGGAACAAAACAGGTGATACCAACCTTTGGCGGTGGGTTCGTCGACATGAGCCAACTGACCGTTCATGCCAAACAGATATTGGGTCATGTACACGACCAGAATGGCGCGCATGCCATAGTAACAGAAACGTTCCGCGGCCTCGTTGCCGATGATGAACGGGATCCCCTTGGGCATCTTGGCGGTGGATGACGTGGTTGATGAGCTCATTTGATACTCCTTGTTTTGCAAATAAGTGAGCATTGAGCTCCTCATTTGAACACGAGGCGGTGAGCCTAGATAATTATTGCGCGTTGATCAATACAATTTCCCAACGGTTCACTCTTCCGGCTCAACCCAAACGATGTGCTGTTTGTTGACAAACATGGTTTTGGGAGCGGCCTCACAGTATTTGGCATCGACCAGCACAACAAACTCAGCATCGCTTGCCGCAAAGACATCGGAGACACGGTTGTAGTTTTGAATATTGATTTTACCGTTGATACAAGTTCCCTCCACGGTTTTGAGGGTGATTCGTCTGTAATTGTTTTTTAGATCCATAAGTACCTCTTGCGCCAACCGCTAACAAAACCCTCTTAAGACTTCAAATCAATATATGACCGTCACCTTGCTTCATTGCTTGATTGCTTGATTATTTTCAGCCGTAGGACTGATCCCGCTCTGCGGGACATTATTTCATTGTCTCCCTCCCCATTTCATGATGTTGTCCAGTCATGAATCAATTTGATGTCATCATTCTGGGCGCCGGAGCGGCAGGGCTGATGTGCGCCGCACAAGCCAGTCAGCGGGGACGCAAGGTCCTGGTCATTGATCATCAGCCAAAACCGGGAGCCAAAATCCTCATTGCGGGCGGGGGACGCTGTAATTTTTCGAATCTTTCGATAAGTCCTGAAAATTACAATTCGCAAAACAGACCATTCTGCATTTCTGCCCTCAAACGATTTCCCCCTCAGGCGTTTCTTGCACTCATGAAAAAGCATGACATCGCTTACGAAACCAAAAACGAAACCCAGCTTTTTTGTAAAAGATCATCGCGAGAACTGCTTAATGCCCTGCTGGCGGAGTGTGGCGTCGTACAGTTTAAATTTGGTTACAAGATACAAACCGTGGATCCTTCGACTCCTTCGACCATACTCAGGACAGGTCGTTTCACTCGCTCAGGACAGGCCCTTCCACAACAGTTTACCCCGAAATTTGTTGTGAATACTAACCAAGGGGAGTTTATCGCAAAGTCATTGGTAGTAGCCACGGGAGGCATCACCTATCCCCAGTTGGGAGCCACCGACCTGGGGCTTAAAATTGCCAAGCAGTTCGGTCATCACATCATCACCCCTCGCCCCGCTTTGACCTCATGGGAAATGAGCAAAAGAGATCGCGCCCTGTTTGGAACATTGGCAGGCATTTCTTTGCCTGTTAAAATTTCCTTTGGAATAAAATGTTATTCGGATTCCCTATTATTCACACACACAGGCATTTCAGGTCCCGCCGTCTATAACATCAGCCTGTACGCCCCTGCAGGCGATGAACTCAAAATCAACCTCTGTCCTGCCCTGAACCTGCTGGAGCATTTGACCACACAAAAAACAAAACGCCCCCAGGCATTTGTGAAAACAGTTCTCTCCGAGCTTCTGCCACAGAGACTGGTGCTGACAGTGAATAATCATTGGTTTGTTGACAAACCCTTGACTGGTGTTTCAAAAAACGAACTTGAACAAATCGCACAGGCCTTTGCGTGCTGGAAATTATCTTCTGAAAAATCGACTGATTTGAAAACAGCCAAGGTCATGGCGGGTGGGGTTGACACGCGTGAGTTATCATCCAAAACCATGGAATCCCTCAAGGTGAAAAACCTGTATTTTGTGGGTGAGGTGATGGATGTGACGGGAGAGCAAGGTGGCTACAACCTGCACTGGGCCTGGGCATCAGGGTTTTGTGCGGGGCAATTCGCCTGAAGCGATAGACACGCGCGTACGAGCATCGTGAATTTCAACTGCTTTAACTTGCCTCAATGATCAATACCCCCTTGACAATTTTTTTGTCCGTCACTTCCCCCGAAGCTGTGATCCCAGGCTGGCAAAGGGATTGTTTGAAAAAGATTGTTGTCCAGCGTTTGTCCTGCCCTTGGAGGACACGATTTGCCTGGTTTGTTGCGGTTGCGGCATTTGTTTTTTCACGGGGGCCTCCGATAACCTGAGAGACAACCCAATCTGGCGCTTGTCCTGATTGATACTGATAACCTTGACCGCGACCTTGTCACCCGGACTCACCACGTCTTTTGGGTCTTTCACAAAAGCTTCTGACATCTGGGATATGTGCACCAAACCGTCCTGGTGGACCCCAATGTCCACAAAGGCACCGAAATTAGTGACGTTGGTCACAATGCCGGGGCAAACCAACCCCTCCGAGAGATCGCTCAGCTCATGGATATCTTCCCTGAACGAAAACACCTCGTAAACTTCTCTGGGATCACGACCGGGTTTTTTGAGCTCCTCAATGATGTCATTGAACGTGAAGAGACCAACCTGCTGCTTGAACTCCTCAGAGCTCTCCAGACATTTCACCCCATCAAAGAGGAAATCCTTCATGGTTTTGTTCAGTGATTTACTAAAGGTTTCGAGAAGACTGTATTTTTCTGGATGCACGCCCGTATTGTCCAGGGGATTTTTTGACTGCGGGATTCTCAAGAAACCGGCGGCCTGTTCGAAAACTTTTTTGGAAAAACGAGGGGCTTTGAGCAAACTTTTTCGCGACGTAAACAAACCATGTTCTTGCCGGTACGCCACCAAGGTCTTGGCCAACACAGGGCCAATGCCCGACACATGCGCCAGAAGATGATACGATGCCGTATTGACGTTGACACCAACGGTATTCACGCATGAGTCCACAACGAAATCGAGTTTTTTCTTGAGTTGCGTCTGGCTCACATCGTGCTGGTACTGCCCCACGCCAATGCTTTTGGGATCGACTTTGACCAGCTCGGACAGCGGGTCCTGCAATCGCCGTGCGATCGAAATGGCGCCTCGGACAGTCACATCGAGGTCCGGAAATTCTTCTCTGGCCACGTCGCTGGCCGAGTACACGCTGGCACCAGACTCGCTCACCATCACCACTGGCAGGGTAATCTTTTGGGCCTTGAAAATGATTTTAACAAATTCTTCTGTTTCGCGACCAGCCGTGCCATTACCAATAGCGACGGCTTGCACACCATGCTTTTTGACCAACTCCAGAAGTTTGTGCGCCGATTTGGCCTTGTCGTTGTCCTGCAACAGATAAAAAACATCATGACACAAAACGGACCCTTCAGCGTTCATCACAACCACTTTGCAGCCTGTGCGCTGACCCGGGTCAATGCCCAAAACTGTTTTTGCGCCAAAGGGGGCAGACAGAAGCAATTGCTTTACGTTGTTACTGAACACTTCGATGGCCGCCGCATCGGCAGAATCCTTGAGTTCTTTGTGAATCTCGGTGTGAATACTGGGCAGAACGTGGGCCCTCAGGGCCAGCTTGCAGGCTCCATGCACGATTTTCGTGATGTCGTCGTCTAGAGGATGGCGGCACTGTTTGGTTTGATACGCGACCAGAAGTGATTCCTCGACATTTTGGGCATCATCGATGTCCGCAAAGGTCAGCTCGAGTTCTTTTTCGACCCAACCACGTCGCAGGGCCAGATAGCGATGGGAATTTTCTGGTTTGATCAGAGACGAAAGAGCGGCCTGAAATTCAAAATAGGGTTCAAATTTGCTGTGTTCCTTGGCACCCTCCCCCTTGCCAGTTTTGATGGCGGCTTTCTTCCACAAACTATCACGAACAAATTGCCGCAAAGCAGGGTCTTCGGCGGCCAACTCTGTAATGATGTGTTGCGCACCCAAAATGGCCAGCGAGGCGTCTGTGATTTTTTTATCGGGCTGGATAAATTCTGCGGCTTTCTCTGTGAGTGATACAGCCCGTTTGCCCAGTGATGCCTGTTCCAGAATCCACATGGCCAGTGGCTCCAGACCTGCCTCCTTGGCAACAGTGGCCTTGGTTTTTTTCTTTTGCTTGTATGGCAAATACAGGTCTTCGAGCCTGGTTTGATCGAAACAGGTCAGGATCGCCGCTTTGAGCGTGTCGGTGAGTTTTCCCTGTTTTTCGATTTCGCCCACAACGAACTGCTGACGTTTGATGATGGCGTCCCAAGTCTCCTGGGCATCGAGGACTTCCTTGATTTTGACTTCGTCCAGATTGCCTGTGGCTTCCTTGCGGTAACGCGCCATGAAGGGAACTGTTGCCCCCTCGCTTGCCAGCGCTACGACGGCCATTGCGGACACCACAGGAATGCTTTTGTGATATGATTGGATATATTTTTCGAAATTCATAGGGAACAGCTTTTGGGATCAAAGACCTTTCTTGTCAAATGGTTTTTGTGGTTTTCATTGTTCTCAATATTTTTTTTTGTTATGGTTAATCACCAAAATAATTTCTATGCGCAACACCTTCATCCCAGCCGCCGTCCTGATACCTGTCTTTGCCGACAAGACCAACGAACTGCGCCTCATCTTCACACGCCGCAGTGAGAAGGTCCAGCATCACAAAAAACAGATTTCCTTTCCCGGCGGGATGGTCGACGTGCAAGATCACAATTTGTGGAAAACCGCCCTGAGAGAGACTGAGGAGGAAATCGGGATCAAACCACACCAAATTTTTTATGTTTGTGAACTGCCCAGCATTAAGACAATTTCACAATTCGAAGTGACCCCGTTTGTGGGATTCATTCATTCGGATTTTCAAATCATTCCCAATGCTGATGAGATCGACACAGTCTTTGATGCCCCCGTGGAGCATTTTCTGCGCCCCGAATCGGTTCACCACGAAGAAATCGAGTTCTCCGGTGAGCGCATTGCCTTCCCTCACTACTATTACAATGATCACGAAATCTGGGGGGCTACCGGTCGCATCCTCAAGAGTCTGTTGGACCGGTGGTAAGGTGCCAGTCAACAATCGGACGAAAAAGTGCCACCCATATTCATTTTGATAATTTCTGTATTGGAAAGGGGTCAAGTCCTTACTTTCTATTTCTCAGCACAGTCGATCAGCCTAGCATTTGTCCCAAGTCAAAATTTGACCCAAAACTTTGATACGGCGGTGAATGACGGTGTTATATCAGATAACTCAACATGAAAAGCGGGCGTTTGTCGCCTTCAAAATCATCGGAATGGACGAGTCGGATTTTCAGCTCGTTGGTGATGCCCTTGAATTGCTCTCGTCCCTTCCCTTTTCCACCAACCTCGATGATCACATTTCCCTGTGGTGTCTTCACAAGAAAATCAGGTGTTTTGGCACCGCGCAGAGATTTCAGATATTTGAAAGGCCACTGAGCCACCGCCATCGTCTGCGCAAAAAAATCTTCTCGAAGTCCGCCCACAACACGATCATAATCATCGTACAAAAGTCGATAAGGAAGTGCCATGAGAATTTTCGGTTCCATGAGAACATTGGCACCTTCGGGGACAACCGCTGTTAAAACGAAACTTTTCTGGAGCAGATCCACATATTGCTCTGCCTTGTATTTTGTGATCCCAATATTTTGAGACAACGACGAATAATTGATCCCGTCAACACTCGAACGGCCTACGAAACGAACCAGTTTCTCTATGAGACTCAGTTCTTCCGTATGTAATCTGACGACCGAAGGAATGTCTTTCTGGATGATTTTCTGCAAAATGCTTGCAAACAAAGGCTTGGGCTCTGGTTCTTCCAGAGTAAAGGGATAGAGACCTCCTTTAAGATAATGATCGAACTCGAAACCCATGCGAAGATGGTCATTTGACCATTTTTTTTCAATCAAATCTTCCCAAGAAAGTTTTGAAAGCTTCTGACCCATCTTGAAAAAAAGATATTCCCGGTACGAAAAGGGAGGCAAGGGCACAAGCTGAATCCGCCTAGACAGATCAAATGATGAGGTCACCATGGCCAGCGCCACCGAGCTGGTGAACACAACGCGAATTTTAAGAAAATCAAATATCTTTTTTAATTCAGCCTCAAAGTTTTTTTTGAAATGAATTTCATCGAGAAGAAGATTTGAAATCTGGTATTTTTCGGCCAACACTTTTGCCAACGCGAACAAATCATCATCAGCACTCAACGTATCGACGGACAAATAAAAAGAATTCGGAACACTGGATGCAAACTGCTTTAACAACACTGTTTTGCCCACACCTCGCGGGCCAACAATTCCCACAAAGTGGCGCCCAACAAGATTGGATATTTCGTCAAACTGGCTTCTCTTTTTTTGAAAACGCACCCCTTCTTCTGACGCCAAATGATTCAATTCCATGATATTATTGATGTCCATAGGGTATATTTTAGACCAATAATACGCATTACGTCAAATGATTTTACAGAATGATATGCATTTTGTAAAATGATTTTACAGATTGTAGAGTGCCAGTCCCCGTAAAGCAATGCTACGGGGTAAGCAATAATCGGACAAAAAAGTGTTACTCTGTATCCTTGCGGTATTGGGTGCCACCCATAGTCTGAGCACCCTATCTGTTCGTGTACACTGGACCCAGGCAGTCATTTAGCCCTGATCATGGCTTTTCATATTGAATGCTGTTTTTACTTCCCTACCATCAGAGCAATCGTGTGATCGATCAATGTCTTGTCTCCCCAATTCCCATGCCCGGGACCACAATATAAATATTGGGATATTTCTTCAAGATTGCCTTCAGAGTCTTTGGCCAGACCTTCAGATCGACTTGGGCAAAACGACGCCATCATTTTTTTTCCTCTCCAAATTCGCCTTGGCAGAAGGCACGTTGTCGATAATGAAAGACTCATGTGCGCACGGAAAATCGGCACAGACAATGCAACTCTCATACTTCTTAGACACACAGCATTTCTTGATCTCACAAAGGTTGGCGCAATGATACGATTCTCTACCGCCCGCCCCGCACCCATCGCACAGCACATGTTCGGGCCGCACATCGGCGTTAAATTGCACCGACCATTTTTTGGCAACCTCGGCGATCTGTTTCTGGTCGTTGGCCTGTGTGGCCCAGCCAAAATTGTAAGATTCATGGATATCTTTTTCTTATATTCCACTCTGCATCGGGTCCTCGACCCAAACATTCGACGTTTTTTTGTTTTTTTAAATCTGTCAAGACCCTCTGCAGGGTTGGGTAACTCACGCCAGGACAGGCTCGACGGAGATCATCAATTGTAAATCGTTGTGGTAAATGATTGATGGCTCTGCGAACCATTTCGCGTTTGGCACCCTTGGCAGAAATGATTGTTCCCACCCGAGATTCAAATTCGTTGTATGCCGCAAGCAACATCCCAGTGAAATAACTCCACCAGGGCCGCAGGTCGTGTTTCACTTCGTGCCAGCCTTGGGAACTTTTGAATAGCGCCTCATAGTAGGTTTCCTTGCTGTCTTCGACAACACGTTCAAGGCTAATGTAGCGTCCCACCTCATAACCACACCTGTAAAGCAAAAGCTGTGTCAACAATCTTCCCAAACGACCATTGCCATCGGTAAATGGATGAATGCACTCAAAATCCAAAACAAAGGAGGCAATCAAAAGCAATGGGTCTGTTTTCTTTTGATCAACCATATGATCAAACAGGTTGATCAACTTATTCATAAACGAGGTAACAGAAATTGCCGCAACAGGCTGAAACCTGACAACTTGCTTTCCGTCAGGACGAACCTCAAAAATGGCGTTGTCCTTTTTTTTCCAATTCCCAGCCCGCTCACTCGTGTAGTGATACATCGTCTTATGCCATTGTCTGATTAGATCATTCGTCAGCGGTAGGCGTTTATGGTTTACATGAATTGAACCCAAAACATCGCGATATCCTGCCACCTCTTGTTCCGAACGATCGCGAGGGCGAGTTTTTTTTTCGACCAGATTCCCTATTCTTTCTGGCAAAACTTCAATTCCCTCGATACGATTGGATGATTCTGCACTTTGAATCATGGCAACACGTCTAAGCGCTTCTAAAATCTGTGGTGATTGTTCGGTGTAGAGAAATTGCCGTCCTCTGAATTCGCCAATGACCCGCATGTCAGCGAGCAATGAATGGGAAATGGGTGTCTCGAGCAAATAATCATACTCAAATGACCTCATAACACGCTCCTCTTCTTGGAAACCCACATGGCACAATCTTATCACAAAATCAAATGGTGATAAGATTATCACATCAGCCATTTTTCCACAGGGAATCTGTTGTTATTTTTTTCGAGTCATCTGGAAAGTTCGTAATCTTCCCTGTAAGCCTCGCCCTGTTTGACATCATAAAATTCCCTGCAAGGTTTGCCATCAAGGTATTTCCATTGAGTGCACAGTGTGGGGGTGACTTTGATCACGACTTGCGTTTTGCCCTTCCAATACATCTCAAAAGACTTTGGTTGTTTCGCTTTGTACAGCTTGCTGAGTTCTGTATTCTGCGGTCCAGATGGGTGCCCCAAAATCTCCGCCATGCCCTCAATCTGTAGGTTATCAAGACACAAAGCCACATGGGGATTTTTTTGGATCTGTTCAACTTTAAGAAAATTCTTGTCTGTCCCAAATATGATTTCCAAATCTTTGCTGGCATAGCTCATGGCGCGCGCCGTGACGCGATGACCGGCACAAGTGGCCAACACCAGGTGTCTGGATTTTTCGAGGAGCGCAATGATTTCGGATTTTTTTTCTTCAGCATTGAGAATGATTTTTTGCATAGGAAAGTTTATACAAATGGATCAGGAATGGAGCAAATGCATTTTTTATGCATTAAAAAAGGCCTAGGATTTCTCCTAAGCCCCCTCTCTCATCATGACTTCACAAAGACAAATCCATTATCACAACCACACTCTCCAAATTTCCAAATATCTTTTTTTTTCGAGGAGACACTTCTTTGAAACCGGCCCTTTCCCAAACTTTTAAGGCGTTCGTGTTCTGTTCCAAAACAGCAATTCGCATCTTTTCAAATCCCTGTTGCATTAATGTCTCCCTAAAGATTTGCATGATTCTCCTGCCAAATCCCTGGCCCCGCCACGCTTGATCAATCAACAACAGGCCACCAAAAACTGTCTTGGTTTCAGGATAGTCTTCGATATAGTCTATCACGGCCTTCAACTGATGATCAGCAAAACATCCCCATGATTTCTTTTTGGAAACAAAATTGTCGGGAGCATCATTAAAAAAATCATCAAGACAAGCCTGATTTGGTTCACGACCTTCACAGAGCTTGAAGTAATCTGAATTGTTTTGAAAGAATTCAAGAATCGTTTTGCCATGAGTGGCGGGGGGCAACTCTACAAAAGAACATTGTGTGTCTTTGAAAATGAAAGATTTCAAAAATACCTTCCCAACAAGATCGTTAACTTTTTGTCCTTTACCCTTTTTTGAGTTTCTTTTGCTTGTTTGAAGACAGTGCCAGAAAATTATCACGAGTCATCACACTACGTCCTAATTCTTTCTCTGTTTCTTTACGCGCCGTACCAGCAACATGCCCACCCCGCCAAGCCACTTGCTTGTTTTTCTCAAAAGTTTCTGGTTTTTCTGTGGCTGAAATTTCTGTTGTAACTCGCTCACCCAACATCGTGAAGATCAGTTCCAAATCAGTCATGTGGTCACGCAAATTTGTCTTGGTTGTGTCCGGCAGTTTTTTAAAATATCTGTATTCACTTGGAGTCATGCCAAAAGTCGCTTTTGAAATTTCGGCAGTTAAAATAGCATAGTCATCCTGACTCACAATGCCTCGTTCTTTCCATTCATCGGTAAGATTTTGTCGAACAGCAATACCGCGCAATCTCTTATCAATCCAGTCTTTGGGATAACCTTTTTCCTCATACAACTGCTTCATGCGTTCTTGAGCCAATTCAGGGTTTTCAATTTCCTGAATACGTTCGTAGCCCACCCTAGCCAACCAACGTTTGAAGGGTTCTGCCTTTGGTGACGGAACTGATTGAATAATTCGCAACAAAGATTCTGTATTGGCGCAATCGGTAATGTACTTTTTTCCATCAGCCGACAACAATTTCAGTTGTACGATTTTTTCGTACAACTCATTAAACCCTTCTTTTTCGATAAGTTGTCTCTTTAAATCTGACCAGTATCGACGAGCATTGGAAGAATCAGTCAATGCACCCACAACATCAACAACGGAAAACCACCACGCCTCTTCACGCCAAACACGGCGAATCTTTCGCTCTCTGAATAACACAATAGCGTTGGAACTTTTCATAGGAACGTACCCTTCACAAAACTCACTGATTCATTACCAAACGCTTTATAAATACTCAAACCAATAGGATAGAAATACGGAATTTGAACATTGTTCATTTCTCTTTTCAGAATTATCAGACGACGTCTAATGAATTCGGCCGACAGTGTCTGCCGAATTCAAAACAGGAATTGAATTGGAACAGGAGTGGAGCAAAACAGGTTTTCAGGCATTAAAAAAGGCCTAGGATTTCTCCAAGGCCTTTGAAAATCGAGCAATGGAGCAATAGACCGCAATTGAGCTAACAGGCTCTTTCTATTGATCTATTTTCTATTGCTCAATTGCTCTGTCGGCCTTTCGGCCGACTGTGGGTGATACAAGATTTGAACTTGTGACCCGCTGATTAAGAGATTCAAAAAGCCAATCGCCCGCAAACGCAGACAACACAAGGCAATAAGAGAATCAACAACTTAACCTGCAACACGTGTTGGGGTGTGTTGCCACATTTTGCCATTATTTTTTTGAAAGTGTCCCGCCAGTGTCCCAAGAATTATGGGCTACAATAATTGATTCGTGTAAAATCTTATGGTTTGACAATGATAGAAGAAATAATCGAATCAATCCAAACAAGAAATCTGCCTTTCTGGAATTTCAATATTTTTTTCCAAACTGTTGATGCACATTTTGTACGCTTTAAACCTTAGCTCCTCAGGAGCTACCTTTTTGTTTTTTAACATTGCACATAGTGTCCAACGAACATATTCGTCTTTTGCAACAACAGTAAAATAAGGCCATCCATGTTTTTCGGCCTGCTTGCGCGTATCAGCCAAAAAAACTCTTCGTACATCTTGAGCAACCTTTAGGTCAAATTTGGGAAAAGTTAGAATCGATGTTGATAGTTCAAAAACCATATTACCATTTGCGTTACAGTATTCGTCTTTACTCACTGCTTCGCTGACTTTGGCAAATGATGACTGAGAAACAATCACAAGAAAAAGAAAGATCACTGTCAAAAAAAACTTCATATTATTATCAGCATTATTTTTCATAGTCGTCTTCGCAGTAATCATCGCAATATTGGCTTTCATTTTCATCACAATAGTCATCACATACTTCATCTTGATTATTTTCAATATAGTTTTCACAATAGTTGGAAGCGTAGTTTGCACAAACTGAGTTCGTATATTCACGACACATGTCAATTTTGGAATCCTCGCCTTTGATAAAATTCTGGTATACAACCACACAAAATAAAATCACGGTAATACAGCCAATGCACGAAGTATTTGTATTGTCACTCATATTTTTCCAGCCGTTAATACTGTAATTAAGTCATATATTAGAGGCTGGGCGAGCGTGATCCTATCATCGAAACACCTTGATTTCCAGTCCAAATAGTTAGAAATTACTCAATCGATGGAAAAGTCTAGAAATATCCACTTCACCGCGATCTTGTTGACTCTGCTCTTGTGGAGTTTTGCGTGCCAATTAGTTCAACAATCAGCTATTCAAGCAGACTTTGGACCAATACGAAAAATTGGCCCTATAGCCGTTGCTCAGGTTGTAGATGGTGATACGATCCGACTTGTCGATGGAACGTTGGTGAGACTAATTGGTGTTGATACGCCAGAGTCTAATCATCCTGAAGTGCCCGTGCAAAGGTTTGCAGAAGAGGCAAGACAATTTCTTGAAAATAAGATTGAACAATTTCCTGTTACATTAGAAGTGTTCACGCGCAACGAGAAAGACAAATATGGCCGCCTACTCGCCTATGTTTATCTTGGTGAAAAATTATTAAATGCTGAGATCATAAAGCGCGGTTATGGCTATGCATATACTCGATTTCCTTTTAGCAAACTTGATGAGTTTGTTGATTTTGAAAGAGAGGCTCGCGGCAAACAATATGGTTTGTGGAATTATTCGCTTACTGACGGACGAGTTACACACATTCTCAACCAATATGATTCGTTGAGCAACGTAGGCAAGCAAGAATATGATCGGATGATGAGTGAACTAATCAAAAAATATTCAAAACCTTAAAGGAGAAAAAAAATGAATCGTTTGCATAAATCATTTACCACTGGCTTATTATTCATACTGATTTTGGTACCATTTGTGTGGGCAGAAGACACAATCACTGCACAGCAGGCAACTAGCTTTGTTGGTCAAACAAAAACTGTGTGTGGCACAGCCGTAAGCACATTCTATTCCAGAAAATCGAACAGCCAGCCTACATTTATCAATATAGACAAGCCTTATCCAAATCAGATTTTTACGGCAGTAATCTGGGGATCTGACCGCCCTAAATTTCAAGCACCACCTGAGGATTTGTACGGAAAGAAAGATATTTGTGTAACAGGCACAATCAAAACATATAAAGGGGTACACGCCTGTCCGGTTAAATAAATCTATAAATTGATAAAGTCCGATTCTGTGGGCATTTGCGGGTTACCACACTCGCGAACACTTTCCACGGAGGATCGG
>CAZGMS010000113.1:0-3887 GCA_964526915.1 uncultured Nitrospirales bacterium
TATCGCCGTGGGCATGGCCACCAAAATCCCTCCCCACAACCTGACCGAAATCATCACAGCGCTCGTGTGCCTCATCGAACGTCCCCAGATCACGGTTGAGGAACTCATTAAAATCGTCCCGGGCCCTGACTTTCCCACAGCCGCCTTCATCTACGGTCGAGCGGGCATTCATTCTGCGTACCGCACGGGGCGGGGCAAGGTGATCATGCGCGCCAACACCGAGATCGAACCCTATGGCAAGGCCAAAGACCGCGAGGCCATCATCGTCACGGAAATTCCGTACCAGACCAACAAGGCCAAGATTTTGGAAACCATTGCCGAGCTCGTCAACAACGACAAACTCGACGGCATCGCAGACCTGCGCGATGAATCCGACCGTCAGGGCATGCGCATGGTCATCGAACTTAAAAAAGGCGCAAACGCGAACGTCATCCTCAACCAGCTCTACAAACACACGGCCCTGCAATCATCTTTCGGCATCATCATGCTCTCGATCGTCGACGGCAGACCTCAGGTGGTCAACCTCAAAGGCATGCTCGAAGAATTCATCAGACACCGCCGTCAGGTTGTGTTGCGCAGAACCGCTTTCGAACTGGCCGAGGCACAAAAGAGGGCACACATTTTGGAAGGGCTCAAGATCGCCGTCGAAAACATCGACGAAGTCATTGCGATGATCAAAAAGAGTCCCAACCCCGACGTGGCCAAAACGGCGTTGCGCAATCGGTTCGGGCTCTCCGACATCCAGGCCCAGGCCATACTCGATCTGCGCCTGCAAAGGCTCACCGGTCTGGAGCGCGACAAGATCCTGCAGGAGTACGAGGAAGTCCTTACCCTCATCACCCGCCTTAAAGAAATCCTGGCCAGCGCCACGCTGGTCATGAGCATTATCAAAGAGGAGCTCCTCGAGATCCGCGAAAAATTCGGTGACGCACGCAGAACACAAATCATCGACACCGAACTGGAAGACATCAACATCGAAGACCTCATCCAAAAAGAAGACATGGTGGTCACAGTCTCTCACCTGGGTTACATCAAACGGCTTCCGCTCACCACTTACCGCACACAAAGACGCGGCGGCAAAGGCAAACAAGGCATGATGACCCGTGAAGAAGATTTTGTGGAAAAAATCTTCACCGCCAGCACACACGACCTCATGCTCGTGTTTACGAATCAAGGCCGCGTGCACTGGCTCAAGGTTTACGAAATCCCCGAGGCCAGCCGCACCGCCAAGGGAAAATCCATTTCCAACCTCATCCAGCTGGCGGGCGACGAAAAGATCGCCACCATTTTGCCCATCGAAAAATTCACAGACGATGACCTCATTGTCTTTGCCACGCGCGCTGGCACTATCAAAAAAACAGCCCTGTCGGCCTATTCCAATCCCAGGGTGGGCGGCATCATCGCCATCACACTCAACAACGACGAGCTCATCAGCGTCAAACTGGTTCAAAAAAATCAGGACATCATCCTCTCCACCGCCCACGGGCAATCCATCCGCTTTGATGAATCGCAAATACGCTCCATGGGCCGCCTGGCGGCAGGCGTGCGGGGCATCACACTGAAGGATTCAGATACGGTGGTGGGGATGGATGTCGTAGAACCCGGCAAAACCATCCTGACCATCTCCGCCAAGGGTTATGGCAAACGCACAGAGTTGGATGAGTACCGCAAACAGAGTCGCGGCGGGTCCGGCATCATCACGCTCAAGGTGACAGAAAAAACCGGCCAAGTCATCAACGCCACAGAGGTGACAGAAGATGACCACCTCATGCTCATCACCAATGGCGGCAAGATCATCAGGCAAGAGGTCAAAAACATTTCCATCATTGGCCGTAACACGCAGGGCGTGCGCCTGATCGACGTTGACGAAAACGAGCTCGTGGTCAGCGCCACGATCTTTGAGCCGGAAGATGAAGACTCGGTCTGACAGGCTAAAAGACAGTTTTGTGATGTGCTTTCATCGATGTCTTCCTTTGGCTATGGGTTTCTTGGCCACCACGATCCACCCAACATCCATGGGTGTCCCCTTCTGTGAAAACAGCGGAGGAGACATGGCCACTTCTATTTCCGGATGAGCAAACCCCGCCGCGACAAGCTGTCTGCGTAATTGTTCCTGACTTGCGAAGGCTCTCTCCTGCAGGTCATTGGTCATACGAAGCAGAAACTCGGTCTGCCTCACAACGAATTTGGGCAGGACTTTCCTTGAAAGTCGAAAATTGAGTGCGGCAAAAGAGGCCTTTCTCATGAGTCTGGTGGTCCAATTTCGGAGATCAGCGATCCCCGAGTTTTGGTGGTGCACCAGTGCCACAAATTTGGCACCGGGCTTGAGCACGCGAAACGCCTCCCTGAGCGCATCGGGGCCGGCATATTCAAAGGCAAAAGAGGACAACACCAATCCGAATTGATTATCCTCAAAGGGCAGGTGCGTCATGTCACCATTTTTGACCCGACACGCATCATTATCGGCCAATAAAATATCGAGTCGTAACACCCACAAACCAGTCTGATTCTCGATTATTCTCGCCAAAGCTCCGTCTCCGGAACCCAACTCCAGAACAGAGGGACGGGTGGGATCCGGTTCCCCTTTAGGCCTAATGGCATGTTGATTGACCAAGGCAAGCAATCTTCGTGTTGTCGGGTTAGTCTCGACATGCATGAAAAACCCTTTGGGCAAATCCCCATCAAATAATCCTTCAGGGGTTTTTTTTAGTTGCTCCGCATACCAACGAAAACAATCTCCTCCAATGTCGACAGGATCCCACACCAGTTTTTTTAACCACTGAACCATCTTGGAACCAGTCACCAAATCAAATAATCCTTTTTTGGCTGGCACCAGGTCGGTGGGGGCCTCTTTAGAGGCAGGCGTCACTTGCGAATTTCTGCCCGTTGCGGGCGAGCGCAATCGCTTCGATGCCATGAGCATCGGTCCACCAAACAATTCATCCCGTTTTTGAATAGGAAAAGTGATCATGTGCCCTGCACCCACAAGCACGGGTTGTGGTATGGGAATGACGGGGTCACAAATCAAACGATGAACCCCCTCAACAACGCGACCGGCAACAGACCGAATGGAATCCGCTTGGGCCCTGATTCTGGCAATGTATTGGGAATGAGCCGCCACGGACGGCATCGGCCACTTTGCGTCGTGACTCACCGCGGGGCATAAGTGCCTTGAATCTGTGAGAGCAGGCTGATGACTCACCTCCGGAAGCCTCTTCGTGCGAGCCTCCGACAATGCCATTGGGGAAGAATGAATGGGTGGGACAAAAAAAGGGCGAATGAATGACATGCTGTTTTCTCCTAAAAAGATGCTCCCGCCCCCTACTCGACGCCTGCTATGAAAAAAATGGGCCCCAGGTCAAGCCCTCTTGTCAACAAACTGTAATCCGTCACTGAATGGCGCGTATTGAGAATTTTGATGTGGGGCACCGCTGCCCTTTTGTAAGGGGCGGCTCCGCGTTAGCGGTGGTGGGGTAGACATTGACGGGCGCTTATGCTCATATTCTCTACCTCCCCCGGCTTACAGCCACCTCCTCCAAATCATTTTAGGGGGGTTGCTCATTCAAATCACCCACTTTTATGTCGCACACCCTGTCAACAAACCCCAGACAGACACTCATGACTACATATAGATACCGGGCAGTTGTTGCCTGATCATTTCTGCCCCGGCACCATTCACCTGTCAGTCATTGTCAACGAGGGTCACACCCTGTCAACCTGTCTTGAGCGGCACGGTAATTGCTTATTATGCCCCTGAGGGGTCGTGTTTCTAATATGTATACACACGGCAAAACCCTCCCGGAAAACAGCCTTCCATGATAAAAAACAGACCAGCAACATTTCTTCTCATTCTGATTTCTCTGTTCCTGATCGCTGGCAACAGCTTT
>CAZGMS010000114.1:0-11550 GCA_964526915.1 uncultured Nitrospirales bacterium
GTCAGACAAAACACCGTCAGCCGCATCCACAGCCTGGTTCAGATCAACAAGAAATTGCAAAAGTGTTTTTGCCCACTGATGCCCGTCTTCTTCGATCACTACAATCGATCTTCACAGAGTAAATTGCCTCATCCTCAGCACAATTTCGCTCGTCTGGTGACATAAATTGTTCGCAAAAATCAGGCACACGGACAGTGTCTGTAACCAGAACAGTTCAAACAAAAAATGACAAACAGCGAACAGCCCAACGATCATGATGGTCGCAAAAACAATTTCTGCACGAGTCGCGTTCTTGTCGCTGATTTTGTTATGAGTGATTCTTTGTGTTGCCCCCCATAATTCCCCGATGACAGTTTTGTGCGGCAAATACCCAAAAAGAAATATGCCATTCAGTATATTAACAACAGGAAAGAGCATAAACCACGGGTTGGTCTCTTTGCCCAGGACGTATACGCCCGACATAATGCCGCTAAAGCCGTTGAGGAAAATTGCAAAGAACAACATGAAGGATTTTTCGATTCCTGTTTTAGGGCGATCTGTAAAAACGTGACGAAAGGACAGGGCGAACCCGATCAAGGGCACGCCAAACAGGAAAGCTACGACCAACCAGGTGTTGATGCAATCGTCAGTGCGATGAAGACAAATGGATACTTCTCTGATGAATGAGGGGGCTTGGACAAGTAGCAACAGGACACAAGTGAGACTCATTGAGAACAATGAGAGTTCATCGAATTTTGGCGTCACGAAGCCCAAGAAACCAAAACGGTTTTTTTTATCTTCTTTCATTAATTCTGGTTTGCTTTTCTGTTTTGCTTCGCCCATGGAAAGTGATTCCTCAATGCCAATAATGGTGCAAGGACAGCGGCAAGACACCTGCTATCGTTCTCTGTCTCTGCGTGTTTATCGTGATGGATGGCAAAATCAACAATGAAATAGTGCTTTTTCTTTGGGTACCACATACCTTCTGTTCATAATGAGACGCTGTAAAAATATATTGTAAATAAATGTAAAATATTGTAAAATTATGTAAAATGAAGAAAGAGTTATTATCCATACAGGAGGCGGCCAGATTTTTGAAGGTATCACGGCCCACGTTTAACCGTATTAGGGCACAAAAAAAAATACCTGAATACGTTGTTGGGAAAAGGGTGTTTTATAATAATAGTGATCTTGTTGCATACATCGAAAATAAATCAAAATCTTCTTTTGTTTCCGCGGCCAAACAATTTGCGGCTGTTGGAATCAATTTGCTGTCAGAGCAAACTATTGACGATTTAGAAATCAGGGAAAATGTTTTTGATCTGCGTCGCATCAAATTCATAGACTCCTTTGGCATTATTTCACTGCTGACTACCATCATTGAAAAGGGGAAAGAGCAGAAAGTGCAACTTGTCATTGATGATTCGTATTGGTGTGGGTATTTCGACAAAATTGGTTTCTTCCATCTGATCGAAAATGCCTGTAAAGAAAATGTTTCCTGGGAAAAAAATATCGTACAGCAATCGCAAATGCTGACCAGTGATGTTGTACTGCCTATCATGGCCTTACAAAAAGGAACCGAAAAAAACGTGACCGATCGCCTGGTCACTGTCTTGCAGAAACAGGGATTTGGCTCGTCGGTGGGCGGATATTTGGCTTGGGTGTTTGGTGAATTACTGGATAATATTTTTACACATTCCCATGCGTTGTTGAGCAAGCGCATCTGTTACCTACTGATCAGCCGTTATCTCATTGATGATCATAATTGTCTTTCCATCGCCTTGGCTGATTTGGGTTGCGGGATTCCCCAATCACTAAAAACGAACCCAAAATATTCCGCTGTGAGTGATGAACGCGCTCTCATTGAGTCGTTCAAAACTTATGTGAGTTCGTGGGATGATGCCTATCAACGAGGCAAGGGGTTGACCGATGTGATGAAAATTGCGATGGGCAACCGCTCTTTTTTCAGGGTCGAAAGCGGTGGTTTTTCCTTTTTAATGGATTTTAGAGACCCCAGTCACAACAAGATTGAACGCAAAAGAGTGTTGTCAAAAGCAGTGGGCACACGCTTTGGGCTAAGCTTGATTGATCACGATTTTGTGTCGGAGGTCTCCAGAGAGAACGTCAATCAACTGATAGAGGCTTACATCAAAGGAATGAAGTTATGAAACTGATTATTCTAAAAGATTTTGGAACTGTGTTGACAGGTCGTGAGCTTGGATTCCGTTCGTACAAAATTCTGGCGGACGATTTGGAATACCCTGTTGCCTTTGATTTTACGGATGTCTCGGCAATGGGATCCTCTTTTGGCGACGAGTTCATTGTCCCCATTGCAAACAAACAAGACAAAACTGTTTATATTTCCAATGCGAATCCCGTGGTTATGTCGTGTCTGCAAGATATTGCCGAGGAGTACGGATTAATAATCGAGTCTCAAATGGTTCTCTCGAAATAGTCCTTTTCTTTAGACACAACAAATTTTATGAGGGCGCATGTCAAAAAAAGACTTTCGTGTTCCGCAACACCATTCAAAGCCAAAACAGCAGGTGGTTTCAGGCGACATTGTTTATGGCAAAAATCCTGTGTTCGAAGTGTTGCGGATAGGACGACGTAGCGTGTTCGAAATTTTGACAAGTGCCGGTCCAAAGCCGTTTGAGGAGACAGAACTTTTCGCGTTGGCGAAAAAAAAGTCAGTCTCCATCAGATACGAGTCGGCACAGTTTTTGGATAAACTCTCTCATGATGGTGTGCATCAAGGCGTCCTCGCCCGTGTGGCTCCCTATCCCGAGTTGTCTCTGAGCGAGGTCATTCAGGCGTTGAGTGAAAAAGCCATCGTGTTGGTATTGGACTGTATTCAAGACCCTCAAAATTTTGGAACTCTGTGCCGTTCGGCCTTGGCCTTTGGGGTGACGACCGTGATTGTGCCCAAAGACAGGGCGGCGGCAATCACACCGATTGTGTTCAAGGCCAGTGCCGGGGCCATTGAACAATTGAATGTGGTTGTGGTCACTAATCTGGTGCGCGCTCTGGAAGAGTTGAAAAAACACTCGTTTTGGTTATATGGAGCGACACTCGCACCCGACTCAATTGCCTTGCCAAAGATTGAGCCCGCCCCGAGGTCTGCGCTGGTATTGGGTTCTGAGGGCAAAGGCTTGCGGCATCTGGTCAGTGAGACTTGTGATTTTAAGGTCAAGATCCCGATGGCTGTGAATTTTGATTCCCTCAATGTGGCGCAGGCAGGGACGATTTTTTTGTATTATTTTAGCAATAAAATAGGGGTTGTTGATAGAAAATAGAGGATTTATTTCAGATCAGAAATGATTTACGATCCACGATCCACGATCAACGATTCACGAATGAATGTTCAATCAACTATCCGACAAAATTAACGGTGTTTTTAAAAAATTGCGCAACACTGGCGTGATCCGCGAAGCCAATATTCAGGACGCCATCCGCGATGTGCGCCTGGCCCTTCTGGAGGCCGATGTCCACGTGAGTGTGGTCAAGGACCTATTGAATCAGATCAAAACACGCGCGCTGGGTCAGGAGGTGATTGGTTCCAACACGCCGGGTCAACAGTTTTTCAAGATCGTGCAATCTGAATTGGTCAAGACGCTTGGCGGCGAACAAAAAAACCTGATTTTTAACGGTCCGCCCCCGCACATCGTTTTGCTGGTGGGTTTGCAGGGTTCTGGCAAGACCACGACCGCGGCCAAATTGGCCCTGCATTTTAGAAAAAAAGGGAGACGACCCTATCTGGTGCCTGCGGACTTTAACAGACCTGCCGCTGTGGAACAGCTCAAAACACTGGCACGCCAGATCAATGTGCCCGCATACGATACTGACATCAAAAAAGACCCCGTCAAAACAGTTCGTAAGGCCCTTGATGAGGCCGGGGAGGCGTTTTGTGATATTGTGATTGTTGATACGGCAGGGCGTTTGCACATTGATGACGACATGATGAATGAGCTCCAGCGAATGCAAAAAAAACTTGATGATCCTGTTGTCCTTTTTGTGGCCGACGCCATGACTGGTCAGGAGGCTGTCAACGTGGCCAAGGTTTTTCACGACAAGATCAACATCAATGGCGTGATTCTGACCAAAATGGATGGTGATGCGAAGGGTGGGGCGGCGCTTTCGGTGCAATCGGTGGCGCAGTGCCCTATTTATTTTGTCGGGATGGGAGAGAAAATTGACGAGTTTGAGCCTTTTCACCCCGAACGACTGGTCTCACGCATTTTGGATAGGGGCGATATCATGTCGCTCATCGAAAAGGCCGAAGATGTGATCGATGTGGATCAGGCCAGGGATTTGGCCAAAAAATTTACAAAGAATGAGTTTGATCTCGAAGACTTCAGGCAACAGTTGAAACAGATGAAAAAGTTGGGGTCTTTGAGTTCACTGGTTAAGATGTTACCCGGTGCCAAGAGTATGACAAAAAATGTGGATTTTGATCATGCCGAGGGAGAGCTTCAAAGAAAAGAAGCGATCATCAATTCCATGACGGTGCAGGAGAGACGACGCCCCAAAATTCTCAACGGGTCGCGCCGTTCCCGCATAGCCCAAGGTAGTGGCACTTCTGTGTCCGAGGTCAACCGGTTTATGAAGGAATTCGACCAAGTCAAAGTCATGATGAAGGGTTTTGGCGGCGGCAAAATAGCGGCTCTGATGCAGAGATTTGGTAAGGGATTTTGACAATATTTTGTAAGCTGTGTAAAACTCAAAAAATCTTTTGATCAGAGCCTTATTTGGAGAGACTTATGAAATCAGTCTGTTTTGCTTTGATTTGATTGTTGTGATTGTATCCCATTTGTTTCTAGTGGCGTGTGGCAATGCAGATGCCGAAATAGATCTTGATGGTCCGGGAACAGATGACTCGGCCTACCCCGACTGTGATGAAGCCGGAGATTCTATGACAAATGGTGATTTAGTAACCACAACATTTGGTAACCCTTGCTTGGCCCCAGCACCTTCCGAGTCTTCAACAGAACATGCCATCGTTTTGGATTGTACAGCACGGGTAGCAACAGCCAGCACAACAGATTATGTAAAGGTTAGCTGTGGTTCGGGTGATCTCGATATTCGTTTTTTTTGTAGCGATACAAGCATAGTAAAGTGTCATGGTGATTGTGGAGACGCGGAAGGCAACGACGTGGAGATGTATGAAACCACCGAACTCATTTGCGACTTGGAGGATGGTATGTTTTTGTATGGTGAAGCCTAAATCACCAGCGATTGAATGCAAATCGATTCCTCTGTGGCCTATTTCATTTTTTTCACATCTTTCAACCAGTTACAATTGTCGACACCTGAGGGTAGACGCCCCTGTGGATAACTGATACAATAGAGACGAGAGGATTTTTATGAGTTTGCGAGACCGCTTAGTCACGGCCTTTGCCGTCTTGTTTGCAACCATTTGCATGTATATGGGGACTCAAAAACTCGTTATTCACTGGATTAAGGTATACAAAGTTGATCTATTACTACCAGGTGAGGATAAAATACCTTTTCTACCATTAAGTATTATTATTTATGCTTTAGAATATGTATTACCAATAATATTGTTTGTCTTGATTACAAGAAAAAAGGCAATTAAGAAAACAGTAGTAGCTTATGGTATATTAATAGTAGTTCAGGCATTTTTTTATGTGGTAATGCCTGTGCCCTATGTGTTGCGTCCAGAATTGAATATAAATATGTTTGGATATGAGTTGGTGTGGCTCTTGTATCAGGTTGATGCACCGATCAACACATTTCCGTCGATGCACGTGTCGTTGGCTTTTTTAACTTTTTTTATAGCACGGTTTTATCGTCCCGATTGGGCACGTTTTTTTCTGTTGTTTGCCATACTCATTTCTGCCTCTACATTATTGGTTAAACAACATTACATTCTTGATGTGGTTTCGGGAATTGTATTGGGTTGGTTTATTTATCACTTGGTCTTTATCCGAAAAAGTCAGTGGGTCGAGAAAATCATCTCGCAATTCTAAGTTGCCAAATAGCATTCTATTCATTAGACAAACAGCACATTGCGTTCAATTTCTATTGTCATTCCAGCGAAGGCTGGAATCCATGTTTTTTTGAATGTGGATCCCTGCTTTTCAGCCTCAGCCAAAGGACTGATGAGTCCTCCGGCTCAATAGGACTGATCCCGTTTGCGGGACGCAGGGATGACACTCGACGAAATGCAACATTCGTAATTTTAGTTTGGAGACCTCTTTGGGAACCATCATCGACGGAAAACGAGTTGCCTTAAAAATCACCGATCAAGTCCGGTCGGAGGTTGCGGTCTTCGTTGCCCAAAATGGTCGTGTGCCTGGTCTGGCCACTGTGTTGGTGGGTGAGAATCCCGCCAGTCAGGTGTATATCAAAAACAAAATTCAGACAGCGGGGAAGTGCGGGATCCAATCATTCCATCATCAACTGGACGTTACCATCACACAGAAGGAACTGTTGACCCTGATAGAGGCACTGAATGGAAACCAGGAGGTGGACGGTATTCTGGTCCAGTTGCCCTTGCCTGCGCACATTGATGAGGCGGTCGTGATCAACGCCATTGATTTTGGTAAGGACGTCGACGGGTTTCACCCGGTCAATTTGGGGAAACTGCTGATGGGGTCTGCCGGGTTATTTCCGTGTACACCTTTGGGGGTGATGGCGCTTTGTGATGAATATCAGCTTTCGCTTGAGGGTAAGCATGTGGTAGTCATCGGACGCTCAAATATTGTGGGCAAGCCGCTCTCGCTCATGATGCAACAAAAAAACGCTACCGTAACGATGGCGCACTCACGCACATGCGATTTGCCTGAGCTTTGTGCCAGGGCCGATGTTTTGGTGGTGGCGGTGGGCAGGGCCAGAATGGTGCAGGCCAGTTGGGTCAAGGAAGGCTCTGTCGTGATCGACGTGGGGATGAATCGCGACGATAACGGCAGATTGTGTGGTGACGTGGATTTTGAGGCTGTTAAGGACAAGGTCGCGTTCATCACCCCTGTGCCGGGTGGCGTGGGGCCCATGACGATTGCGATGTTGATGAAAAACACACTCAATGCGGCACAACATCTGATTCGATGAACTGATGTGCCGACGTGATTCGTGTTTACGTGTTCAAGTATTCATGTGTTTACGGACAATTTATTTCGTGAACACGTTAACACTTGAACACATGAACACGATAGAGAGAAAATGCGATGCCAGAATTGCTACGAACACCATTGTATGATGAACACAAAAAACTGGGCGCGAGACTGGTGCCTTTCGCTGGTTGGGAAATGCCGGTGCAATATTCTGGCGTGATCGGCGAACACCAGGCGGTGCGCACACGTGTGGGCATGTTCGATGTGAGTCACATGGGTGAGTTTTTCATCACAGGTGACAGGGCGGAGGAGTTCCTCAATCGTGTGACCACCAATGATGTGACCAAGCTGACAGATGGCGCCTGTCAGTACACACTTCTCTGTTACGAAAATGGGACCGTGGTCGACGACCTCATCGTCAGCCGTGTGTCGGTCAATTCTTTTATTGCTGTTGTGAACGCGTCCAATATTCAAAAAGATTTTGACTGGTTGGTGTCGCAAAACAAAGAGGGTGTTTCACTTGTGGACAAAACGCGGGAATTCGGACTCATTGCGGTGCAGGGGCCAAAGAGCCAGAGTGTCGTGAATGATATTCTCAAGGCCGATTTCTCGGGTCTTTTGTATTACCATTTCCGTGAAAGTAGTTTTCTGGGACACAATATCTTTGTCATGCGAACTGGCTATACTGGCGAGGATGGTTTTGAACTGATGGTGCCCTCCGCCAAAACACCCGATTTGTGGCGAGAGCTTTTGGCACGGGATGTCCAACCAGTGGGTTTGGGCGCCAGGGATACCTTGCGTTTGGAAGTGGCTTACAGCCTTTATGGTCACGAGATCAGCGACAGGATTTATCCGCTGGAGGCCAATTTGGGTTGGATCATCAAGCTCAAAAAAGGGCCCTTCGTGGGATCAGCGGTTTTGAATCAACTCAAAGATTCCGGTTTGCAAAGAAAAGTTGTGGGCT
The DNA here is from genome assembly GCA_964526915.1 of uncultured Nitrospirales bacterium. GTDB lineage: Bacteria > UBA10199 > UBA10199 > UBA10199 > JADGCS01 > JAHJDR01. Next base: position 8,017 of record CAZGMS010000114.1, read on the forward strand.
TTGAAATGCTCGATCCAGGAATCGCCAGGGCCGATTGCGGGGTGTTCCTTGGTGACGAACAGGTAGGGTATGTGACCAGTGGGACCCATTCGCCGTCATTGAAAAAATCCATTGGACTGGCTCTGGTCAAAACGGGATGGACACAGATTGGCACAGAGTTTTTGGTCGACATTCGCGGTCAAAAGAAAAAGGCCGTGGTGGTAAAGACACCGTTTTATGTGAGGTCGTAGGCTGTAACTGATGATATTGTTAATCAATCAACAGGAGGTCAAAATGGGAAAGTATCCCCAAGAACTCAAATACACAAAGGAACACGAATGGCTCAAACCCGATGCCAAGCATTATCTTGTTGGCGTAACCGATTATGCCACAGAACAATTGGGTGACATTGTGCATGTGGAACTGCCAAAAGTGGATGATGAATTCGACGCTGGCGATACGTTTGGCGTGGTCGAATCTGTCAAATCGGTTTCCGATATTTTTATGCCGGTTGCGGCCAAGGTTGTCGCTGTCAACGAAGAACTCTTCGAGAATCCTTCCGCGATCAACGAAGATCCCTACGGCGATGGCTGGCTCGTCAAGCTCGAAGTGAGCGATGTGTCTGCCGTGAACGAACTGATGAGTGCCGAGGCCTATCAGGCGTTTTTGGCAGAAGAATCTTGATCATACGTGTTCACGTGTTCATGTGTTCACGAAGGGCAAAAGGCCCAAGGCTTAAGGCATAAGGAGGATTATTTGCTGCAACTACTTCAATGAGCAACAGACAGTTGGTAATTGATGTAGTTGTTCGTTGAAACAATTGAAGCAGTTGTTTTGCCTTGAGCCCTACGCCTTACGCCCCTTTCGTGAATACGTAAACACATAGATACGAGAAAAATGCGCTATCTTCCACACACACAAACAGATATCGATGAGATGCTCAAAGCCATCGGCGTGAGCGAGGTGAATGAGCTGTTTTGCTCCATCCCCGAGGTATTGCGCCTTAAGGATTCTTTGAACCTGCCTCGTTCCCTGTCGGAGCAGGAACTCCGGGACGAGTTTCGTGAACTCTCCGATAGCAACATCAATCTGGCCGAAGGCTCCAATTTCATTGGTGCCGGAGCGTATCATCACTATGTGCCATCCCTTGTCTCGCAATTGGTTGGGCGCGGTGAGTTCTTGACTGCCTACACTCCTTATCAGGCTGAGGTGTCGCAAGGGACCTTGCAGGCCATCTTTGAATTTCAGACGATGATCTGTGAACTCACCGGCATGGACGTGGCCAATGCCAGCAATTATGACCTCTCGACGGCCTGTGCCGAGGCCCTCATGATGGCCAGACGTGTCAATAAAAAGAAGAAAGCGCTCGTGGCCAGATCGGTGCACCCGCATTATCGCGAGGTCATGCGGACCTACTTCAAGAATCAGGACTTCGAGCTTGTCGAGATTCCTTTCCTAAAATCTGGCCGTGTGGATGTGGACTTCATTAAAGATCACCTGACCGATGACGTGGCTGCCGTCCTCATTCAGTCCCCCAATTTTTTTGGCGTCATTGAAGATCTGGCTCCTCTCGGGACAATGGTGGAACCCAAACCGGCCCTGTTCGTTGTGGCGACCTCAGAAACCCTGTCTTACGCAGTGCTCAAATCACCAGGCGAGGTTGGGGCCGATATCGCGATTGGTGAAGGCATGAGTCTGGGTGTGGGACTGAATTATGGGGGGCCCTATTTGGGGCTGTTTGCGACCAGAGAAAAATTCATGCGCAGTATGCCCGGACGGCTGGTGGGCGAAACCACGGACGCAAAGGGCAGACGTGGTTTTGTGCTCACGCTGGCCACACGTGAACAGCACATCCGGCGTGAGAAGGCCACGTCCAACATCTGTACGAATCAGGGGTTGTGCGCCCTCATGTGCGCGATCTATCTTTCTGTGATGGGGAACGAAGGTCTGCAGAAATTGGCCCTCATCAATATCCAGAACAGGCTACGACTCGAAGCTCTCATCAAAGAGAAAAACAGGGGTGCCGTTTTGTTTGATGCCCCCAAATTCAATGAAACTGTGGTGGAGTTGGGTGTTCCCGCCCGTGAGGCCGTGATCAAACTTCTCAAGGACCGCGTGTTGTCGGGGGTCGATCTGTCGACGTATTACCCCGAGTTTGAGCGTCACTTGCTCATCTGCACAACCGAAATGAACCGCCCCATCGACATTGACATTTTTGCGGAAAGACTGAGGAGGTTTTTGTAACATGGAAAAGAAAACAATCTACCAAAAATCAAAAAAGGGCAGACGAGGGTTTTCACTGAACACGACCAGTGTCGCCGAAAAGAACGTGGGTGATTTTTTGCCCAGAGATCTTTGCCGTACACAGGATTTGCGTTTGCCGGAGGTTTCGGAACTCGATGTGGTGCGCCACTACACACAGTTGTCGCAATTGAATTATTCCATCGACACTCATTTTTATCCGTTGGGTTCCTGCACCATGAAGTACAACCCGCGGATTAACGAAGAGTTGGCCAGTCTCGATGGGTTCCGGCTCACGCACCCCATGCAGTACCAATACACGGTACAAGGCAATCTCAAACTCATGTATGAGCTAGGCGATGCCCTTAAAAAAATCACCGGCATGAGCGGGGTGACCCTGCAACCTGCGGCTGGTGCCCATGGTGAGTTTACGGGGCTATTGATGATCCGTGCCTGTCTCACAGCCAGGGGGAACGCGAGAAAAAAAGTGATCATTCCCGATTCGGCACACGGGACGAACCCCGCGTCAGCGAGTCTGTGCGGTTACGAGGTGGTCACAGTCAAAACGAACAGGGCGGGGTATCTGGATGTTGCCAGCGTGAATGAGATCATGAATGAAGACGTTGCGTGCATCATGTTGACCAACCCTTCCACGTTGGGAGTTTTTGAAAAACACATCAAGGAAATTGCCGATCTAGTGCATAGCCGCGGAGGGCTTGTCTATTGCGATGGCGCCAATCTGAACGCCATCCTCGGCCAAGTTCGGGTGGCCGATCTGGGTGTGGATGGCATGCACATCAATCTGCACAAAACGTTTTCCACACCACATGGCGGCGGAGGGCCGGGGGCAGGGCCTGTGGTGGTGAGCGCAGAGCTTGAACCGTTTTTGCCTGTGCCTGTCATTTCGCGCGATGAGAGCGGGAGGTACACTGCCCATTTCAACAAACCCCAGAGCATCGGACGTGTTCGCGCGTTTTTTGGCAACTTTGCCATGCTCGTCCGGGCCTATGCCTACATTCGTGAACTGGGTGAAGACGGGCTCAAACAGGTTTCGGAAAAAGCTGTACTCAACGCCAATTACATCAGGGCGCGTCTGAAGGATCATTATTCATTGGCCTCGCAGGAACCCTCTTTGCACGAGGTGGTGTTCTCGGATAAATCATTTAAGGAGACAGACATCAAAACATTGGACATCGCCAAACGGTTGTTGGATTTGGGAATGCACGCGCCCACGGTGTATTTTCCAATCATCGTGTCCGGGTTGGTTCTGAATGAAACCCCCCGAAAAAAAAACAAAGAAACCAACGAACGTTT
>CAZGMS010000115.1:0-23900 GCA_964526915.1 uncultured Nitrospirales bacterium
GCGCCCCCCGATTCAGACGCTCCTGTTCCTGCTTTCTTTCCTGGTCTTCACGCAGGGTATATAATATGGCCAGAAGACCCAGTATCACCACGGGCTCGATATACTTCGCAAAAAAAGTCTCTTTGTATGAGACCCAAGCGCGATCGCACCCCTGCCAAACGGTCTCAGGTTGTGCCACATTTGGCGCTTCTTCCACCCCATCATCCCCCATCCAAAGATCGGCCGTATCAGCCGAGTCAAGAATACCCGTTGTGTCAGCAACATCCGTGTCAAACATTGGCAAAGAAGCGTGTAACAAGGGTTCGCCACTGGCATACACGTTTCCCGATGCCAAAAACATTCCCGAGAGCATGACCACCGGCAGTGTCAAACGGGAACATGTGGTCTGGGGTTTGACACGGCGAACAGATACTGATGGGGTCGTTGGTCGAACTGACGCAACAGATTCATAATGATCAGAAAAAATACCTGGTTTGACGGAAGTTGAATGACTTGGCGTGTTGGGACCCTGCAACACTGCCGGTGACGTGAAAGTGAACGTTGGTGAGCATCTTGATGGAACACGGATAAACATGGCCAACGACCATTTAGACCCGAAAGAGTCGCATTGTCAAAAAAAGTTCAAGGGAACCTCAGTGGCAATCTCCTGAAAACAATTGTTTCTTGTGAATCACCACGCCAGCGCATCACAACTGATGTATTCTTATTGATCCTAAATTCGTCTATTGCTGTTAGCCTCATTTAGCAGCCTGTCGCTTTTGTCCAATCTCTGCGTTGGTGCGTCTTTCCCGTCGGTCAACGTACATTTGAGTACGCCCCCCTCCGGGAGAAGCCGCACACGCCTTGATCTTGAACAAAATCAACAGGCTGTCCTAAAAACAGCAGTTCAACTGCCGTTATTAGGGTGATGAAAATGTTCGCGGAGTCACAGCAGAAGGGATTGTTGTCAAATTTGCTGATACCCTCTCTGAGCCACCAGTGAGATTTGAACTCACGACCTATCGCTTACGAAAATCAACAAGCAAAAATCCACACCCTATAACTATATAATATCAACAACTTACACAAGCGAATTGTCGTCTTGTGTTCCTGCGGTGCACCTTGAGGGGCACCGTGGGGACACTTTTTCAGTGTGAGCGGATTCAATTTTTTATTTACCAAAACAATTAAAAAGGTTAACAAAAGGAACCAAATAAGGTATAATGTATGGAGAAGAAAAAAAGACATTATTCTTTGAGCCAAATCAAAGAATTTGTGAGCAATGGGAATTGGGAAGCAACACGAACAGCTCTTAACAATGCCCGTGAGCAATTTGATTTTGTCAAAAAGGATATAGAGCAAGTCGTGTTGAATTTAAAAACGAGTGATTTTTACAAGTCGATGACCTCCTATGATGATTCAACAGTGTGGCAGGATGTCTATCGGCCTTTTATCGCTGATACCCAAACCTATATAAAATTGAGTATCATTAATGACGCAACTTTGCTGATTCAGTTTAAGAGGAAATAAGTATGAAACAAAAACAATGGAAAGATTGCCCTGTTTGTGGAGCCAAGGATTCAATGCGGTTTAAAGAGAATTTTTCTGAGAGATTCAAATTTAAAAGCTGTCCCAGTCTAATCATAGAGGGGTTGAGTGGGTACTTTTGCAAAAAATGTAAAGATGGAATCTATACCATTGAGACAGATAACCTCATAGAATCAAAGCTTGCAGAACATAAGGCCCGCTACGATGCAAAAAATACCCCCGTGAGCGAGGTGATCCCCGTATCTACCGCCTCCAAATTGCTTCACATGACCCGTCAGGGGGTTCTAAAACTCATGAAGGCAGGCAAGCTGGCGTATGTGTTTTTAGATGATAAAAGATTTCCCAAGAAGCAGTCGGTGTTGGATTATGGAAAGCTGGCTTGATTTTCCAACATTGTCTTGGAGTGATGGCGCGGGTTCAAACTAAAAACTAAGTACTAAGCACTACCAACTATCTCTGAGCCACCAGTGAGATTTGAACTCACGACCTATCGCTTACGAAGCGATTGCTCTACCGCTGAGCTATGGTGGCGATTTTTCTAAAAGAAAAATCCCTCTATTTTCCATTTTCTATTTTCCACCGCGAAAACAGCGCGCCCCGCCTATTATCGACTACCCCAGTTCTTGTAAAGAGCATTTTGGCTAAAGGGCGTCTCTAAAAACAGCTTTGGAGAATATGGCTGGTTAAAAAACCATCGTCCCCTCGGCGCCCAATTGCAGATGGGTTGAGTTGGTTTTGGACCCATCGAGCAACTGGTAGCGAATGTGCCAAATTTGCACCTGAGGCTTGATTTCGAGTCGCGTCCCCGCTTTCAACGGCAAGCCCACAGTTCCCACATGAAAAGCGGCACTATCAATCGGGGCCTTTTCGCCCAAGTAGGTTTCGTTCAGCACCCCGAAATATGACAACTCGGCACTCAACGGTCCTGCTAGAACAGGCACCGCCTTGGCGTACACGGCCTCGGCCAACATTCCATAATTTCCATCAAGTGGTGTCCCGGCATACAGCCGCACACCGGCAGATAGGGATTTGTACTTGTAGCCCAGCCCTCCCCACCAGCGTACCTTGGAACCAAATGGCTCGGTAAGTGGTGTGTGTAACCACGCGCCGGCATCAAAGGCCAAAGCACCCGCTTTTTCGAATTTTTTGATTGGCTCGGCTTGTCCCACGCGCAAATCGTTATAGGCACCCCCAGGGGCAAGCTCACCGTCCACGGGAATTTTTTGTCCTACACCATCGTTGACATACCGCATAAAGACCTCTCTTTTTTTGTGTGACAGACCGGCCCCCCGCAAGCAAACTCTTAGCAATTTGACAAGCGTTAACGCAAACAGAAAATACAGCAAAACGACCAGGTTTTGTGTCTTGATTATGTCTTGATTGTGTCTTGATTCTGGATTACAATACCTCGAATGTTTTCACCACAATACACCATATCAGATCAGATGGTTACGACTCTGGCAGAAATAGAAAAACTGACCCTCCAGTTGATGCAGACATCCATTCCAAGCGAAATTTTTGAACACATCCAACAACAATGCCTGGTTGCCCTCACGCATTTCTCAACCCAAATTGAAGGCAATCAACTGTCGCTGGAACAGGTTTCTGGCGTGATCGAAAAACGCAAAACATTTGGTTTTGTGCGAGACGAAAAAGAAGCGAAGAATTATTTTACACTGCTTGAAAGAATGACCCCGCTGATCAAAAAACATCAAAGAAAATTGGATGCCAAATTGATTCTGGAGTGTCACTCACAGTTGCTGTCGCGAATTGTGACAGAGTCATCGCGAGGGAAATTCAGAACTGTCCAGAACGCGATTTATGAAACTGGTTCGAAAAAAAATGTCTGTCTCCCGCCCGAAGCCAAAGATGTCATGTTGCTAATAGACGAACTTTGTTATTGGGTTAATGTCACGAAAGCTCATCCCATCATTTGCGCGGCTATTTTTCATAATCAGTTTGTGACCGTTCATCCCTTCATTGATGGTAACGGGCGCTCAGCCAGGTTTTTAAGCCTCTATTTACTGGAAACCAGGAACTATGACTGGAAAAAGATTGTTCCCATTGATCGGTACTATGCCGATAATCGCCCGTTGTATTATGACCAATTACAACAGCATTATTCACACAATTATTATTTTGGGCGACACAACACTGATTTTACAAAGTGGCTAGAATACTATGTCGAAGGCATTAAACAAATGCTGTTGGGCACATTAAACCAGATAGCGCTTTTCAGAACACAAAATATTCTTCTCAATAATCGCCAAAATAAAATGCTGAAATATCTTCAGGAGGTTTCTGCTATTTCGGTATCGGAATATGCCAGAAGATTTGGTATTTCCACACGCATGGCTTCCAGAGATCTGGCACAACTGCTGGAATTGAATCGCGTGGGCGTAATGGGAAAAGCCCGGGCTACAAAATATTTTTTAAAGCCGTGAGGAGAGACATTCTGTCGCCTGCCCCTATGATTCACATCTTTCGCAAGATGATGTCGGCACCCTGTAAAAGACCCAGAGCCACCTCACCCAACGGGTAGTTCGCGTTGTACACCACTTCCTTGATGCCGGAATTGAGAATCATTTTGGTGCAACCCAAACACGGCGAAAACGTGCAATACAGCGTGGCATCCTTGATGGACACGCCATGATACGCGGCCTGCACAATGGCATTCTCTTCCGCATGTGAACACAAGCAGTCCCCCAAGGCCGTCCCGCTTGGCGCAAAACTGTTGCAACGGGGACACCCCCCCTCATCACAGTTTTTCACACCTCGCGGCGTTCCGTTGTATCCGGTCGAAATGATGCGCTTGTCTTTGACGATGATGGCCGCCACCTTGCGCTTGAGGCAATTGCTCCGCAGACTCACATTCCGCGCGATGTTCATGAAATAGGTGTCCCAGTCAGGTCGGGAGTTTTTTTTTAAGAGTGTGACCATGATGTCTTTGACTTTGTCCTGCGCGTCCTGCACACTGCCGTTGTTCTCAATTTCAAAATCGGCCAAAGCCGCGGTGGCATTGAGTTGCTGGGCAGAGGGATCGGTGCTGTGCAATTCCTTTTCCTCCAGTTCCACAAACTTTTTGAAATCAACGGGGTCGTTTTCGCGCGCTCGCTCTTTGGTACGCTCAAAACGCGTCTTCTGATCCGCCGTCACGCAAAACAGAAAAAAATCCTTGCGATACTTGAGAGCCCGAACCTCAAACGGATTACGAATGGAATCGATCACGTAGTTTTTGTCGATGTCCAGAAGGGCAAGCACTTTGTCGGCCAACACAGACGGGCCACCCTCTTCGCGAAGCTTGCGTCCCATATCAATCAGGCGTTCGCGGGTCACCTCGTGACCTTCGCGCTGGATTTCCAGACGGATGATGTCTGAGAGTGAATGATAGATGTAGCCGGCGTTTTTGAGATACTCCGCCACCACACCCTTACCTGAACCATTTTTGCCTGTGAGTCCGATGATCATAATTCGTGGATCGATGGTCGTGGATCGAAATTCACTCCCTTTTGCACCTTGCCTTTTGCATGATGCCTTTCTTCGTCCCTCGTCCCTTCGTCCCTCGTGTTTTCGTTACCCTATTCCCTTGCCCTATATACCCCCACCCCTTCCACGTTATCAACCTTCTCGTAATTCTTTTGGATAAAGGCCTGCAAGGCAGGATAACGGCTGATCGGAAAACGCCTGTAATCATGTATGTTGGCCGGGCTGGTGTCTACAAAAAAAGTGGGGTGAGATTTTTCTACATCCTGCCAAAAAACCCTCCAAGCCCCCTCGTTTGCATAAGTCCCTTCCTGATCCTGATTCCTGCGGGCATAGTAAGGGCCCGGGGTGCGCCCTGTCAGCAAATCCGTCCACAAAAACCGACTTGCCGGTTTTAAACCAGAAGAAAAATAAATCCCCGTCGCAAACCCCCACACAAATAGTGTGTCGCCAGGTTGACTCATCACCTTAATCCGTTCTCCCACGCTTTGCTGTTCATAGATAGCATCATCGGGAAAGTGTTTGAGAAATGTGCGATAATCCAGCCTGAGTGTCCAAAACAATGTCGCAGGCAAAACAATCAACAAAACAACAACCGTTTTGGACACCTTAACCCGATTCACACCATAAGCCGCCAGCCCGCACAAGGAAGGCAGCAGAGGAATAAAATAATGTGGATAAAAGCGCCCCCCCAAACAGACAGGAACCAGCGTCAACACGAACCAGCACATGAGTAACAAATACAAAGGGTGCCTCAGCAAAGATTTTTGGAACCCCCTGACTGAATAAATCCAGACAAACATGGTGGCCAGCACATAACCACCAAAACGGATCAACAGACTTTGCCAAAAAGCGATGGTTGAGCCGCCCTGTGCAATGTAGGCACCACTCCCCGCTAGTGACCAGTTGACAAAGTCGGGCCAGACACCGATGTGCCACAACACAACCCCATGCAAGACAAAGGGCAAAACAAAGGCCAGGGCAAAGATAGCGTTGTGCACGATAAAGGTTTTCAGCACCTGAGCGCGTGAACGATCGACCCGGGACAGTAGCATCCAAATTCCGGAGAAACAAAAAAACAGAACACACTGAATCCCTGCCGTGTACTTGAACAATAAGGCCAAACCCAAAATCAGTCCGGACAAGGCAGAATCAAGCAGGACGCCTGACCGCGCTGATCGCGCCATGAAATAAACCGACAGCACCAAAAAAAACACCATCACGCTATTGATCGATGTGGCAATGTACTTGGGCACAAACGTGGTGGAAAACACCACAAACAACAATGCCGCCCAGCGTCCTTCGCGCTTTCTCTCCCACTGAGCAAAAACCAGATATAAGAAATACGCGGTGGCAAAACTGATACAGGCCGTCACCACATGCACGGCTACCATATTGGTCCTGCCAAAAAGGGCGAACACGAACCAATAAAACAGATAAATCCCCAACGGCTTGGTGTCGAGGCTGTCCACATACGGCAGACCACCATCCATGAGCACATGGGCAAAACCTGCAAATTGGGTTTCATCAACATCCAGAACAGGTGTGTAAAAAGAGGCGCTCCTCAACAACAAAGTGAGAATGAATAAAAAAAACCAGTAATATTTTTCGTCATTGTCCCTTATTAAATTCATCGTCCTGTCCAAAAACACAAACACTTTGTTCTAAAAATACGACGCCTGTCGCCGTTTAAGGACAATCCCCGTAAAAGGCCAGAAATAAAAAACTCACAACACCATTCACTTACGAAACATTGTCAGTTTAGCACAGTTCTTGCATTCATTGGGAATCGTCACTATGAGAGAACAAACCCTCAATATCAGGACCTGTGACGATTATATGCCACAACCGCAAACGAAACAGGCGTTTCAGAAGCTTGGTCGCTACCTCATCGTAGGCGAGATTGCCAAGGGCGGGATGGCCACCATCTACCGGGCCAAACTCATTGGCGTGGAAGGTTTTGAGAAAGACGTGGCCATCAAAAAAATCCTGCCCTACTGGTCGGACCAGCAGGAATTTGTAGACATGCTCATCGATGAGGCCAAGATTCTGGTGCGGCTTCAGCACAACAACATTGTTCAGATTTTTGAGTTGGCCAAGGAAAAAGACACTTACTTCATTGTCATGGAGTTCGTAAAAGGGTTCGATCTCAAAAAAATCATCAGCAAACTCAAAAAGGCCCAGAAACCCTTTCCCCTGAATCTAGCCTGTTACATCATCAAGGAAATCTGCAAGGGGTTGGATTTTGCCCATTCACGCAAGGGGTCCGACAGCCACCCGCTAAACATCGTGCATCGTGACATCTCTCCCCAAAATATTATGGTCAACACCGATGGCAATGTGAAAATCACGGACTTCGGCATTGCCAAGATCATGGGCAGATCCACCGAAACCGCCGCCGGCGCCCTCAAGGGCAAGTTCAGCTACATGTCTCCCGAACAGGCCTTGGGGCGCGACATCAATTCCCTGACCGATATCTTTGCCCTGGGCGCCCTGTTTTACGAGCTGGTTTTTCTGACGAAATGTTTCGACGGCAAGAATGATCTGGAAATCATCGAAAAGGTCAAGGACGCCAACATTGATCTGCCTGCAGGCTGCGACCCGAATCTCGCCGGTATTTTGCTCAAAGCCATGTCCAGAGAGGCTGATCACCGGTACCAAAACACCATGTTGCTGAGAAGCGACATCCGCGAATTAGAAAAAACCCAACGGTGCCACGCCGATCAGGATGATCTAAAAAACTTTCTGGCGGTTCTTTTCGAAGACGAAATCACTTTGGTGGAACAACAAGAAAACAAAATCGAAGAAAAAACAAAAATATTTTCCGATCCACAACGAGCTAGTGCCAGTGTCGTCACCAAGATTAATCAAAATAACGCGTCGGTAGGGCAAGACCCCTCAGTCGGCAAATCAGAAAACAGCTCTCTGACCATCATTGAAGCCGACACGATTGTAGACAGCAAGATTCTTGAATACGCCGCCCTCTCTCGTTCTGTCACCCCTTCTGCGCCGGTCAGACCAACTGTTTCGGATGCTGTCGCCAAGTCCCCCCTCCCCCTGATCGTGCAACTTCACAACCCTCTTGATCGGGTCCTGGTCATAAAAAAAACACGCTCCTCGTTGTCTGGGTTCGCGTTTCTCAGAAAAACGGGAACGCTCATTGGCCAACACCCTTTTCTCTCGTTGGGAATTTTGGGTTTCTGTCTGCTGCTTTCATTACTCACTTTTCTATCGGGGAACAAATCGTTACAGGACACAACACCGAAACCGACCGCGGTTTCAGTCCCACAAACACCAGAACTCATACGAAATCGTGTTGACACGCTTGAGCTTTTCGACACACCAAGAAAAGAATTGTCACCAGAAGAAATCGCCCCCAAACAAACCACCACCTTAATGGCCAGGGTGACCATAACGGCAGAGCCTCCTTCATCGCTCATCGAGATCACGCAGGGGAAACAAACGCTGACCTTCACGGGATTTGCCTCGCACGAATTCGCCTTTTTGGAAACTGACACGCCCCTTTCCGCGAGAGTTTCCCATGAAGGTTATGCCACACAGGAAATGATCCTCCCTGTCAGGAAAGAACAACTCATCATCAAACAAGAGATTTCCCTTAAACCGCTCAGTTATGGCCGCGTGAGTGTGACAGCCAGGCCGTGGGGAACCGCGAAAATAGACGGGCAGGCACACGCCACACCCTTCGTTTTTACCGTCCCATCGGGACAACATGTTGTGAGTGTTTATTTTCCGGCCCAGAAAAAGACCATCAGTCAAACAACAAATGTCTCGCCTGGAAAACAGACAAATTGCGAGGCCTCTCTAAGAGACATGAACAGCCGTATCAAGTGCAATTGAGAACTATTAGAATTTAAAACAGTCTTTGCCCGCAAATTTGGCCTCGTTACCCAAACCATCGGCGATCCTGAGCAACTGGTTATATTTGGCGATGCGGTCGGTCCGACACAGGCTTCCCGTCTTGATCTGACCCGCGTCAGTGCCCACTGCCAAGTCGGCAATGGTCGCATCTTCGGTCTCTCCCGAGCGATGAGAAATGACTGTCGTGAACCCGGCCTCCTGGGCCAAACGTATGGCAGAGATCGTTTCGCTGATGGTGCCAATCTGATTTAGCTTGATGAGGATGGAGTTGGCGGCCTTGACCTCAATCCCGCGCTGAAGCAGTTTGGTGTTGGTCACAAAAATGTCATCACCCACAATTTGCATCTGTCTGCCCAAAGTCTTCGTGAGTTCCTGCCAACCGTCCCAATCGTTTTCTCCCAACCCATCTTCGAGCGACATGATCGGAAACTCCGCCTTGAGGTCCTGATAAAAAGCGATCATCTCAGCCGCCGTGCGTTGTGGTTGAGGATCATTCTCGAGCAAATATTTGCCGTCTTTGTAAAAGGTACTGGCGGCGGCATCGATCGCAAACACCACATCGGCACCCAGTTTGTAACCCGCCTTCGCAACGGCCTCGGCCATCGCTATCAGCGCTTCTTTGTTGGATTTGAGATTGGGAGCGAACCCACCTTCATCACCCACAGACGTGTTGAGGCCTTTTGCCTTGAGCACTTTTTTCAGATTATGGAACACCTCGGCACCTGTCTGCAAAGCGCGTGTGAACGTGGAAAATCCCACAGGCATGATCATGAATTCCTGCAGGTCGACATTATTGTCGGCATGAGCACCCCCGTTCAGGATATTCATCATGGGGACTGGCAAGGTCGTCCCCGTTCCCCCCCGCAATTTTGCGAAATACTGATAGAGCGGGACACCGGCTTGCTGGGCACACGCCCGAGCATAGGCCATCGACACTCCCAGGATCGCGTTCGCTCCCAAGCGTGATTTATTTTCTGTGCCATCCAGGGCACAGAGTTCCTTATCGAGCCTGACCTGTTCGTTTGCTGGAAAACCAATGAATTTTTTTGTGATCTCTGTGTTTACATTCTGAACTGCCTTCAGCACACCTTTACCCAGATAGCGGTGGGGATCGTTATCGCGCAATTCACAGGCCTCATGCTCCCCCGTCGACGCGCCCGAAGGCACCAGGGCCCTGGCCGAAACAGCATTATCCAGAACCAGTTCCACTTCGACTGTGGGATTACCGCGTGAATCCAAAACCTCTCTGGCATTGATATATGTGATCTTTGACATAAATTTTTCCTTTCCAAAAAAACTGTGTTTTTGACTGCCGTGTATTTTCGTGGGCGCTTATACTACCTCAAAAGGCCTCGACACAAGTGTTTTATCCATTCTCCACGCCATAGTCCTCCTGCCGTAAGCCTTGAGCCCTGAGCTTTAAGCCTTAAACCTCACACGTTCCTATTGACCAAATCGTATCACCTGCATTAGAGTCTCCCCCTATGAAAAAACAACACTTTATTTTTGCTTTACTATTGGTTGCCCTGATCGCTGTTGCCACAAACGCCAACGCCTTCTCCATGAAAGGCGAAAAGGTCTTTGGGGTGCAAGCTCTGGGTTATTATGAACTCAATTCCGATTGGGAAAGCCTGTATTTTGACTTTGCCTACAACGGCAGTACTCAAACGGCAGGTTTTGGGTTTGGTTCGTTTTTTGAACTGGGTTTGTCGGATCGCATGTCGATGGAAATCGATCTGGCGTACAGCCGGTTGACCTATTCAAATCGCCAAATCAACATCATCACGGAAAATTATTTCACCGCTGATGTGGTGGGTCACTATTATTTTCTCGATAATGAGACCTACAACCCCTATTTCATCTTCGGTCTGGGCGCCATCATGAGCGCCAACTCCGTGGCTCCATTGGGTGACGTCGGCGTGGGGATGCACTTCAGGGTGTCCAAAGAGTTCTCTGTAAAAACAGAACTCCTGTTCAAGTCCGCTGTTCTTCTAAACCGCGGCGAAGGACGTTTGGGTGTCTGTTATCATTTTTAGCGGATCGATCAGCGCCTTGTTTTGCATCCCTCTGCGTTACGTTTTTAGTTATTGCGACAGAGTGCGATTGTTTACATCGACGCGCAAGAATTCTTTGTTGAGTAATTCCTCTTAGTTAACGATAGCCCTTGTCACATCAGCTTTTCCCTCATTCTTTTGATATTAATTGTCCTGATATTCATATTGCTATTTCATGGCATAACTCCGACAATTTCATCATGATCCCAGATCGTAAAACGACTGAATCTGGATAGCGATACAATTTGAGCATTTTTTTGGGATTAGAGAAAGGCTGTTTATGTGGACTTTCCGTACAGCGTCCCCTTTCTCGAATGTCTTTTCCCTGACCAACCTGTACTCACCGACAGCGCTAGCCAAGATACCCGCCAGTGTGCCTCCTTTAGAGCTCATTCCTCCCTCCTCACATCTTGTCCTTGATGGTTACAGGTTGCAAAGTGATCCTCGGACAGGATCATCTATTGTTGACACTAGTCACCTTCGGACAAATTCAGTTCGGCAGGAGATCGTCCCCGCGCTCGCCCCATACACCCGTTTCGCGCCACAAGTAGCCGCCACCTCATCAACCATCACGAGAGATCCTGATGAGACCAAGCAGGTCACGAACCTGGGCTTGGGTATTTTGTCGACCCTGCAAATAGCCGATCCACAATCTTTTGGAGACATCAAGGCGTCGGAGTTGTCAGCGACCATCGATGCCCTGCGAACCGCGAATATCACCCAACTGATCAGCGACAGTCCCTTTGTGCAAATGACTGAGAATGCCGTTGGCCCCCCCGCCTCTCTGGCCCACTATCTTAAACTGGATCAACTACAGACTGTTGATTACGGGCAAATGGCCTACGTTTTGCAATTGGGTGTGAAAGTGGGGGCCTTCGCCGCCCTCAACGTGGCCTCGTGGTATGGTTCCGGGTTTTTGCAAAAGATCATTCAAAACGTCATCAACAGCTCGGAGCTCTCGGAGGGAAAAAAACATTTTCTCACCCAGTCTGCAAAGGCCACCCGCATCACCTTTGTCGCTATGGCCGCCTTTTTTTCGTTCATCCTGGTCGGCGGGAACGTTCACGTTTTGCTCGCCGCGGCAGGGTTGGGGGTGCTGGGATTGACGATTCTGGCGAACCAGTTTTTTTTGGACTTGGCAAATTACATGCGGATCAAGGCCAATAGCACCTTCGCTCCCGGGAATTACATCGCTGTAGGCGACAAACGGGGTTATGTCCTCTACACGAACCTGACCCACACGTTTCTGATTAATTTTTATGATCCGGACAAGGTCGATCTCAACGCCATGGATGGTGCCGTCATAATCAACGGCAATGGCTCGGCCAAAACACACGAGACACAGGTTCAAGCTCATGGGGACACAACGGAGCTTGCTGAACCACAACACGATGGGAATGAGGATGCGGAAACCCCCACATCAGAAATTCCCACGTACATCAGTTTGACTGAACTTGCCAAAGGGCGCATCAGGGTCACCCGGCAAATCCCCAACGCCAATTTACTGGCACAACCCGTAGATCGTTATGAAGACAGGGATTTACAGGATTTAAGCGAACTCGAACCACATCTCGAAGTCCTGCGACCAAAATCCGACAGAAAAAAAGCACAAGCCTCACCTCCCTACGAAACCAATGCTGATCTTCGCTATCTGGACATGCATTGGATGATGAAT
This sequence comes from uncultured Nitrospirales bacterium, assembly GCA_964526915.1. Taxonomy (GTDB): domain Bacteria; phylum UBA10199; class UBA10199; order UBA10199; family JADGCS01; genus JAHJDR01. The sequence continues at coordinate 12,619 of CAZGMS010000115.1, forward strand.
GGAAAAATGTGACTTCTAACCCGCATTTTTCTCATCGAGATATGCCTGCAAAATCAACACAGCGGCCATCTTATCGATGATTTTTTTTCGCTTCGCGTGGGACACCGCGTGGCTCGCCAGAAAAGAATGGGCATCTCTAGAGGTCAAGGATTCATCAAAATAAACCCACTCCATCTTATTTGCCGAAACATTGCTCCTGCCCAGATATTTTTTCAAGGCCCCCACAAATTTTCTGATTTTTCCGGACTGAATCCCTTCGGAACCATTCATGACCAGAGGTAGCCCCACCACCACGATGATTGGCGTGTGTTCCAGAAAAATCTGCAACAAGGCCTCAAAGACCCTGCCCTGATCCGACTCCCCCTTGTAACGCAGTGTGGTCACGGGTTGACAGATCGTGGCCATTTGGTCTGTCATGGCCACGCCACAGGTCCTGGTCCCCACATCGAGGGCCAGAATGCGTTTGTTTTGGGGAGGCTTTGGGAGCATAGAAGTTGATTCTCTAGATTACCTAGAACCTCATATTCGAAAACCTCCCGCGAAGCAGTCTTTTTTGGGTGACACGGTGAGCTGTTTTTGCGCGAACAGGCCAGCAGGCCGCTGGGCGAGCTTGCGAGCCCAGAGCGCCAAAAAACAGCGAGCCGGGGCAGGACCCAAAAAAGTGACTCTCGGAAGGTTTTCGAATAGGCACCTAGTGAATAAATTTTCACTCGTCAAACCAATGCAAAAAATATATCGTCCCCCCATGAACTCACGCCACAAAATCACTCTGGATTTAAATAACCTGTTCCGTCCTGCCATCGCCAGTGGTCTCCCCTCACTGTCGGGGCTTGAGGCCCCCTTTTCCAGCGCACATCAGGCCATCACGGCACTCAAACAAACGGGACAGCTTCCTTTTTCCTCTCTCCCCGAGGATTCCATCACGCTCGAAAACGTACTCACCGCGGCCCAACAATACCGCGGCGTGCAAAACGTCGTGGTGCTGGGCATTGGCGGTTCTGCCCTGGGAACGACATCGATCTACCACGCCCTGTATGGCGCCCAGGCCAACCTCATGCGTGGCCGCGATGCCGATACGCCCCGCCTGTTTGTCGTCGACCATGTGGAACCCCAAACCCTGACGGAACTCTTCGACCTCATCAAAAACGATCGAAACATTTTCATTGTCATTTCCAAATCGGGCAACACCTCCGAAACCCTGGCTCAGTACCTGTTGGTCAAAAAATATTTCGGTCCGGACTCTTTGAAAAACATGTTTTTCATCACGGATCCCCACAAGGGTTTTTTGCACGACCTGGTCGTCAAACACAATTATCCCTCCCTGCCTGTCCCCGCTGGTGTGGGCGGGCGTTTTTCGATCTTCACCCCTGTAGGCCTTTTCCCTCTGGCCCTTTGTGGTGTCGACATCAAAGTTCTTTTGGAGGGGGCCAGGCACATGGAGTTGGAATGCCGTCATGCTCTATTGGCCCAAAATCCCGCGGGACTCATCGCTTTGGCCACGCACTCCCTACAAGAGCAACGACTGCTGACCCAGGTGGTGATGCTGCCCTACGCCGACAGGCTGCGTTATTTTTCGGATTGGTTTGCCCAACTCTGGGGAGAATCTTTGGGCAAGCGCTTCACGGTTGGCGGGCAGGAAGTTTTCACAGGTTCCACGCCCATCAAGTCAGTCGGGGTCACCGATCAACACTCGCAATTACAACTGTACCTTGAGGGACCAAAAGACAAGATCATTTATTTCGTGGAGGTGGGGCATTTCGCGCAACCGGGAAGACTGTCGGACGACCGGCATGACAACGATCAAATCGATTTTCTGGCGGGCAAATCTCTGGAAACCCTGATGGCCAGCGAAAAAGCCGCCACCGAAGAATGCCTGCGCGAAAACAACCGACCCAACGCCACCATCAAACTCAGTGAGATCAACGAATTCCAGTTGGGTCAATTGTACCAGCTCTTCATGAACGTCATCCCCTACCTGGGCACCCTGCTCAACATCAACGCCTTCGACCAACCTGCCGTTGAACGCATCAAACAGTTCACTTTTGGACTCTTGGACAGGAAGGGCTTTGAAGCTTACAAAGACAAACTCAAAACAGCCCCCAAGAATAAAGAACTGTTATTCTGAACCTTGGCGCCAGCATTTTTAGGGGGGATTAAAATAGGTGTCGGGCAAGAATATAAAGGATAAGCGCGGCCGTGATCCCCGCAACACCATAAAACAGAGACATGAAAAGTTTGGGATTCCCTTTGTGCTGCTCCGGTTTTTCAAACACATGCCCCGCATAAACAAAAGGAGCCTGATTGTCCCGTTCCCTTTTCGCATCGTCTTCCCGCTGTCCCAATAAAGCCTGCTCCAGACGCCGTTGCATTTCGGGTGAGTGCTGTTGGCGATAGGCCTTAAGAATGTCTGCCTTCTGCGCCTCACTCAAAACAACCAACTGCAACAGGTTCACCAATTTGATGAATTCAAACTCCTGCCCCAGTTTCTGCAAAAGGGCCGGCGGGATCACATCGCCCGGTTTGAGTTGGCCAAACAGGTCTTGCAAGGCTGGATCGTTAAGGGCCAATTTGGAAAATTTATTTTCGCTCACTTCTCCATTTTCGTTCATCGCCAGGTCCGCAATCAAGAGCGTCTGGTCTGTTCCCGGTTTTTTATACAAACCGCGAAAAAGGGCCTCTATCATTTTTGAAAGTTGCGCCTGAGACTGGACCTCGGTACTGTCCAGCGCCAAAACATTCTTGAAGAAGGCTTCCCATTCCGCATCGGTTTTGATCAAAAAACGGGCCTTCAATCCCTCAGCCAATTCTTGCGTTGCTGTTTTGTTGCCCGCCAAAACCTGTTGCAATATTTGCTCGAATTTACTTTGCGAACCAGATTGACTCAATTTCGCGGCCAGCTGTTGCTTGGCCAGATCACTCCGTTCGGCCCTCATCAACTCCGTGGTGTTCTTTTGTGATTTGGCATCTGTCTGCTGGCGAATAGCACCCACCTGCCGCGCCATTCGTTGCAGTTTGGCCTTGGCGAGTTCGCCTCGGAGGACGTTGCGAAAATGTTCTTTTTCCTCAGACTGATGCCGCAAACGCACCAACTGAGCCAACTCACCCCGCGTTAAGGGCTTGTCGACCTCTCGACGCATGACCTGATGTTCCAGATTCTGCCTGAGGGACTCACGCTGAAACAGCTTGTGCATGGGTGTATCCTTGAGCGGCCCCTGACGAAAAAACTTTTCATTGGCAACAGACCGGTAATCCTTATCTGTCGCCATTTTGGGAGTGTATTCTTTTTGCGGAAGCCCTTCTTTCTCGGGTTTTTTCTGTGTCTGACCCGTCGCGTCGTGGACAGGGTGCTCACCCCCCTCAGGATTCTCCCGCAGGCGAGCCACTTCCGGATTGATATTGATTTTATGTCCCCATTTATCGGGAAGTTGCGAACCGGCCCTCTCCCCTGAATCCTCTTCAAACGAGGAGCGCGTCTGTTGCGACCTTTGTTGTTGCTGTGTTCGTGTCTTTAAATCGCCACCCCGCTCTTCGACCTGTTGCTGTGCCTCCTCGGAGATTTGTTTGCTATCCGTCTTGGTCTCTTTTTCTTCTTTGGGCGCTTCGGGCTTGGGTTCTTCGGGCACAGTCAAATCTGGTCTTTCAGCTTCCGGGATAGGGAGTCCCGTCTTTGGATCAATCCTCGGTTTGGACGGTATCTCTGGAGTTCCATAAGGTTGCTTGGGGAAGATATTTGAGTTACCAATGGACATAATAAAAGTTTATTCTTTAATTCTAATAGGTTATCGGTTATTTGGCAACGAAAGTTTCCATTGATTGTATTTTAGACCTGTAACCAAAGACAAAAGTCGTTGAAATGATAACCCTATCACCTCATCAAGACCAAGCCTTCCTCCTCAAAGATTATTATGGGGGGGCTTTTGCACAGCAGCTTGTAAAAACACAACGGCTTGCCAGGGCCCTGGTGTGCGTCATTGTCGAAGAGGGGCAGGCCGCAGAAAAACTGCAAGATGAGATTTTGTTTTTTGGCCCAAACTCCAAAATCGAAACACTGCCGTACTATGATGTGTCTCCTTATTCAGGACTATCCCCGCTCAGAAGGACGTGTCTCAAAAACCAATGCGTGTTATTTTGTTTGTTATCGGGACAACTCGATTTTTTGATTGTGCCCAAACACGCGGCCCTGAGGCGCTGTCTCAACAAAGACATTTTCTCATCACTCAACATCACGATAACCAAAAATGACTTGATCGACAGGGATGAGCTCATTCAAAAGCTCGTCCTCATGGGGTACGAACGTTATTCTGTCGTTGAAGAGCCCGGGCATTTTGCCGTGAGGGGAGACATCCTCGACGTGTTCAGCCCACAACATGAACACCCTCACCGCATCAGTTTTTTCGACATTGAGATTGAAACCATCAAACCCTTTACCGCGGTCAATCAACGCACCCTGGAGGCAGTGAGCGAAATCCAATTGATCCCTGCCCACGAAATTTTTTTGCACCACTACCACACCACCCAGCAGCTCCGTGAGGTACCGCAAACAGCAACCACAACACCTGCCTGGATCAACACCCATTGGAAAAGCGATCTCAAGAAGAGGGCCGATCAGAAAAATATCCAAAAATCCAAACGCGATCAAATTGAAGAATACGTTGCCCATCGCATTTACTTTCATGGCATCGAATTTTTCTTGCCCTTGTTTTATCACGAAACAGGAACGGTGTTTGACTACTTCAAACCCAACGCGATCATCGTGACCGACCTGGTGGAACCTTTCGATAAATTCACAGGCTGTTTTCTGGAGGAACTATCCAAAACGCAACAAGCCTCTGATCACATCGAAAGCATTTTCTCGCCACAGGAAATTTTCATCGATCCAAAAACACTTGTGGAAAAGCTCGGCCCGCACCCACGTCTGTACCGTGACACAACTGGCTTGGAGGACCTGCCCGCAACCGAAACTCAACGTGGCCAAACCCAGTCAAATCTGGTGCTCAAATCACGTATCGCCTCACAAATCACAAAAGTGCATTCATTGGCTCCCTTGGCCTCCGAAATCAATACCAAGAGACTGGATGGCATCAGCTGTTTCATTGTTTGTTGTAACTTGTCGCAACAGGAACGCGTCAAAGACCTGTTGGAGCGTTTTGAACTCCCGCTCAAGGTCGTGGACCCCCAGAGGCAGAATGACGTGATGGAGCAACTGTTGACCAATCCGATGAGCGAGCGGTTGGTCACCCTGCTGGTTGGTGACCTGCATGAGGGATTTTGCGCGGATCAGCTCAGACAATGGTGGATCACCGATGAGGACCTTTTTGGATCAAAGACCAAAAGAGCCTCCCGCAAAGCCCCGCAAACAACCGTGTTCAGCTCATTCTCGGAGTTGGCTGTGGGCGACTACATCATTCACCTCGACCACGGGATCGGGATCTATCAGGGTCTGATCAAACTCGATGTCGACCCCCACCAGAATGATTTTGTTTTGTTGGAATATCTGGGCGGTGACAAGTTGTATGTCCCCGCAGATCGTATCAACCGTATCCAGAAATTCAGCACCCTGGAAGGTGTGGTGCCTCAGTTGGATAAATTGGGTTCTCAATCCTGGATCAAAACTCGAAACAAAGCCAAAAAAGCCGCCCGCAAACTGGCCCGCGAACTATTGGAGATACAAGCAAAGCGAGAGACTCTGGTGGGCCACGGCTTTGCGATTCATCGCGAACAAATGGAAGAATTCGCCACCAGCTTCACTTTTGAGGAAACCCCCGATCAACTCACCACCATCACCGCCGTGGAGGATGATCTGGAAGCCACCCGCCCCATGGACAGGCTCGTGTGTGGCGACGTGGGTTACGGCAAAACCGAAGTGGCCTTGCGGGCCGCCTACAAGGCCGTGCTCGACAACAAACAGGTGGCTGTGCTGGTTCCCACAACCGTGCTGGCCTTCCAACATCACAACACTTTTGGCCAGCGCTTCAAAGACTACCCCGTTCGTGTCGCCCTGTTATCACGTTTTCGTTCACAGGCAGAACAAAAGCAGATCCTGCGTGATTTGAGCGAGGGAAAAATTGATGTCATCGTGGGCACCCACAGGCTGTTGTCGGGCGATGTCCGGTTCAGGGATTTGGGCCTGCTCGTGGTGGACGAGGAGCATCGGTTCGGCGTCATTCACAAGGAAAAGATTAAAAAAATGAAGTCCCTGGTGGATGTGCTCACGCTCACAGCCACACCGATCCCCCGCACACTGAATTTTTCGCTCAATGGTATTCGTGATCTCTCCATCATCAACACCCCACCTCTGGACCGTCTATCCATCAGAACGCACACGTGTTATTTCGACGAAACCACCATCCGCGACGCGATCCTCAAGGAGTTGCGACGCGACGGGCAGGTGTTTTTTGTGCACAACCGCGTGCAGTCCATCGAAAAAACCTGTCAACAGCTTCAGACCCTGGTCCCCACAGCAAAAGTGCGTTTCGCGCACGGACAAATGCACGAGGAGGCCCTGGAAGACATCATGATCGCCTTCATGCACCGGGAATTCGACATTCTGGTGTGCACCACGATCATCGAATCCGGCCTGGATATCCCCAACGCCAACACGATGATCATCAACAGGGCCGATGCTTTTGGTCTGGCCCAGTTGTATCAACTCCGGGGCCGTGTGGGACGCAGTGACCGCCAGGCCTACTGCTACCTCATCGTCCCGCACGAATCACTGCAAACACAAAAGGCCCGGCGCCGCCTGGCCGTGATCCAGCGTTTTACGGAACTGGGCAGTGGGTTCAAGGTGGCGTCACACGATCTCGAAATTCGCGGGGCGGGCAACATTCTGGGCGACGAGCAGTCGGGACACATCGCCGCCATCGGTTATGACCTGTACATCCAACTCCTGCAAGAGGCCATTCACGAACTGAAAAACCAGCACATCCCTGAGGACTTTGAACCCGAAATCCTCCTTAACATCCCCGCCAAGATTCCGGCAGACTACGTTCCTGACGAGCACCTCAGGTTGCTCCTGTACAAACAGCTCAGCTCCTGCAGAGCTTTTGATGAAGTGGCTTCTACCCGAGAAGAGTGGCTGGACCGTTTTGGAAAACTGCCGGAAGAAACGGAGAACCTCATCGGCATCATCCGCATCAAAATGACTTGTCACCACCTTCTGGTCCGTCAGATCAAGCAAAGTGGCCCTGCTCTCTTTTTTGATTTTCACCCCAATCATCAGATCGACACCGCCGTCTTTACGCGAGCCATACAGGCCAATGGCAAACAGTTTTCAATCTCTCGCGATGGCAAGTTTGTGATCAACAGATTGTTTTGCTCGCCACAGGAGCTGCTTGCTGGTGTGCAGGATTTTTTGGAGAAACTGAAAACGAACTCACTGAGGTCAGAGCCGTTCTCGTGAAGGTAAAAACAACAACGCTGTGGGCACGAACTGACATCAACGGCAACGCGGCCAAACCTTTTTCGGCCGTCGGAATTAAATCACCACCCAAGGCTCTTAAAATCACAAAAACTGTTAAAATCCTAGTGGCACAAAGTCGGAGCGTACACACAACCCATTAAAATATAAGACTTTTAATTTTCGAGGTGTCTAAGTCTGAAGAAGGTGGTGTGTGAATAGAAATGTTTGTATTTTAATTGCTTTAGGTCAAAACGCGCTATAACTTGCAGGAACTATGAGAGTTGGCGCAACAGGACTGATAGATCGCCTGGAGGTGTTTCGATCCGCCTAGGGCTCATGCCGGTGATTTGGAAAAGAAAATTTCACAAGAGGACCTGGCCAAAAAATTGGACGTGGCTTTTTCTACCGTAAATCGTTGGTTCAACCGCAGGTCACAGCCGAGCTCAATTCAGAGGTATTATATTAGGAAGATGATGGGGAGAAACTGTTACTTGCAAGATGCAAAAACTTGACAGATGAAGATTGGGGGTTTGCTATGAAACCAAAAAAACAACACAGATCGCAAAACATTGTGTCTGAAGGCGAGGCGGCCCTCTATAAACGCATACGCGATCTGGTGATCAATGCTCGCAAAACAGTTGCCCGAGGCGTTAATCTTGTGCAGGCCCACACCAATTTTGAAATTGGACGGTATGTTGTTGAACATGAGCAACAAGGCAAGGGTAGAGCTGCTTACGGAGAAGAGGTGCTTAAAACATTGGCTGAACGGCTCACGAGAGAATTTAAAAAAGGCTTTTCGCTTTCCAACCTTAAATCAATGAGGCAATTCTATTTGCAAAATCAGAATCGAATTGGCCAGTCAATCACTGGCCAATTGGGCAAGGCTCTTTCTGGGGCATCGCTTGGTGGGCCATCAACAAAAAGCCAGTCACTGACTGGCCAATTGGAGCCTTCTGTTGCAACTCATCCCTTCACGTTGAGTTGGACACACTACGTTTTTCTTTTGGGGGTCAAAAATTCTGACGAGCGTAGATTTTACGAAATTGAAGCAACCCAACAAAACTGGACCGTTAGCGAACTCAAACGACAATTTAACAGTAGTCTTTACGAACGTCTTGCCTTAAGTCGTGACAAGGCGGGAATAAAGAAATTGGCCAAGAAAGGGCAGTTGATAGAAAAACCGGAAGACTTGCTCAAGGAACCCCTTGTGCTTGAGTTTCTTGGTTTGGACGAGCAGACTCGCTACTCCGAATCCGATCTTGAAGCTGCAATTATCAATCAAATTGAGCGTTTTTTGCTCGAATTGGGCAAAGGGTTTTTATTTGAAGCGCGGCAAAAGCGTTTTAGTTTTGATGATGAACACTATTTTGTTGATCTTGTTTTCTACAATCGCTTGCTCCATTGTTATGTGCTCGCCGATTTAAAACTTGGCAAGCTTACCCACCAAGATCTTGGTCAAATGCAGATGTACGTGAATTATTTTGACCGGTTCGTCAAGACAGAGAATGAAAATTCCACCATTGGCATTGTGCTGTGCAAAAAAAAGCATGAAGCATTGGTCAAGATCACATTGCCAAAGGAGGCCAATATACATGCGCGGGAGTATCAACTTTATCTGCCCAGCAAAGAGATGTTGCAAAAAAAGTTGGTCGAGTGGACTGAGAAAGCTGAAGAGGTTTGGTCCTAAAAAAGGTGGTTATTGGGAGGTGGTGAAGAAAGGCAAAATTAAATGAGAGTGGATGCAACAGAACTGATAGACCTCACTTTCTCTACCATGAACCGTTGGTTCAACCGCAGATCACAGCCAAACCATGTTCAGCGGCATCATATTAGGAAGATGTTGGAGCGCACAAACAATCTTAAAACGGGGGACCAACGGGCATGATTACCCCATACCACGCCAAATATTTTGCTTACGAACTTACAAGACGTTGTGCTTCTAATGGTTTAGAAAAACTGTCCTCAACTTTGTCGAATGCGCAAGTTGATTTAAAACCGCACCAAATAGAGGCCGCGCTGTTTGCGTTTCGTTCTCCCTTATCCAAAGGCGCCATATTGGCTGATGAAGTTGGGTTAGGGAAGACCATAGAAGCAGGTTTGGTTATTTCACATGATTGCGCAGACAGTTGTTTGTTGCGCAGGACGATGTCGACAACAAAAAAGAGGAGCTAATCAGTCGTGTTGAAAAGCAATTACGACAAAGAGCATCGTTGAAAAAGATGTTCACGATGAGGTGGTTATTAAAATAGGCTTTCACAAAAGGCGAGATGGAGCGTTGTGTAAAAAAAATAATGACAAAGCACAGAACGTATAACAAGGTTGTTGGCACGATAGTATTTGGCAAGCAGTGAGGGCATGAATTCTGCAATAAAAAAAATTGTTGGAAATGATGAAATTCTCAATCAAGACGTTGCAGGAGATTGAAGGGTTGGAGATGAAGACGTTGGGAGAGTAAAAATTTTAACAACTGTAATTAGGATACAAATGCTGTATGAAGCTTGAATCTAAACATCCATTCCAAAAAGATTATAAAAAAATACTCAAAGATATTTCACAGCTCCTTGAAACAGGTAGGGGCGAGATTGTCAGTTCTGCCAACTCGATTTTCACATCAACTTATTGGGCCATTGGGTTTCGAATTGTTCAATGTGAACAAAAAGGCTCTCTACGCGCCAATTATGGTGATGAGATCATCAAAAAATTAGCTGTGGATTTGACACAGCATTACGGGCGTGGTTTTGCCAAGAGTAATCTCTATCAAATGCGCGCTTTTTATCTTACGTATGCCCACATTTTCCAGACGACATCTGGAAAATCACAAAAAGCCACAGCACGTCAGATTTTCCAGACACTGTCTGGAAAATCTCATCAAATAGTCCTGCTCTTAAAAGCTATTGCAGAACGCCTGCCGTTAGCTTGGTCTGCGTACGTTCTATTATTGGCAATTCAAAACGAGCAAGCCAGAAAATTTTATGAAACCGAAGCCCTGCGTGGTGGATGGTCGGTTCGCCAACTTGATCGTCAGATTAATTCACAGTTTTATGAACGTACTCTTTTGTCAAAAAACAAGACCAAGATGCTCACTGTGGGTACAAAAAGACTACCCGAAGACAAACTAACCCCTGATGAGGCCATTAAAGATCCCTACTTTTTAGAATTTTTAAACCTGAAAGATGAATATTCAGAAAACGATCTTGAAGAAGCGCTGATTGAACATCTTGAAACCTTTCTTCTCGAAATGGGATCTGATTTTTGTTTTGTAGGCAGGCAAAGGCGACTTCGTATTGGCGATGTATGGTATCGTGTTGATCTGGTCTTTTATCATCGTCGCCTCCATTGTCTGGTATTGATCGACTTAAAACTGGGAAAATTTACTCATGCAGATGCCGGACAGATGCATCTTTATTTAAATTACGCACGTGAGCACTGGACACACCTCAAAGAAAATCCACCGGTTGGATTAATATTATGTGCTTCAAAGAATGAAGCTGTGGTTAAATATGCCTTAGAAAACTTACCCAATAAAGTTTTAGCAGCCACATATAGAACAGCTCTGCCAAAGGAAAAAGAATTACTTGGTGAGATTGAAAAAACACGAATACTCCTCACGTCTCGACGTCAGAGGATTACCAATTTTAAAAACACTGTAGATTTGACGAGGCAAGATCGAAGCAAGTCGATGGGCAAAAGGTGGTGACGGGGAAGAATTATTTGGGGTTGGGTGGTGGAAGACCAACGAAACTTAAAAAACAGCCTGAGAATGACGGCCCAAAGCCCTTGTGGCCCATTTGGGCAGTTGGCAACTGCCCAAACGGTCATGGTAGCACCAAAACAGATAGATCAACTGGAGGTGTTCCGATCCTCCTTCGTCCCCGCTCGT
>CAZGMS010000116.1:0-6245 GCA_964526915.1 uncultured Nitrospirales bacterium
GGACATTGATACATTTAGTCAGGATGACCTCGACGTTAAACTCGAGGCCTTGGCAGACAACGGGGGCGACACAAAGACTCATATGCTTGGAAAAAACAGTCCTGCCATCGATTTTGGGAATATTTTAAGCTATGCTGATTTAACCGACGATCACACAGATCAGAGAGGTCTAGATCTTGGCGCTTTATATGATATTGGGTCTATCGATGTTCAGGACAAAGATACCGATGGCGCATTGGAAAATGAGGATTGTGATGACGATAATCCGGCGATAAGCCCCTTGGCGTCGGAAACATGCAACGGAATTGACGATGACTGCGATGGAGAGATTGATGGGGCTTCTGCCGTGGATGTAAAGCATTGGTATGAAGACACAGATGGTGACAATTATGGAAATCCTGCTGTTTCTGTGCGGCAGTGTTTTGCCCCCGCGGGTTTTGACCCCGATAACACCGATTGCGATGACAACAACGCCGATGCAAATCCGGGAGAAACAGAGGCTTGTGACGGGGTGGATAATGATTGTAATGGAAAGGCGGACGAGGCGGGTGCGATAGGAGAACACGTTTGGCATAAAGACGCCGATCAAGATGGGTACGGGATTCCCACGACCATGAAAAAAAGTTGCACGCAACCGGCAGGCTATGTCGCAGACAGTACGGATTGTAACGACACCAAGGAAACGATCAACCCTGGAACAGAGGAAATAACCTGCAACAGCGTGGATGACAATTGCAATGGTGCCGCCGATGAAGGGTCTGCGGCAGACTGTCATGCGACGACAACAGATGGGGATGGTGATGGCTATACGGAAGTGACGGGCGATTGTGATGACACCAACAAGGATGTCAGTCCGGCGGCAGTTGAATTATGCAATGGCAAAGATGATGATTGCAATGGCCGGATAGATGATGGACTCCAAAAGAAATATTATCGCGATGTTGATGGTGATGGTTATGGGAATGCCAATGACAACATTTTTGCCTGTGAAATGCCCGCAGGCTATGTGCAGAATCGAGATGATTGCAAAGACACATCCCTCAAAACAAACCCGGGGGCGAATGAGCTGTGTGATGGGGAGGACAATAACTGTGACAAAACCGTGGACGAGGGTTGTCCTGTGGCACCAGCTGAGGATCCTGCGGTTCCTGCCCCAGATGTTCCCGAATCAGCAGACGCGGAAAAAACTGAAGAGATTGTTGGCGACGAGGAATCTCCTGACGTTGTTGAATCACCAACCGATGACGATGTGCCTGAAGATGAAACAGATGAGGACACGGAAAGCGATGAAAATGGAGACGATACTTTTGAGCCAAGTGATGACAACAAATTTCCGAACCCAGCTGTCGATGATGCTGATGATGAGCTTGACGGTGACTCCAAAGAGACGGAGGCAACAGATGATCAGGGCGGCGGTGGGTGTTCGCTGAGAATTTAGAGAACAGCCGAGGGGTCAGGGGCCGAGGGGTCAAAGATTGACAAGAGACAAGTGTGATCATATGAGATGGGTATGGCACGACCATTGCGCATAGAATATGAAGGAGCCTGGTATCATGTGATCAATCGAGGGCAGACACGGCGTAACATTGTCAGAACAGATGAAGATCGAAAGTTATTTCTTAAGCTATTGGGCGACACGCAACAAACATATGGCATAGAGATTCATGCATTTTCCCTAATGGACAACCACTATCATTTGCTGGTCCACACGCCCAAGGCGGGTTTATCAAGGGCGATGCGCCATTTAAACGGCGTTTATACATTAAAAATCAATCAGATCTGGAACACGGATGGTCCGATTTTTAAGGGAAGATACAACGCGCGGCTCGTAGACAGCGAAGAATATCTTCTTGAGCTGATAAGGTACATTCATTTGAATCCGGTCGTCGCCAAACTGTGTGCAAAAGCACAGGACCATCAGTGGACCAGCCATGGCTATTATATCGACAGGAAGAGACGACCAACGTGGTTGTCGACCCAACAAATATTGAGTCGGTTTGGGGGCGCAGAAAGGACAGCCCTGGAGCGTCTGGATAAATTTGTCCATGAAGGTGTGCCGGTGTGGTTCAGCGAAGAAATAAAAAGAAACCGTATTGTGTTGGGGAGAGAATGCTTTAGGGACTGGGTGTATCATAACTATGTGGATCCTGATAGAGATGATATTCTGCTTGGCGAGAAAAAACCGTGGCAGAGGATTTCAATAAAAAAAATATTAGAAAAAGTTAGTTTTGTCTACGACGTGCCCATTTCTGAGATCAGAAAGGCGCGGCAGGGCAAACAAAATGAGGCGAGGACCGTGGCGGTATATTTAGCGAGGCAAATATCTGGGGCACGACAGGTGGATTTGGTAAAATGGTTTAATGCGACCAACAGATACGCGATCGCAAAAATGATTCAACGATTTAAAGAGGTGCAAGCAAAAGATAAGAATCTGAATCGCATAATGAATGGAATCAAATCACACCTTTATTCACAGCGTCAAAATCAATGAACTTGTCTCTTGTCAATCTTTGACCCCATTGTTGACCCCATTGTTTGAATCAATCATTGTGTACTATAAATAAAAGATTGTTGCAATTATTACATAATTAGGTATTATATATAAGGCACAAAAAAAGGAAATATTATGGATTTTTTGGCAGCGAGCGATCGGGTGGTGATGCAAGCGCTAGGAGAGCGCATCCATCGCCACAGACTCAATCGGAATGTCACGCAAGCAAGTTTGGCGTTGAAAGCAGGTGTGGCCCGCATCGTGATCCACCGTTTGGAAAATGGTTTGGGCTGCACGTTGGAAAGTTTCATACGCATTTTGCGGGCTTTGGGAGCGATTGCCCAGCTCGATTTGTTTCTGCCGGATCCGGGGATTAGCCCCAGGCAACTGGCAAAGCTGAAGGGTCATCAAAGACAAAGGGCATCGGGTCAGCGCGCGAGCAATCAAAAGGGCAGGTGATCCATGGCGAAAATTTCAGGCAAAGTCAGTGTGGCTACCGTTCTTCTTTGGGGAGAAGAAGTTGGTGCCGTCGCTTGGGATGATGAACGCGGTCTTGGGCGTTTTGAATATGCTGATCGGTTTTTGCAACAAGGATTTGAATTGGCTCCACTGATGATGCCTCGGAGATCTGGTGTTTATGCTTTTCCCGAATTGAACAGAAAAACATTTCAGGGTTTGCCGGGACTGTTGGCAGATGCCCTGCCAGACCGCTTTGGCAATCAGTTGATTGATTTGTGGCTGAAGCAGAACGGAAGGTCTTTGGATGATTTTTCGCCGGTGGAAAGATTGTGTTACATGGGCACGCGAGGCCTGGGGGCCTTAGAATTCAAACCAGCGTTTGCCGTTGCCGGGCGCGCTGTTCCTGTAGAAGTGCCTGAATTGACCAAACTGGCCAATCAAATTCTGAACGACCGCCAGCATTTGAAAGTGAAACTGACGGGCAAAAAAGCAGAGGCGCTCAATCACATCATTCGGGTGGGAACGTCCGCTGGAGGCAATCGCGCCAAAGCGGTGATCGCTTGGAATCCCAAAACGAACGAAGTGCGTTCGGGACAAGTGATGGTGCCAGAAGGTTTTGAACCGTGGATTTTGAAATTTGATGGTGTGAACAATGCATCACTTGGCGACCCCTCAGGTTTTGGCAGGATTGAGTTTGTCTATCATCAAATGGCCAGAAAAGCGGGCCTGGAGATGGCGCCTTGCCGCCTTATGGAAGAGAACGGCCGAGCCCATTTTATGACGCGGCGTTTCGATCGCGATGCAGACAATCAAAAGATTCACATGCAATCATTGTGTGCATTGGCGCATTTTGATTTTAACGCTGCCGGAGAGTATGCGTATGAACAGGTTTTTGATGTGATCCACAAATTGAATTTGGGGCATGACATCATGCGCGAAATGTTTCGACGCATGCTTTTCAACGTCGTAGCGCGTAATCAAGACGATCACACACGTAACACGGCATTTTTAATGGATCGGAACGGTGTCTGGAGACTCGCTCCGGTCTTTGATGTGGTCTGGTCGTTCAATCCTCACGGGAAATGGACCAATCAGCATCAGCTGACCATCAATGGTAAACGCGACGATTTCGTGAGGGCGGATTTGGTGAGCGTTGCAAAACTTTACAGTATCAAAAACGTTTCAGAAATCTTTGATCAAGTTGCTGCCGCCATCAAAGGCTGGCCTCGTTTGGCGAAGGCGGTTGGTGTTTCGCAAAAAATGATTGCGCTCATTTCCAAAACTCATCGCGTGCTGATTTAACGTGTTCAATTCCCCTATTTGTTTTTTAGGTGAATGCGGGGAAAAAAACAAGACAATGTGGATTAGTGAATCTTCAGGATTCAATTTTGACCCTGAAGTGATTTTATTTGTTACATTTATTCCATCGCTCTGATGGTTTATTTATACAGGACTCAATAATTTGCTTTTTTAAAGCCAGCAGGATAATTATATGATCCAATCATCTTTTTAAAAAGGGGGGCTCTTGTGATTAATAAGACTAAGACATTGCGTTGGTGTTTGTTTTTGTTGTTTGCCTGTTTTGTGTTTAACTGCTCATCATCGGGTGGTGCCCCCGACGCGACAACCCAGACCAGCACCGATTTGACCGAAGACGAGCAGGGCGAGGCATTAAACAGTGTAGTGAGTGTGATGACGCTCGATAACCTCAACATGATGGCAGATGAGTCCACCAGCCTTAGTGAACCCCCCTCCGCTTGCAAGTATCAGGCCGATGATTGTATGGATATCAGCGAGGAATTATGCTCAGTGATGGGTTCTGCAAGATTCTGTACGACCATTCTTGGCAACAGCTACAACGGGCTTGATTTTGACGAGTGTGCCAACATGTACTCGACCGCTGAGGGTGCTGGCTTATTTGTCACCTTTTCGGGATCCATCGGATCATACGGCACAACACGCACCTTTGGAGACGGGTTGTACAATTATTTCAGGGTCAGAATGGCCACCGACACACAGGACATCACCTGTTCCGTGAGTGGGTCGTCAACATATACAGTGCTCGGAGAAAATTCTATTGATACCGATTATTCCATTACGTACACCTGCCCCACCTCCACGATTATTCATGACGGCGGCATTGAAGGCGGTTTGGTGAACAGCCATTTTCTCATCAGCGGGTCATCCACCTATTCACTTTCAAGTGGCCGATCGGTGGTCTGTGTGTACGCTGATTTTGATGTGACCACAGCGACCTGCGCCGACTTTGCCGCGGCGTGTGACCTGCCAACAACATCTTGCAATTGATCACCCCCTTCATTGTTGTTGAGAAGCCTATGTACATGCCACCCGATAAAAGACAGGCCTTGTTCAGACAAATCCTGTCCGAACCAAAGGCAAATTTAGAGGATATCACACAGCACTTTAGAAATGAACACAACGACATGTTTTTTGCACAGACATTGGTGGACGCAGGGTGTGTGGAAGAAGCTATCAGGGTTTGTCAAGTACTTGGGCAAGGGGCCAATTTGCAACTTGCAAGGGAGCTCCATGACGAATATCATTGAAAAAATCTTGCAAGAAAGGGCTTTTTGTTTGTACACAGGGACATATTGTTGTTGACTTGTTAGTACCTGTTCGAAAACCAAACAAATCGTTTTTTTTGGGTGATACGGGAAGCTATTATTTTTGACTGAGTCACGTTCTGCGTGACGGAGCGAGCTTGCGAGCGGAAAGTCAAAAAAATAGCGACCCGGAGCAGGACCCAAAAAAATGGGGGCTTTCGAACAGGTTACTAGTCTACGAAAGGATTTTATATGCAAAACGACTCGTACAATGCCTTTGCCATGGCGCAAAAACAATTCGACAAGGTGGCCGATCTTCTCGATCTGAACCAGGCCACCCGTGATTTGCTCCGTAACCCCATGCGTGAATACCACTTCACCATTCCTGTGCGCATGGATGACGGGACCACAAAAGTGTTCAGGGGGTTCAGGGTGCAACACAATGATGCCCGTGGGCCCTGCAAGGGTGGCATCAGGTTTCATCCCCAAGAAACGGCTGATACCGTGCGCGCTCTTTCCATGTGGATGACGTGGAAATGTGCGGTGGTTGATATTCCGCTGGGTGGGGGCAAGGGCGGTGTGATTTGTGACCCGCATCACCTCACACAACGCGAACAAGAAAATATCTGTCGCGGCTGGGTGCGTCAAATCTCAAAAGACATTGGCCCGGTTCGCGATGTTCCTGCTCCCGATGTCATGACCAACGCACAGCACATGTTGTGGATGTTGGA
>CAZGMS010000117.1:0-5897 GCA_964526915.1 uncultured Nitrospirales bacterium
GGGGCCTACATTCAGTTTTTGAGAATTGATGGAATCAAATGGTCGGATCCCATCATTGACGAATCATTGATCGAGGGCACCCTGTCTGCTGTTGTCAAACAGATCGATGAAAAACTCAAAGCGCATAATCGAGTGCGTGTGGACATCACACAGTTGGTAGAAAAACGTTCGTATATTTTTCCCATCGTGGCGTTGCAGCAGATTGTCAGAAACACCATCATGCACAGGACCTACGAGGGAACCAATGCACCGGTGCATGTTTATTGGTTTAATGATCGCATCGAAATCATGAGTCCTGGTGGCACCTATGGCGCGGTCAACGCCGAAACGTTTGGAAAACCCGGGTACGTTGATTATCGCAATCCGCACCTTGCCGATGCCATGAAAGTGTTGGGGTTTGTTCAGCGGTTTGGAGTGGGGATCCAAACAGCACGGGAGGCATTAAAACAAAACGAAAATCCCCCAGCCATTTTTGAGTTGGCACCAACTCTGGTAAAGTGCATCATTAGAGTCCCGAAAACAAAACCAAATACACCAGTAATATCAGTCAATTATAGTGGCCATGTTCAGAAAAAGGCGGAGTCAGGGCTAGAGTCACCGACCCAGTCATCGACCCAGTCAACCGACCCAGTCACCAAGTTAGTAATGGTCTTAAAGGCTAGTGAGCTATCGGCCAGCGAACTTAGGGATAAACTTAAAATTAAGCATCGGCATACGTTTAGAACGAATTATTTGCGTCCAGCTCTTGAAAATGGACTCATCGAGCAGACTTTGCCTGACAAACCCAACAGTCGACTGCAAAAATATCGGCTGACAGAAAAAGGGTGCAAGATGGTGGAGGGGAAAAAGTGATGAGAAAATTAGCTTCAATAAGAAAAGTTGATGGGATTATCCCTCACGACAACGCCGACACACTTGAGATAGCTGCTGTTGGTGGGTGGCAAGTCGTGGTCAAAAAAGATAGCTTCAAAACCGGTGACCTGGCTTGCTTTTGCGAGGTCGATTCTTTTTTACCAATCAAACCAGAATATGAATTTCTGCGTAAAGGCTGTTTTAAAAAAATGCCGGATGGATCTGAGGGATTTCGGCTCAAAACAATTAAACTCAGGGGCGTGTTGTCCCAAGGATTGCTTCTTCCTTTATCTATTCTTCCCCCAACAGTAACTGTTGGCGAAGGAGATGACGTCACTGAGTTATTGGGAGTTACCAAATATGAGAAACCAATCCCAGCAGAACTAAACGGCGAAGTCCTGGGTGCAATGCCCAGCTTTGTTCCCAAGACTGACGAAGAGAGAATACAAAATCTTGACCCATCTTTGTATGCAGGCAAGACCCTATACGCCACAGAGAAGTTAGACGGGACATCAGTTACCTTTTATTTGAAAGGTGGAGTCAACGGCACCTTGGGCGTCTGTGGCCGCAATTGGGAGTACAAAGAAACGGATAACAATACATATTGGAGAGCCGCAAGACAGTACGAATTAGAAACCAAATTAAAGTTGCTTGATGGAAACATCGCTCTTCAGGGGGAATTGATTGGTCATGGCATTCAAGGCAACTACTATCGACTGGCAAAGATTGAGGTCTATTTCTTCACGGCCTATGATATTGAGGCTGGCAGGAGATTACCCAGGCCTGAATTTGTAAACCTCATCGATAAATTGGGATTAAAAAGAGTGCCTGACGTTGAGGCTAAAACTACAAATTATCTCGAAGAAGCAAACGGGATGAGCACGTTGAACCCAACAGTCGAGAGAGAGGGATTGGTCTTCAGAGATGAAGAAAATACAATCTCTTTAAAGGCTGTATCAAATTTGTATCTGTTGAAGAACGAATAAAAAGGATCTGCTGACCAGTTGCCAATGGCTCACGGTCATTGGGAGATTGTGAAGAAAGGCAAAATCAAATGAGAGTGGATGCAACAGAACTGATAGACCGCCTTGAGGTGTTTCGATTGGAAAAGAAAATTTCACAAGAGGACCTGGCCAAAAAACTGGACGTGGCTTTTTCTACCGTAAATCGTTGGTTCAACCGCAGGTCACAGCCAAAGCATATTCAGAGATATCATATTAGGAAGATGATGGGGAAGGACACCCCACACAACCGTAATGTGTATTTTTTTTGGGGGGTGAGAAGATTGGGTGAGTGAAAAAAAATTTGTTTAAAAGGCCTCTATGAAGCGTTCCTACTATTCTGACTCAATTACAAATTTTCTACTTTCGACCCCCGAAATGATTTTGGGCAAGCTCGCTATGAGGAATGAATTTGCTTTGGAGCAAACCCAGCGACATGCATGGATTGAAGAAATTCGTGTTTTGCAAAGTGCTTTGTTTTCTTATGAAGGAGTAATTTACTTTGAATATTCCATACCTCGCATGGGTCAACGAATAGATGTTGTGTTGCTGATTGGGCCAGTAATTTTTGTATTGGAGTTCAAAGTTGGGGAAACATGTTTTTCTGGAAATGCTGTCGATCAAGTCTTTGACTATGCTTTAGACCTAAAAAATTTCCATGAGTCGAGTCATGCGTGTGTTGTTGCACCAGTTCTTATTGCAACCAATGCCCCAAACAGTGTGCTGATTATTTCTACAACGCCACGCAATGATAAAATTATATTTCCGATCAAAACTAACCAAGAACAAATCGGAGATGTCATAAAACAAGTTCTAAGCTTTGCTGAGGGCAATGATATTGAACGGTTACGGTGGGAACAAGGTCGCTATTGTCCAACGCCAACGATCATTGAGGCGGCGATGGCGCTTTATAATGGACACGCGGTTGAAGATATTTCTCGAAGCGATGCGAGTGCAATAAATCTAAGCTGTACCTCAGAGGCAATTTCTGAAGTCATTGCTTATTCGAAACAGCACTCTTCAAAATCAATTTGTTTTGTCACGGGTGTGCCAGGTTCTGGCAAAACCTTGGTTGGGCTCAACATTGCTACAAAGCACATCGATAAATCTCATGACCTCTATAGTGTCTTTCTTTCAGGCAACGGCCCTCTCGTTGCAATTCTTCGTGAGGCCCTTGTCCGAGATAAAGTGCAGAGAGAAAAGGAACGAGGTGGAAAAATCAAGAAGGGTGAAGTGTTGAGTGAAGTGAAAATGTTTATTCAAAACGTTCATCATTTTCGTGATGAGTGTCTTGTAGACACGCAACAACCACCGATTGAACATGTTGTTTTATTCGATGAGGCACAGCGGGCATGGAATCTTGAGCAAACGTCCAGTTTCATGCGACAGAAAAAAAACAAACCTGGATTTAGCCAATCAGAGCCCGAGTTTCTGATTACCTGTCTAGATCGTCACCCGGACTGGGCCGTCATTGTTTGTCTGGTTGGCGGGGGACAGGAAATAAATACTGGTGAAGCTGGAATTCGTGAATGGATTGACTCTCTCAATCGGTCGTTTCCAAATTGGCATATTTATATTTCATCGAGACTAACAGATAGCGAATATGGGTCTGGTGACGCCTTGAAAAAATTAATGGGGCGATCCCTAATTACTTATAAAGATGAATTGCATCTGTCAGTATCGCTACGATCCTTTCGTGCAGAAAATGTTTCGCTGCTCATTAAACAAATACTCGATCTTGATAAAGAGGAAGCTGCTAAGACTTTGGCAAAAACATGCCAACAATACCCGATTGTGATCACTCGGGAGCTGAGCAAGGCAAAGCGGTGGTTAAAGCAACAGGCACGCGGGTCAGAACGATACGGTATTGTTGTGTCTTCACAAGCCCAAAGATTGAAGCCGCATGCAATTGACGTAAAATCACCTATCGACCCTGTTCATTGGTTTTTGGATGGCAAGGCCGACGTGCGCTCTTCGTTTTATCTTGAGGATGTGGCTACGGAATTTCATGTCCAGGGGTTGGAGCTGGATTGGGCATGTGTCACTTGGGATGCAGATTTTAGCTATTCAAAGAACGGATGGTTACACAGATCGTTTTGCGGGAGTCGCTGGAATCAAATTAAAAAAGAAGAAAGAAAAAATTACCTAAAAAATGCTTATCGCGTTTTATTAACAAGAGCACGTCAAGGCATGGTAATCGTCGTGCCGGAGGGTGATCCAGAAGATGATACGCGGCAAGCTGAATATTACGATGGCACCTTTAGGTATTTGAGTGAGATTGGTTTTACAGTTATTTAGTAAAGGATGTTTTTTTAGAGAATGTCCTGGGTACGCTGGTTGATGTCCAACCAGCTGGATATTGTGTTTCAAAAAACAGCCTTGTAATGTTTCTTCATGGCTGTCTTTTATCGTCAGCAGATGGATTGGGGACTGAATGACTGATGCAAAAGATTATTTGACGATTTGCCTTCTGCCTTGGGTGCATTTCGATGACACATATGAAGTGGCAGGAGTCAGATTGCTCCAGTATCCGGAATATCTGGTATCTGGGGTATCTGGGGTCACTAATATGGCGAGACCCATTCGTATAGAATTCAAGGATGCGAGCTACCATGTTATGGCTCGCGGCAATGAGAGACAGAAAATATTTCGATCTGATGAAGATCGAATCTTGTTTCTTAAAACCTGTGAACAGATGGTAGATCGTTTTGGTGTGGTCATTCACGCCTACTGCCTGATGTCTAATCACTATCACTTGGTGGTTTCTACGCCCAGGGCTAATCTTTCTCAAGGTATCGGCTGGCTTCAGACCACTTACACTATTTGCTTCAACAGAAAATACGGACGAAGTGGGCACCTGTACCAGGGTCGTTTTAAAGCCCAGGTGATCGAGGCGGACGAATATGTCCGTGTGCTGATTCCTTATCTTCACTTGAATCCGGTGAGACCCACAGACAAAACGTTAAAAATTGATTCTGAAAAATTTAAAGAGTTTGAAAGATACCCTTGGAGCAGTCATTGGGAATACAAAGGAAAGAGAAAACAACCTTGGGTGAGTCTTGATTGGCTATCTTATTGGGGGTCAAAGACAAGTCATGCACAACGAGAATATCTGCGGGATATGAAAGCTTATTTTGGTGAGGTAGCCAAAAGCCCGATAGAAGGACTGAAGAAAGGATTTTTATTAGGGTCTGAGGCATTTATGGACAGGCTTAAAGAGCAAATCGAGAAAAAAAATGGTCAGGAAGAAATAAAGTGGAAGCAACGAGCTGCTCAGGGTGAAATTCAGAGAAGAGCTGAAAAACTTGTCATGAGTGAGCCTGATGAGAGGATTCAGATGTGGATTTTATCCAGGTTGGCTGGGCACCCTATGGTCACTACTGCAAAACGCTATGGATACAAGGACGGCAGCGGCGTCCTTCAGGCGATAAAAAGGCTGGAGAGCACGGCAGACAGAGGTGTTAAAAAGAAACTTGAAATGCTTAAGAGGGATATGGTGTTGTGACGGGATGTTGTGGTTAAATAGAGGATCTTTAATATGGACTTTTTAGAATTAGAAAAACTTGTAAAGCACGGCGAAGATAGTCGCTTGCAGTTTAAGGAAGATATTCACAATGCCGACTCCTTGGGAGCAGGTTAACTACCGTACGTATTTTCTGATTCGTTTGCCGGTTCATGAAAAAGCTGAGTTCGAGAATGCTGTAGAATTGGAAAGTTCGGAGAAAAGTTCGGAGAAAAGTTCGGAGAAAATACAGTCGTTGATGCGCAAGAATCCCTTGGCAACCATTCAAGAAATGGCAACCGATTTGGAAGTATCAACCCGGGCGATTGAAAAACAGATCGCAAAACTCAAAGAGTCGGGCCAAATCACAAGAATTGGCCCAGATAAAGGCGGCCATTGGAAAGTTAAATAGGGTCGGCAAAAGGAGGTTACTGGGAGATAATCAAAAAAAAATCACATCAGATTTTTGACAAACCTGGTTTGCCAATAATTCCAAATAACCACCATCGCCAGTGTATCCAACTCGCAATACTGCTTGAGCA
>CAZGMS010000118.1:0-7124 GCA_964526915.1 uncultured Nitrospirales bacterium
AGACATGAACCGTTAACAGGTTCATGCCGACAAAGCAATCCAGTTCCAGCGTATCATTTTCTGGATTGTCACGCCCTGAGCGAAGTCGAAGGGCTCGCAATGACGGGAATTCTGGATTGCCACGCCCTGAGCGAAGTCGAAGGGCTCGCAATGACGGGAATGACTCGCATTGATGCGATTTTTCAAAAATTTTCAGAAAAAGGCAAATCATCTTCATTCAGGCGTGATTCAGCCAGCTGAACATCTTGGATGTCTTTTTTGTTGATAAAATAATTCATGAGCGCCGCACGTATCACTTCAACCAAGGTAGATTTTTGGTTTCGGGCTTCCTGCTGGATAGTGTTCAGCAAAAAATCATCGATTCTGATTGATAATAATTTCATCTGTAGGCCTCCCTTCGATGCAAAATTGACAGAATATGAATGCTGTTTGATAAATCATCAACCGTATAGAGCACCCTATATTCACCAACCCGTATACGATACACAGACTGTCTTCCCTGTAATTTTTTCACTCCGTGAGGCATGGGGTTTATCACCAAATCAGAAAGTGCCTTCCGGATTTTACCCTTAATCGAAGCTGGTATTTTTCGTGATTCCTTAACTGCCGACGGCTTGATATAGAGCTTAAAATTCATGACAACACAATTGTATTACATTGTTGTTTCATTGGCAATGGTTTATTTAAAGCCATTGTTGTTTTTTTCTGGCACCTAATCAATTTTGGCACCTAATCAATTGGTCAATTATTTCAACTGTTTCAACTTTCAATTGTCAATTGAAGTAGTTGATCATTGAAACAATTGATGTAATTGTGTGGAAAGGTACCTGAAAGGTACCTGGCACCATTGAAACAATTGATGTAATTGTGTGGAAAGGTACCTGAAAGGTACCTGGCACCTGTAATGTACCTGGCACCTAGCGTCGATAAAGTACCTGGCACCTGGCTGGCACCTGGAACCCGTCCTGAAAATCATTTCCCTCCGGCTATGTTGTTCCATAGTCATTTGGCTATGAAACGATGGTTCTCAAAAAGAGAAATCTGATTTAATCAATCATATCAATCCTATAGAAAAACTGACGTTTTGGCATGCATGTTGCTCAGTGAATGGTCGTCAATAAGCAATAAGGAGCATTCATGCATACAGAAAAAGAAGAAAAGGTATTAGACAATTTATCGACAGCGGAAATGGTAGCGCGAAAAATGACGGGTAAATATGGTGGCGCCTATTTTGACGATGTTAAAAGTTATGCGCACTTTGGACTCATTTTGGCGGCCAGGTCTTTCGATGACAATCGTGGTTGCAGTTTTCAGACCTATGCGACGCACTGTATGAAAGGGGCCATCATTGATGGCCTTCGTGGCGAGAAGGTGATCCGTCGCATACGTAGCAAGGTGTTGTTACAGAAAATTGAGGACAGGCAGAAAAATGTGTTGGATCAGCTTTCGGTCAAGCCCGGCACGTCAATCATGAACGATATTTATGTAGAGCACAGCACCATGTTGGATGTTCGGATGGTTTCTCTGGAATCGTTGCCGGGGACGACTGTGACACAGGGGAGCCCTGCTGAGGTTCTCGAGGAAAAAATAGATGGGCACAAAAAAAGAAAAATGATCATTCGGGCCCTCAAAAAATTGCCGCAGGGCATGCAGAAAATTCTCATGCAGCATTATTTTGGAAACAAATCACTCAAGGAAGCTGGGAAAAAACTCAAATTTTCCAAATCGTGGTCTTCACGTCTGCACGAAAGGGCCCTCATTTGCCTGGCCGAAAATCGGGAACTCAGGGCGTTGGCCACGTGCTAATTTATTTTGTTGCCGATGTTCGATGATTATCATTAATGAACTCCTATGAGGAAAAAACAATCTGTTTTTCGTTACGGACAAGACCACTTGACGCCTTTTCTCGCAGTCAAGATCGCTAGTGGTGAAATCAAAGGCATCGTCACAGAGCCCGTTAAAAAAAGAATTCTTCGCTGTCAAAAAACCGTGCTCGCTATTGTGGAAAAGGGTGTCTCGGTGTACGGGATCAACACGGGCTTTGGCCCGCTGTGCAAGACCGCCATCAGCAAGGAACAGACAAAAAAATTACAGGAGAACATCCTGCGCTCTCATTCTGTTGGCGTGGGCGCCCTTATCGACAAACGCCTTGCCAAACTCATGCTGGTACTCAAGGTGCACTCGCTGAGTTTTGGTTATTCGGGTGTGTCGCTCGAAACGCTCAACCGCATCATCTGGCACATCGAGGCCGATGCCATCCCCACCGTACCCTGTCAGGGATCGGTGGGGGCCTCGGGAGATCTGGCCCCCTTGGCGCATTTGTTTTTACCATTGATCGGGTTGGGCCAGGTTCATTACCAGGGCCAAATCATTTCGACACGTGCCTTGTTTAAACAAAAAGGACTGGACAAAATCAAGTTGGGTCCCAAAGAAGGGCTGGCGCTGATCAATGGCACGCAGTTTATGGCCGCGCATGGTGTGGACGTCGTTGTCAGGTTACACAATGCCCTGGAGTCTGCTGACATCATAGGCGCACTCAGTCTGGAGGCCATGCTGGGGTCGAGTCGTCCTTTTTCCGATAAGCTACTTGCCTTGCGACCGTTCGCGGGTGCGCGTCATGTGGCCTTTCGCTTGTCGCAGTTGTTAAATAATTCCCCTTTGGTCAAGTCGCACGCGGGCTGTCATCGTGTGCAGGACCCGTATTCATTGCGTTGCATGCCTCAAGTGCATGGCGCGTCACGCGACGCGTGGGCGTACATCAATCAGCAGATCGTGACCGAACTCAATTCCGTGACGGATAACCCGGTGATTTTCAGCGAAAAAGAAACCATCAGCGGGGGCAATTTCCACGGGCAACCCATCGCTCTCCCGCTGGATCACGCCAGCCTCGCGGCCAGTGAGCTCGGGAGCATTTCGGAGAGAAGGACTTATTTATTGCTCGAAGGCAAGGAAGGTCTGCCGCTTTTGCTCATGAAGGACACGGGGATCAATTCCGGGTTCATGATCCCGCAGTACACCGCCGCGGCGCTTGTGAGCGAGAACAAATCGCTTTGTTTCCCGGCGTCCGCCGACAGCATCCCCACTTCGGTGGGACAGGAAGATCATGTGAGCATGGGGTCCATCAGCGCGCGCAAGGCGTGCGCCATCATCAACAATCTCGAATATATTCTGGCAGTGGAACTGCTCTGCGCCGCTCAGGCGCTCGATTACCGCCGTCCACTCACGACCACGCCTGTTCTGGAGGCGTGTCATGCGCAGGTACGATCCAAAATTACGCACGCTGAACACGATCGGATTTTCGCGCAGGATTTGGAGGTGGCGAGGCAGATGCTTGCCGCAGGTGAGCTGGTCATCGCGGCAAATGGTATCAAGATTTGATGCCTTTTATTAGAGGTCCCCTTTAGAGATGCCCTAAATCACAAGTCACAAAGGCGTTAATATCGGTATCACAGGTGACTCTGCAAAAGGAGTGGTCGTCCGAAAAGGTGGTGCGACAGGCCAGGGCGCAGGCCTCTACCTGATCGTTTTGTTTGTATTGATCCAGACAATTGATCTGACACATGGCGTTGTGGTGATCGCAGTCGTCCAAACAATCATCCGTGTCGCGGTATTCGTCGGAGGGGACTTCGCAATTGTCAAAAAGACCAGAATCGAGTTTGCATAGCGAGGCACAATAACTTTTTTTGCCGCCAAAAATGACCTTGCAGACCTCTTTATTGACAGCGACGTTGTCTTCATCCTCAAAAAAATGGCCACATTTTTTATCGAGCCAAACGCATCGTTGTGAACACTCGACAGCGAGGTGCTCTTCTTCGGGTGGCTCCTGTGCCGACGCGGGCAGGGGCAATAAAAAAGCAAAACGCAACACAAGAAAGAGGAATAGAAAGGGCAAACAGGATGAGGTGAGTTTTTGATGCGTTTTCATGGTGTCTTTCTCATTATAGCATAAAAGGGAGAATACACAATCATTAATAGTGCCGAGGAGTAAAATAATATACAATATATACGCTGGGTTAGATGGTTTACAGGGCCATTCCGTACTGGTCCCTGCCTGTCGGCAGGCAGGTTGTCTTGGCTTGCTATTTTCCATTCTTTACATGATTTGCGTATCAGAATACAAAACGGGGATGAAAAAAATGGCAAAGAAGAAATTGATTGGGCCGTTCGCTCAGGTGTTGACCATGCAGGGACTTCCCCTTACGGGACACATTCCCGATGAGCGATTGGATGTTCACATAAACGCGGGTGTTCTCATTGATGGGGAGCGGATCATCAGTGTGGACAAATGGGATGAGTTGGTCAACTTGAATGACGTGGAAAAATTTGTTCTGAGTGAACCCTGCGTGCTCCTGCCTGGGTTCATCGATGTGCACACGCATATTTGTCATGCCGGTTCACGGGCTCGTGACTACGCCATGAGAATGGCTGGTGCCACCTACCTCGAAATTGCCAATTTGGGTGGCGGCATTCTCGACACCGTACGGCACACCAGAGAGGCTACCCAGGAAGAATTGTCGCGTCTGCTTTGGCAAAAATGTGATAGGCAGTTGCGCCATGGGGTGACCACCTGCGAGGTTAAGAGCGGGTATGGCCTCACTGTGGTCGATGAGCTCAAACAGCTTCAGGCGATCAAAGATATTCATCAAACGCATGAGATCGATCTCGTGGCCACTTGTTTGGCCGCGCACACATTGCCACCAGAATTTAAAGAGCACAAAACCTATTTGGATTTTGTGACCCGTGAACTGTTGCCCAAAATCAAATGTGATCGGTTGGCGGGGCGCGTGGATATTTTTGTGGAGAAAAGCGCGTTCACGCCAGACCTGGCGCGAAATTATCTGATGACAGCCAAGGCGATGGGGTTCGCTGTGGTGGTGCATGCGGACCAGTTCACAAAAGGGGGATCGCAGGTCGCTTGTGAGGTGGGCGCCCTGAGCGCCGACCATCTTGAGGTTTCGGGAGATGCAGAATTGGTGGCGTTAACAGGGCACAATGTGGTGGCTGTAGTTCTGCCGGGGAGCACATTGGGCTTGGGCCTCCCCTTTGCCCCGGCAAGAAAAATGCTCGATCACGGATTGTGTGTGGTGCTCTCCAGCGATTACAATCCCGGATCGGCCCCCATGGGTAATCTTTTGGCCCAGGTTTCGCTCTTGGGCGTGTCGCAAAAACTCAGCACAGCAGAGGTCCTCGCGGGCATTACGTGTCGCGCGGCTCATGCTCTGAGGCTTGATGATCGCGGTGTGCTGGCCGAAGGCCTCTTGGCCGATATGGTAGCGTTTGCATGTGATGACTACCGCGAGATTTTGTATCAACAGGGAGGGCTGTTGCCCAAACAGGTGTGGAAGAGGGGAGTTTGTGTAAGGCATAAGGCGTAAGGCGAAAGGCATAAGGCGAAAGGCGAAAGGCGAAAGGCGAAAGGGAAGAGGTTCGTGACTCAAAGGGCTCACGGCTTACCGCGGCACAGACTGCATTTACTACCGTTGCTACCTTCCGGTCCTGGCGGGATTCATAAAATTGATCTTGCGCAGTGCCGTGAACCCAAGTGGATCACGATGTGCCCGGGACTGGATTTGAACCAGCACGAGATTGCTCTCGCTAGAACCTGAATCTAGTGCGTCTGCCAATTCCGCCACCCGGGCAAATTCAGGGACTGCCCTATGACACATCGTAAAAATCTTTGCAATTTTTTTGATTTTCCAAATGCCCCCCTGATTGTCTTTTTCGCAAAATGACTCCCATTGAGGGTGCGGTCCTCGACGTTTCAAAAGCAATCGGAGGGGCTTGATCACAGGACCTGCCAGACAATTTGTATTACTGCGAATAATAACCAGAACTTGACTATAAACTATCAGAGGGACTATTTCTGCGCGCATGATCAGACCAATCATTGCCGCGGCCTTGGCCGTTTCGTTCACGTTCGTCAACCCGTGTTCGCAGGAGAGTAAGGTTCAAAAACCCAAAAGCAGTGATCCCGTTTACGACGTGACTGTTGTCTACCCCAAATTCATTTCGATCCCCAAAAAATATCATGTGCCCGGGACGCTGGAGGCCAGTGAGAAGAATTTTGTCACGGCCAACGCCGCGGGTGAGGTGGAACAAGTCTACGTGAGTGTTGGCGACAAGGTGCTTAAAGACGATCCTTTGGTGAGTATAGCCAGCACACAACTCATGGAGAAGATCGACATCAAACGCGCGCGGATCAAAGAGTATCAGGCACGTCTGTCCGCGGCGCAGGCGGGCCTGGACGAAACGGGGGGTGAGGATCGTCCTGTGTCACTGGAAGAAACACAATTTTTGGACGATGAGCCTGTCGATGAGGCTGTGGTCGAGAAAAAATTTGGTGATGCTGATAACGCCACAAAAACCCCCAAAACCCTTAAGGCTCTGGTCGAGGTTCTGGAAAGTGCCATCGATGTTCTGCAAAAGGAATCCAATGTGCTCGATCGCAGCTTATTGCAATTGAGCCACCTGAGCCCGGTGGAGGGGACAGTTACCGAACTGCTGGCGTCCGAAAGAAACAGGGTTGGCGAAAGAGATAAACTGGTAGAGGTCTCCCAAACCAATCCGATGTCGGTTATTTTTTATCTGCCCGAAGAAACGGCAAGCCATGCCGATAAAAATTCCAGTGTCAAGGTGCTGGTCACAGACGCGCCGGACGTGAGCGGCGAGGGCACTGTGTATTTCATCAGTCCCAACATCACTACAGAGGTGGGCAAGATCGAGGTGAGGGCTCACTTGGCGAACGAAACAGGTTTGCTCAAAGGTGGCCAGAAGGTTGACGTGTACGTGAGCACCCGCCAGATGGGTCGTGTGGTGGTGATGCCGAGGACTGTGTTGCTCGATGAGAACAATAAAAAATATGTTTTCGTGGCGTTCCGGGGGCAGGCCAAACAGACCGAGGTGACGCTGGGAGAGGAAATGGATGGTGGCAATGTGCAGATTCACGGTGATTTGCGGGTCGATGACCCCATCATCATCGATCGTCCAACGGGACTGGCGCACAATTCATTTGTGAACATCAAAGAACAGAAGCCTGCGCTTGAGGAGAAAGCACTGGTTGATGAGGGTGTCAAGGCTGAGCCTGTTCCGGTAGAACCCCCCCCCCCGGGGGGGGGGGGGGGGGG
>CAZGMS010000119.1:0-54913 GCA_964526915.1 uncultured Nitrospirales bacterium
GTTGTTAAACTACAGCCACCGCCAGAGGTGGCCTGATTGCCAGTCTCATCTTCCGGGTTGCTTGAATCTGAGGGGTCGTTGTCATCTATGGCTGGCGTATCGGGGGTCTCTGTATCGTCATCATCACCGGTTTCAGAACTGCCAGTATCTGTGACGGTGGTATCTGTTGTGTCATCATCTGTCTCAGTTGCAGGAGTCGTTGAGCAGCCTTCGTTCACAACGTCATCACAATTGTTGTCAACCTCATCAGAACAGGATTCTGTTGCAGAGGGTTTGACGTTGCTGTTGGAATCATCGCAGTCCGTATTGTCTGCTACATAGCCTTCAGGTGAAGCACAGGTTGATTGAGAAACGGCAGGATCACCAAAGCCATCTGCATCCGTATCGGCAAACCAGTCAGGAACTGTATCGCTCTCTTCGATATCACCATTACAGTTGTTATCGACACCAACAGTAGCACATGTTTCTGCGGCAAAGGGGTGTATGTCTGCTGATGTATCATCGCAGTCGGTGTTGTCAGTTGAATAACCCTCTGGTATGATACAGGCAGATACCAAGATGCCGCCAACATCGCCAAAACCATCACCATCTGTATCTGGAAAAAAGCTCTGACCTCCTGTGGCCCCCAATTCGTCAGCCTCACCATCACAGTCATTGTCAAATCCATCACAGGTTTCAGCTGCGCCTGGAAAAGATGTAGAACTGGAATCATCGCAGTCCGTATTGTCCGAAACATAACCTGGTACTGGCATGCAGGATGTGGTGGTGGCTGCAGCATTACCGAATATGTCATTATCAGCATCCTGATACCAGGTTAGAGCATCCACAGCATCGCTTTCATCCACACTTGAATCGCAGTCATTGTCAAATCCATCACAGGTCTCAGCTGCGCCTGGGTGATTGGCTGCATTTGCATCATCGCAGTCAGAACCGTCTGAAACATAACCTGCTGGTTGTGTGCAGGAATGAACGACGGCTGCAGGATTTCCATAACCATCTCCATCACTGTCGGCGTACCAAGTGTAGGCGGGGACATCATAAAAATCCAGGACGAAATCATTGTCATCACCATCGTAGCCAAGTTCATAGATTCTTCCATTAGCTGAACCAATGATGATATCATTATCACAGTCGTTGTCTGTGTCAGCAACGGCTGTCACCGGTTTCATTCCAAACTGATAATGGGAGATATCAGCCCCTTCTGTATAAGAACCTGTGCTGTCACCAGAATAAATATTAATATCACCCGTATTGTAAGAAATGATCACGTCATTACTATGATCGTGATTAACGTCAGCAATTTCAGCCTGACTGATTTCAGCAACACTCACAGAAGACAGGTCGCTGGTTGTGTCCAGATTAAAGTTTCCATTTCCATCACCCAGATAAACAAGAAGAGACGTGCTTTCTGCTGTCAGTAGAAGATCGTCCTGTGCATCACCATTGACATCGCCCATAACGGGTATGGTTGGTACTCCTGTATAAATTGAGGCTAAAGGGTTTGTTGTATCTTCAACAAAATTTCCTGAGCCATCACCAAGAAAAATTTGAATATCACCAAAACTGGTGCCAACAATCAAATCAATATCTTCATCATCGTTGATATAGCCAGCACAAGGTGCAGACTGGGACCCTACGTCCACAGATGATAGGGAGCCGGTTGCATCCAGCGTGAAGGTGTTGGCACCATCGCCCAGAAAAAGAATAAGCTCACCAGCATTGTTGCCCACCAGGATATCAATATTTTCATCGCCATTAAAGTCTCCCGTGATGGGTCTGGAATAGAGACCTGTTGATAGAGAGGCAACATTGGTAGAGGCATCCAGCGTAAAGGCTCCTGATCCATCACCTGTATATAAAGTCAGATTGTTCATGTAGGAACCAAATAACAAGTCCAAGTTGCCATCGCTGTTAATGTCTGCAATGACAGGAGTTGCAAAGGTGTGTGTGTCAGCATCGCCAGAAGATGCAATGGTAAAGTTGCCCGTTCCATCTCCGTAGGCCACGTTCGTTGTCCCAAAGGAATTCCCCACAATGACATCAACATCACCGTCTGAGTTGATGTCTGATACAGCAGGTCTGGATTTGGTACCGAAGGCGATAGAGGATAATCCAGCGGCAGTATCTGCTGTATAATTTCCTGTTCCATCACCACGATACAGATACACTTTTCCATCTTCAGCACCAACAATGACGTCGTTATCTGAGTCGTTGTCAATATCAGCGATAACGGGGACAGAGTAAGTGCCCACATCTACAGAAGGCAAAGTGCCGGTTGCCAGAGCTGAAAAGCTTCCTGTTGCACTATCCTTGAGATAGGGATTGATGGACCCTGTTGAGTTGCCAATCAGAATATCCAGATCGGTGTCTCCATCCAAGTCCCCAAAATAAGGGATGGATTTACTGCCCACATCATCAGAAAATATTGTTGTATCAAGAGTGAAAAGGCCAGCGCCATCACTGAGATAACATTTGAGTTGTCCTCCGTTTTCTCCCAAAATCAGATCATTGAAACCATCATCATTAATATCTGTCACCAGGGGCTCAGCATAACTTCCGATATCCAATCCAGCCAGATCACCTGCAATAACTTCTGTAAAGTTGCCAGCCCCATCGCCTGTGAAATAATTCACATTACCTCTTTGATCTCCAACGATGATATCCAGATGACCATCACCTGAAAGATCGCCAACGAAAGGGGTTGCATAAGGGCCAAAGGTATCAGTGGTGATGGCACTGGTCGTATCTTGAATGAATTCACTGGCACCATCATTGTAGTAAATATTGACTTTTCCAATGTAAGATCCGATCACGATATCATTGAGGCCGTCGCCATTGAGATCAGCAATACAAGGTCTGGAATAACCATTGACAGCCATGGTTGTGAGATTGCCGTCAAATCCTGACCAGGGATCATCTGTGTTTTGTATCCATTGACCAGCCTGAGCTTGAGAAGAGGTAACAAGGATAAATGAAAAAATAAAGATAATGACAATAACAGACACGAAATTTAAAAATCGATTTTGCATGAGTTTACTCCTGAATAAAATACCGAGCAGATCCTCGGAGTGACTAAGGTGACTATCTCCCGAGGTCCCCCACAGAAACGAGCTTGCTGATTTCTCGCAGGCATGGGGTCAAGTCTTTACTTTCTAATTATTTAAAAATAGAAAGTAAAGACTTGACCTCATCACTGGTAAAAGTGATCCCTTTGTAAAAGGGTTATTGAATGAATTAAGGTTTACTGGTCTCATATGCTTTTCCCTTCTGTGATAAATCTCACTCAATGCTGTCCATCACATTATCGGTTAACAATATCTTTTGTTGCTAGACTCACGCAAATAGCGTCAACTGGGATGTTGACAGTTTTGGATACCGCGTTTACTCTACCCGCATATCAGGACGCGCGCTCAGGCTTTGCTCAGATATTTGTATGACTGTGTCTTTTTGATAAGTTTGCCCCTGAAAAGTAATGTCTTCACTTAAACGCAGGAAAGTGCCATGGCGATATTGCATAAAACGAGAGCCGGCTGGTAGTTCGACGTTACAAAATACATTGCCAGCGGCCAGAGTACCAGAATTTACAATCACAGGCATTTTCATTGATTTTCCGACTTCAATGGGCTGAGACTTATCAAATACGTATCCACAAATATGTTTATCAGCACTGAGTAAACCCGTTATCGAATATCCAAACAGACCAAATGCGATGTGAATTTCACTTCCTTTAGCAAAAATGACATCTGGAGTTGTTGTTAATTGTTCGGCTAATGTGCCATAAATGTGAAAGCCGTTTCTCATTATTTTTGTACTTTTGGCAAAGCTGACCGAGAATGGCAAATACGTGTTCGTCGGTCTGTAATCTTCACCCAAAACACCACGATAAAAGCAAGGGTATGGCTCTAAACCATCTGATTCAAAAGCGCCTGGACCAAACGGGATTCCGAGTATTGAACCAGCTGTTTTAAGTGTTCCACTGATTGGTACCAGTTTCCTGTCAATGACGTTAAAGGTAACTCTTGTACCCATTTCAAACACCAGACCTTTGTAGCTGACGTCTGTGGCAAGTATTTCTGAAATATAACAATTATCACCAGAGCCTGCTATGGGAATTCTGGTTTTGGAATCCTCATCAGGTATTAAAACAATACCTTGAGGACATACGGAGAGCTCTTTTCTAAAGCGGAGTAACTCTTCAACAGTGACTTCGATGGGCTTTTCAGTTTGACTCATTTCTGCAACTGGTTGTGTGAGGGGTGCAGGTGCTACTGCAGACAACACCTCTGCTATCTTATCAGGATATGGGAGCTCACCATTTTCCAAGGATAAAGCAATTTGAGCATAGCATGTGTAAACAGCGGCTCCTTCTAAGGCAAGTGGATGTCTATCAGCAATAGGAGTGTCTTGACTCCTTTGATAGACGTGAATACTCAAACTGGGCGCTTTTGGTGCATGAACAGCTTCAGCATCTGTTCTTCTATTTGCTTCAGGGTTGATGACACTGATCAGAGTAGGTAATGGCCCCAAACCAGGGGCGGCTAAAACGATAGAGGCAGGGGTCTCGCGGGCCACAATCACGGCTTGCCGCATCAAAGGATCATGTATCACAGGAACCACTCGTGGTCTACTGCCTGGAAGCCGGGGGAGTCCAAAACCAATGAATGACACCAGTGCTGGTTCGGTTGGTGTGCCCAGATTACGCTGGGCATGAGTGTTTAACAAACTGAGCCCTTCTGCAGAAGGAGTTGTCTTTTTACATCGGTGTAATAAGCTTGTGACAGGCGCCGTTATGGCCAAGGATGGCAATGAGACCATGAAACCTCCTTAATATATACGTTCCCTATTATCGACAGGGAATACACATTTGTTGCTTGTTTCAGAAAGATATCGTCAACAGAGTTGTTGACAGTTTGTGACAACACAGGTTTCAGTAGGTCGAACCGCATGCCCTGTTGGCGGGGGTTATCGGCGGTTGGAGGATGAGTTCTTTTGGATCAAAGCAATCGTTAGTCGTCTTAAAGCCAATCAGGTCTGCCCGGTACCCGATGGCAAGCTTCCCCGTATCATGAACGCCAATGCTCTCCAATGCATTGGTGGTCAGCATGGGCAGGAGATCAAAAAAATCGAGTTGTGGGTATCTTTGTGTGAACAAACGGATTTCATGCTGATAATCCAGACACGTGTTGGAGGTGATGCTGTCGGTGCCCAGCGCTATCTTGATCCCCAGTTTCTGGTACTCCTCGAACGGAAAATGTGGGTGTCCAAAGAAATCAAATGACCCCGGACAATGCACCACACAAATGTTTTGCCACGATTGCATGACAGTCATGTCCTGATCATCAACGTCGTTTGCGTGAATGAGAAGCGAGTCATGGAGTGATATGTTGTGATTTTGCAGGTACGAGACAGATGATCGGGCCTGATCGTGCCGCCGGTTTGTTAGTTCTGGATAACTCTGCAAAACGAAATCCCAAAAAAGGCTATCCTGATGATTCAGATAGAGTCTCTCTTCCGCGTTTTCCGCCAGATGAATAGAGTAGGGTGATGATTCCTCATTAAAAACTTGTTGCAATAGAGCGGCTGTTACCGAATATATAGCATGAGGCGAGATGTGAAAATCATGTGTTGCCGCAGTTTTTGAATTTTTAAGAGCCTCGTACGTGTGTTGCCCTTTTTCTGGAAGCAGGCCCAACACCTCACCGAACGAAATGATCCGGGTGGGCGCATTGGCGAAGGCCGAAACGGGTGTGTCAAAGCTCACATGGTCTACGATGGTCGTCACTCCCGATCTTGTTAGTTTCTCGATGCCGTTTTTGATCCCGTCGATTTTATCGGATAGGGTCTGTTCTGTTTTGGCCAGCACTATTTCCTGAAGCCAGGGAACAAACTGATGTGCCTCAAGGGGCCCCAGACTGGTGAGTTCCAGATGACAATGGGCGTTTGTGAAACCGGGCATGAGGCAAACATCATCGAGCCGAACAGTCTTGCCGGTCGTTTTTTTAGGGATGGTCTGTGAGATTCCCGTAATGATGCCATCGCGCACCTCAATGATCGCAGGGCTGATGATGCGTTTGTTGTCGATGATGGCGTGGGGGGCGATGATAAGTCCAAAGTCCAAAGACTAAAGACCAATGTCAAATTGAATTATTCATTTCGACATTCGGTGTTCCTTGTTCGATATTCGATATTCTGTATCCCTCTCATACGGTTCATGCCCCGACGCTATGATCGCACGAACAATTTCATCTTTGGTGATTTCCTTGTGTGCCGAACAGCCAGCGGAACTCACCACCTGTTCTTCAAGCATGACCGAACCAATATCATCGGCACCAAAAGTTAATGCCAACTGTGCAATGCCCAGCCCTTGCGTGAGGAGTGAGGCTTGTAGGTGATCAATGTTATCCAAAAACAATCGGCTGATGGCAATGACGCGCAGATATTCTTGTGCAGAGGCGGGGCGCCATGTTCTTGGCAATAATCCACTTTGTGACAGCCGGGTGTTTTGCGCCTGAAATGTCCACGGAATGAACGAAATAAAGCCACCAGTATCATCCTGTAGATCGCGAAGTTTTTGAAGATGATTGATGCGGTCCTGCCAAGTTTCAATATGACCAAACATCATCGTGGCTGTGGTTTTGAGGCCTAGCTTGTGCGCGACGCGCATCACGTCAATCCATTCATTGGCAGTGCATTTGAGAGGGGATATTTTTTGTCTAACATCATCCACCAAAATTTCTGCGCCACCGCCCGGCAAAGAATCCAAACCTGCCGAGATCAATCGTTCAAGAACATGTTTTGTAGTGACCCCACTTTTTTCTGCGATAAAATGAATTTCGGGAGGGGAGAAGGCATGAACGTGAATATGATGTGTTTGTTTGATGTGGGCCACAAGCTGTTCATAATCAGTCAGTGTGTGATCGGGATGCATCCCGCCCTGCAGGAGCACCCGCTGGGAGCCTCTGGTTTTTGCGTTTTGGATTTTTTTATCAAGCTCGTCTTTCGAAAGTTCCCAAGCCTCGGTGTGCCCTTTGGGCCGCGAAAACGCGCAAAACGCGCATTGTGTGCGACAAATATTTGTGTAGTTAATGTTGCAGTCGATGAGATACGCAATGCGATGTCCATGAAGTTTTTTGGCGTGAGAGTTGGCCAGATCAGCCAGGGAAAGAAAGTCTCCTTCAGTCGCCAAGTGAAGGACCGCTTTCTCCGATAAACGATCGTGACCGGGATGCTGATCGAGTGTCATCACGCCACTTTTCTTTCGGATTCGATGTACTGGTACTCCCTGAGCAGACTGCGGTACAGTTTAAGACCTTCCTTGATGTCGGGAGAGGGTTCGTAGATGATGTTGTTTGTGAGATAATCACGCACCAGCGTCTGTTGTTCAATGGGAAATTCTGAAGCAATCTTGTCACGGCTGACAAGCCCCAGTTCCTTCGCCTTGACCAGTGTTGTCATTTCGTCGCTGGAAAGTGGTCTCTTGGAGGCCCAGCAAGCAAACATGAACCCCAGGCCGGTGAGCTCCTTCCACAACTGACCAAAGTCCCAGAATTGCGCGGGCCGACCATCGTAAAACAGGGCCTTGTCACCAATGAGCAGTTGGGCATCGGCCAGTTCGCGGTTATCGTGATGAAAAAATTCCACATCGTACAGGCTCACGTCAAAATATTTTTTTAAGAGAATTTTGGCCAGAAAAACAGAGGTGAGGGATTCACGATCCAGGTAGACCGAACGGATTTGCGCCAGTTCCTGAATGAAGGAGCGTGTAAAAAAACCCACACTCTTCACGGGACCGTCGCAGGCGATAACACCTGCTGAGGGATGCATGTACAAATTGTGTTTGAGGATCGCATAAACAGGCACCATGGCAATGTCAATTTCATCGCAAAGCAGGTCATTTACCAGCTCAGCGGGTGTACGTTTGACGAGCGGTTCTGTGAGACCATAGGTGAGGGGGAGACCATTGATGTAGGGCACGGTGCCAATCTTCATTTTACACTCCTTCGGCGTTTTTGATCCTTCTCGTTGACGATAGGGATGAACTCCTCGTGTGTTTTGATGTTACACGATCCATAAACCTTTCGGCTGGTGTCGGGTACGATCTTTTCGACCACACCTCTGTCGAAGAGAACAAAAAAATCACCCTCCTGACAGGTCTTGGCCCAGACGTAGCGATGCAGGGAGGGCCAGTTTGTGACGGGATCGATGATTTCATCTTCGGTCACCTTCTTGTCTTCCTGTGTTTTGGTGTAAAGCCAAACCTGTTCATAGTCCGAATAAACAGGGTGGTGTTCGGTGTTGTAAAAGGGGTTTCCCAAAGCGAGCTTGACCATCCACGCGTTGTAGCCCGTGCGGATTCTGCTTTCGCGAATGTCTTTTTGCTGTTTGGCCGTGAGGCTTCCGAACATCTCGCGGTCTTCACCAGACATGTTTTGCACACGGGGATTGGTGGTGACGGCCCCCTTGCTCTCTGCATAAGAAAGACTGGCAGCGAAAACAACGGACAAAACACAAAACGTGAAAACAACAGCCAGTAGACAATCAGATAATGATAAGCGACTTTGGTCTTTGGTCCGCCTGCCCTGAGCTTGTTGAAGGGTTGGTCTTCTTGCCCTGAGCTTGTCGAAGGGTTGGTCTTTCATGATTTATCATTCTCCCACTGATTCCAACAACAACTCCGCAATATCGCGAGAGTTCAAATTCTCTGTTTTGGTTTCGCCAATCGCATCGGTGAGCATTGTCTTGCAGAATGGGCAGGCCGTGGCCACAAGCTCCGCCGGCGTTGTTTTAACGTCTTCAAGTCGCATCTGGTTGACCCGTTTGCCCAGTTTTTCTTCGAGCCACATCCTGCCGCCACCAGCCCCGCAACAGCGCGCCGTATCTCTGGAGTTGGTCATTTCCACGAGTTTGATGCCTGGGATCGCTTTGAGGACGTCCCGTGGTGAATCGTAGACATCGTTATAGCGGCCCAGATAGCACGAATCATGTACTGTGAGGGTCTGGGCAATTGCCTTTTCGGGTTTTAGCCGGCCTTCAGTGATGAGCG
This sequence comes from uncultured Nitrospirales bacterium, assembly GCA_964526915.1. Lineage (GTDB taxonomy): Bacteria > UBA10199 > UBA10199 > UBA10199 > JADGCS01 > JAHJDR01. The sequence goes on from CAZGMS010000119.1 coordinate 9,044, forward strand.
TCTTCAGAAAATCGGTATGTGTGATGACCTCAAAGTTTCCTCCAAACTGTGAGTACTCATTTTTGATTGTGTTGTAGCAGTGAGGACAGGTCGTGATGATTTTTTTGACGTTGTATTTGTTGAGGTTGGCGATGTTTTCCTGCATGAGCATTTGGGCCAGATATTCATTGCCCAGACGTCTGGCCGAATCCCCATTACATTTTTCTTCGACCCCCAAAATCCCAAAGCTGACACCTGCCTTCTGCAGGAGTTTAACAAAAGCTCGCGAGACTTTTTTGTTTTGCTCATCAAAGGAGCCGGCGCAACCCACGAAATACAGATATTCGACATGAGGGTTGTCAGCCAGGGTGGGGATATTCAGATCTGCGGCCCACGCGGCCCGATCGTTAAAACTGATGCCCCACGGGTTGCCATTGCGCTCCAGATTCTGAAAAACTGCCTGCAGTTCTGGCGGGAAAGATCCCTCCATGAGGACGAGGTGGCGGCGCATGTCGACGATTTCCTGCACGTACTCGATGCACACAGGACAGGCTTCTTCGCAGGCCCGACAGGAGGTACACGACCAGAGCACATCGTGAGAAATGGTCTCTCCCAGCAGGGGGGTTTCGTCGGGAATAAAACCGGCGTCGTCAAGAGAACCATTGTATTTGCCGCGGCACTTGTCCACAAGCTTGCCCGTTTTGCCATACAACGCGTTGCGCAAGGTGATGCTGAGTTCTTTGGGATTCAGGGGTTTTTCGGAATTATGTGCGGGGCACTGGGCGGAACAGCGACCACATTCAGTGCAGGAATACCAGTCCAGATAATTCTTCCAACTGAACTGTTCGATCCGGCCAACGCCAAAGGTTGTGGCGTTCTCATTGGTAAGGTCAATGGTGCTGAGTTGCCCAACGGGTTTGGTTTTGTAGAGAAAAACATTGGGAAGCGATGTGATGATGTGAAAATGTTTGCCGTAAGGAAGGTAGTTCAAAAAACCGATGATCGACAAAATGTGGATGAAATAAAAGGCGGCCCCCCAGACCGTGAGCGCGTCTAGGGAAAGACCCGTAAACAGGACCGAAAAGGGTGCGGACAGGAAAGCGCCAGGGTCAGCGATTCCCATGGCGGTGTAGCGCACACCTTCAAACAAGAAATCGCTCAAACACAGGATGGTGATGACGCAGAGAATGAATACGGCTTCGAGCGAGAGGGTCAGGCGAGCCGGGCGGATGATGAGTCGCCTGTATATTCCGTACAGGCAGGCCAGAATGACCAGTACCAGAAACAGGGTCAGTGTGATGTTATATACCAAGCCCACCCAGGTCTCCATGAGGGGGAGGGTAAAATCGGCCGAGTACCCCATGGCGAAGAACGTGATGGTCCGAATCGAGATCACGCAAAAGCCCCAGAAAATCAGGGCGTGCATGATGCCAGATGGCGTATCCCTCACCAGGAGGCGTTTCTGTCCCAGGGCGAAAATCAGGACTTTTTGAAGACGCGACAGAAGATGATCCCATCTGGATTCCTGGCCTTTGGCCGACAACAGCACGGCGATGCGTTTGAACAGGGAATAGGCAAAAGCCGTCAATCCAATAAAAAGGATGAGGCTGATGGTGATGGGGAACATGATTTCTCCTTGAAAACAGATATGAATGATTGATGCGACGTTAACAATTTTTTTCACATTCAATCAATCGAAAAAGAATTCAATATCTATGATGCGTGCATTTAATTATTAATCTTACCCAAACCATTGACAATTCCTCAACTCGTTTTTAGAACTATTTTTTGGTGATCTTTTAGTAGGGGCTGGTCGCGACCGGCCCCTACTGACCATTATGCTAAAAGAACTTTATCTAAAAAATCTGGCCGTCATTGATGAGCAACGCCTTACTTTTGGCAAAGGCTTTCAGGTCATCACAGGCGAAACCGGTTCCGGTAAATCCATTTTGCTTGAGGCCATTGGCTTGGTGTTGGGGGAGAAGGCCGATTCATCCATCATTCGTGATGGTGCGAGTGAGGCGATGGTCGAGGCCGTGTTTGGCATTATGGGCAGGCAGGACATTCTGGATTTGCTGTCTGAAAGCGGTGTCACGGTTGCTGACGATCCCGACGAACTGATTGTGCGCAGACAACTGAGTCGTGATGGCAAGAACAAAATATTTGTGAATCACCAACGGGCTTCTTTGCTCGTCCTGCAAAAAATCACCAAGACCTTGATTGATTACACGGGCCAGCTGGAGCAAACGCAATTGCTCAATTCCAGCAATGACGTGTGTTTGCTTGATGCCTTTTTGTCAGATGTGACTGTCAAGCAACGCTATCAGTCACAGTATGTGCTGACCAAATCACTTGCCGAGGCCATCGTACTGAGCGAACAGAGTGGCGCTCAAAAAGCGCAAAGACTGGAGTGGCTGGCGTTTCAGTTGCGAGATTTCAATGGGTTATCCGTTGTGAATGAAGAAGGCGAGCGCGAACTGCGGCAATTGCGTGAGTATCGAAAAAACAGTGTGCTGCTATCTTCCTTTCATGTTTTGGTCAGTGACGTGTTGACGGGAGGTGAGGGGAACACACTCGCGCAGATCAATAAAATCCGCGATGCCATTTCAAAAAATCACATTCTCGATGGCTTGCATGGTTCATTGTTGACGCGCCTTGATGAAATTGGGGTTTTGATTGGTGATGTAGCTTATGATTTGACCAAGTCGGCCCATGTGGCCCCTGAGGACAACCTGTCGCTCGACGATATTGAATCGCGGCTTTATGTCATTGAAAACCTCAAACGGCGTCACGGGCCCACCTTGACGGAGGTAATCACCAAAAAGACACAGATTGAAAATGAAATTGCCAGTCTCCAAAATCTCGAGACAGACACACAGGCCCTCAAGGAAAAGTTTGCGCAGGCATTTGCACAGTTACAGGCATTGGCCAGTGACCTGCGCAAACAAAGAGTGAAGGCCAAGAAGGAATTAGAAAATCAGATTTCCGGGGAACTCAAATCGCTCCATATGCCGCAGGTTGTGTTTGAAGTGGCCATTGCGCCCACAAATAGGCCTGACGATTTTGGGTCCTATCACACAAATGGTTGTGACCAAATCACCTTCATGTTGTCGTCCAATCCCGGTTTGGGGCTGAGGCCTCTTGCCAAGATAGCCTCCGGGGGAGAGGCCTCACGCATTTTTTTGGCGCTCAAGAGGGTTCTGTCACGTTTTCAGACAGCGAGCGCGTATCTTTTTGACGAAATTGACGCAGGGGTCAGTGGTTCGGCAGGTGAGTTGGTGGGCCGTAAGCTCAAGGAATTGTCACACGCGTTTCAGGTAATTTGCGTGACGCACAACGCGCAGATTGCCTCGCAGGCCGACGCACATTTCGTGGTGCAAAAAATGATCGAAAAACAAAACACCATCACTCGTATCAACAGGCTTGATGCGGTTGAGGACAGGGTGAATGAACTGGCCCGGCTCATGGGCGGGGTAAAAATCACAGAAAAAAATCTTGCATTTGCGAGGGAGATGGTGAAGGGCAAAGAGAGCGTGAATCGTTGATCGTGTTTCGTGGATCGAATATTATTCTATCAAAGAATTGCGATCCACGACCGTCGATCCACGATCCACGAAAATTATGCATATATTAATCGCCGATAAAGTTTCTAAAAGTGTCATTTCTGGTTTGGAAAAATTGGGGGCCAAGATCACCCTGAACCCCGAGCTTTCTGCCGATGATCTGCCCAAAGCCATTGGTGACGCGCAGGTGCTCATTGTTCGGTCCACCAAAGTGACAGCCGATACGATTTCTGCTGGCAAAGAGCTCAAACTCATCATCCGGGCCGGAGCGGGAGTGAACACAATCGATGTGGCCAAGGCCAAGGAAAAGGGTGTGTTTGTTTCCAACTGTCCGGGCACCAATTCGGTGGCTGTGGCCGAGTTGGCTATGGGTTTGCTGATTGCCTGTGATCGACAGATCGCCAATGCCAATTCAGATTTGAGGGGTGGCAAATGGCGTAAAGGCACGTATCAAAAGGCCCGTGGCCTCAAAGGCCGTACGTTGGGCATTGTGGGATTTGGTCACATTGGTCAATGTTTGGCACAAAGGGCAAAGGCGTTTGAGATGAACCTCATCGCTTTTGATCCATATTTCAATGAGGCCAAGGCAAAAGAATTGGGCGTGACCCGCGTGGATTCACTTGAACAAATCTTTGCCGATTCCGATGCGGTCTCTTTGCATTTGGCCTTTACCCCGCAAACCAAACATCTGGTGAACATGGCATTGCTGGCCAAAATGAAGAACGGCGCCATCCTCATCAACGCGTCGCGTGGCGAGATCATTGAAACCTCCGCTCTCAAACAGGCAATCAAAGAAAAAGGCCTTCGTGTGGGGCTGGACGTTTATGAAAACGAACCTGCCGACGCCGAAGCTGTCTTTGTCGATACCGAACTGGCCACCTTGATCACAGGCACACCGCACATTGGTGCGTCAACTGACCAAGCGTCAGATGCGGTGGGTGAGGTTGCCCTGCAGATCGTGCAGGCCTATAAGGAAACTGGCAAACCGATTTTTACGGTGTGATCGCCAGCAACTGTCAAAGGCCGCCCCTCAAAACATATCACAAAGAAAGGTTCCCAGAGTGTTGTCGTAAGCACACGTGGTGTTGGAACTGATGTGTTGATAGGTCACAGAATCCACCTTGGTCCAAGAACCGTCGGTGATTCCCGTCAGATAGGCGCCCGGCAAACTGGGGTCTGGCCTGCGCAATACACCTCTCAGGTTTGTAAAGCAGGGATTCCAAGCGGTACATGTTCCTAACATACTGGCATCGAGATACACAGGGTATTCTCCCCTGATGCCTGTCGTTGTGATCATTTGGTATGAATAATACAAAAGTTCACGATTGATTTCACATTCAAGTGTGATGACGTGACGCTGGTCGGTTGGCAGAGTGGCCGGAATGACCTCACAGACGGAACCCATGGCTGGTTGTCCCATACCCAAGAAGCAGAACATGCTACAGGCAAATGTCAGTAAATATCTGAGTGATCTCATAGATTACCTCCGGTGGCTGTCATAATAAAGATCAAAAAAAGGCGCAACTTTTTGTAAACTCCTCCGGACTGCCCTGCGGAAATGATTTTGGTGTGGCTCAGGTCATCCATAGAGGCTCTAATGGCCATTTGGTAACATCCCCTGCTTTGTCCTGATCACACTTTGTCGCTTTTTCAACAGACTGCTGACAAGCCCGTCACGACCCTGACAATTTTTATTACAATTTTTATTGCATTTTATTGGCGGTTATTACTAAGCTCTAGCTCATGCCAATACAATTTAGATCAAATCCCTTTTTGTTGCAGGGGGCCTCGACCATATTGGGTTTTGTTCCTGTCTCGCCTACAGTCCATCAGAGACAACCCCAACGAACTATTATTCCCCCCACATTTCGGCGGACAATTATTCCTGATCTCAAGCCCGCATTGGTGGGCTTACCCGTGGCCCGACCCAGTCGTCCGCAATGGGTACCAATGGCACACGTGACGGCTGGGGCTCTGGTTCCCGAAGTTATGTGGCGTTCGGCACGTAGATTGGCCGCAGTCACCCCGCAAAACTTGACACCTGTCTCATTGCGAAGAGGGCCTGCACAGACACATCCAGCAGGTGCTCCTTCACAATTGGTGATACGTTCGGCAACAGGTGCTGCGGTTGTTTCGACGTGTGAGTCCGCACCTGTGATTGCCAAAGGCAAAAGTACAGAAAGGCTTTTTCCCAGTGATGGACCGGATTTTTCATTGACTGTTCCCACACCGATGCCCAAAGCTGTTGCCGTGAATTCGCCTGTTCAGGTGCCCACAATCATGGCGACTACAAAAACTGATCCGGTCGATTCTGTCCAGCCGCAACGGGTCAATCATTCAACGCAGACGGCGGGAACGGGTGTGCCAACTCAGTATAACGGACTCATCGGCACACTGGACGCCCTGATTGCCGATTTGATCGATGTTGAGACTGCGCGTGTGCCCGGTTTGACGGGAACAACCGAGGCGGATGATTATGCCGTGAATCTGTTGCTGGGGCAAATGACTCGGCAACCACTGGTTTGGGCACTGCAAACACTTGGCGAATATGTTTATAGAACGGACTTGTTGACTCAGCCAACTCATGTTGATCGTGTGAAATCCGCGTTGTCTCTTTTGGGTTTTGAGCAAAGTGTTGTCACCAAAGCCATGAGGTCTATCGCTGTTGAGAATTTTGCCGGTTTTATATCGACAGAAATCTTGAGTTCACAAGGTCGGGCTGTTATTCTTGACCGTGTGCGGATAGCCCCGTCGCAGACCGTGGTCACAGCGGGATCAAACGGATTGACCTTGCGTGATGTTTTGGGAAGACAGGGAACAGGCGCCGATTGGCACTTGCGCGAAGAAGACGTGCCCGATACCGATTTACGTGTCGAGGAGTCGTCGGCGTCTGGCAATCTTTCCAATCAAACGAGACAGTAGGGCTTCGAAAAAACAGTACATATACCGCGTTGTCCATCAGAAAAAAACATAATAAAAACAATAGTTCAGATTTATTCATGGCAATATATGCCATACAAGGTTCACAGATACCCCCTGTATCTTGCGGCGCGGTTTCCGCTGTGATTTCAGATCTTCTTGATTGTTGTGCCGAAGTCATTTCAACCAGATTCAATCCAAAGAGATGGGATGCGCGGCAGTTGACGGTCGAAACCAAACCCGTTTGCAGGATAAAATCAAAGTCAGAATAATAGTCTGCATAAACTTATACAATCTTATATAGTTAGATTTTACAATGAACAGCACAAAAATAATGAACTTGTATTATCATCATGTTATAAAATAACTCTGCAGAAACAAGGCTTGTTTTTAGTTATATAATCTTATATAATCATTATATATGAAACCAGCACACCCTTTTAATAAAAGACTGAAAACAGTTTCGGCAAAGGTCCTAAAGTTGATTGCTCAAATTGACGAACTCAAAGGGCGTTGGTCTTCCGGGGCTCGTTTGAGCCCTCAGGTTTTGGGACGTCTCAAGGTCTCAGTTTTGGTGACGTCCACAGGATCGTCCACACGAATTGAGGGTGCCCGCATGTCCGATGGGGATATAGAAAAAATGCTCCGGGGACTGGACATTCAAAGGTTCAAAGACAGGGACAAACAAGAGGTGCGGGGTTATTACGATTTACTGAAAAACGTTTTTGAGGCTTGGGAAAAAATCAAACTCACTGAGGGAAACATCAAATTTTTTCACAAAGAACTTCTCAAACACACCGAAAAGGACCAGTCTCATTGTGGCCATTACAAAAAACGGGAAAACAAAGTTCACATGATTGACACTGCTGGTCAGTCTCTGGGTGTTCTATTCGACACCACAGCAGCCTATTTAACGCCCAAAGAAATGTTGGAACTAGTAGAATGGACGCAAGAAGCCCTTAAAGAAAACACACACCATCCCTTGCTTGTGGTGGCAAATTTTGTGGTCCAGTTCTTAAAAATCCATCCTTTTCAGGATGGCAACGGTCGCCTCTCGCGCGTACTCACCAACCTTCTCCTTTTACAGACGGGTTACGTCTTTGCCCCCTATGTGTCGCACGAAAAAATTATAGAAGACAACAAACCCGATTATTATTTGGCACTCAGGCGTTCTCAAAAAACATTTGGTAGTGCCCGGGAAAATTTAGGGCCTTGGCTGGAGTTTTTTTTAGCCACCACTCTCAAGCAGGCCCAAATGGCAGTGGCCTTGTTGTCCGCAGAAAATCTGGAAAGCCTGCTTACCCAAAAACAGTTTCAGGTTTGGTCTTATTTACAGCAGTACAAAGAGGCCTCACCGCGAGAGTTGGCTCAGTACACGGGAATTGCCCGCCCTACCATCAATCAAATTTTGCATAAGTTGTTGGGCTTCAAAAAAATTGAATCCTACGGCCAGGGGAGAGGAACGAGGTACCGAGTGAAGATTTGATTCCAAGGCCCCCAAGTGGGGCATTTCCTTTTTAAATCCACCAACCAAAAAGGTTGAACACAAGTGTGAACCGAAACTTTGCCGCTGAGGGGGTTTTATTTTTTTTCTTGTAATTTCTTATCCAGATCCGCAAAAGGTTTGAACATCGGCGTGCTCTTTTGAACCTTTTCTGGCCCTGCCTGTTCAAGCCATTTCGCATCTTCAAACGTGGAGTGTTCATTGTCATGGCAGTAAATGCAGAGCAGTTCCCAGTTACTGCCATCATTGGGGTTGTTATCGTGATTATGGTCTTTGTGATGGACTGTCAGTTCACGAAGTCTGTCAGCGGGAAACTCTCTTCCGCAATGGGCACAGATCCATGGGAAAAGTGCTAAGGATCTTTCGCGGTAGCCGGCCAAACGTTTTTTATGCTCACTCAGGGCTCTGGCATAGTTTTTGTCCTTCTTTTCTGAAGCTCTGTTTTTTTTAAGGGACGACATAACACCTCCTAACTTTCCTGTTCCCAGTTCTCTCTATTTTTTGCCTCCGGTTGCGTCAATGACATATCATTATCCATGTCCACAGATACCCATTGTATCTTTCTTCTCGATTTCCGTTGTGATATCAACCTACCATTTCTTTGAATGCCATAAACCCAGATTCCGCACCGCTTTTGTATTTTGTTTAAATACGAGCTGTACTCGTTGCCACTCGAAAGAATCTGTGATCTACAATTGTCGACTAATTAATCGTCAAATGCACCGGACAATGATCTGATCCCATCTGGTCAGCTTGAATACCCGTAGAGTCAACACGCGACAGCATTTCCTCGGTGACCACAAAATAATCAATGCGCCACCCAATGTTGTTTTGCCTCACCCCGGGACGGTAAGACCACCAGGTGTAGGCATGGCGTGCGTCGGGATTTTTGTGACGAAAGACGTCGACGTATTTGTGAGAGAGGAACTGACTGAACCAATCGCGTTCGGTTTTGGTAAAGCCAGAGTTGTTCTCGTTGGCTTTGGGATTTTTGATGTCGATCTCTGTGTGGGCCACGTTCATGTCGCCACACACGACAATGTGTTTGTGTTCTTCGCGCAGGGATTCAAGTTTCTGCAATAGGAATTCGTTGTACTGCATTTTGTAGGGAATGCGTTCGAGTTCTGATCCGCCGTTGGGAAAATAACAACCCACAAAGACAAAGTCGTCATAGTGTGCCACAATCGTTCGGCCTTCATCGTCGAATCTTGGGTCGCCCAAACCGATGGTCACGGATCGCGGTTTGATTTTGCTGAGCAGGAGCACTCCGCTGTAGCCGGCTTTTTTGGCGGTGGCGAGGGCGTAATACACGATGGACGATGAACGAGGGACGAGGGACGAAGGCTTGTTATCAAACAACACAATTTGTTCGTTGGTTGTATCAGCAATGGAGATCAGATGATATTCAGCCGCGATTTTTTCGAAATCCTTTTGAGTGATCTTTGTTTCCTGCAGACAGACAATGTCGGCTTCCGTCTTGTCAAACCAGTCCCAAAAGCCCTTTTTGATGCAGGCCCGGATCCCATTCACATTCCAGGAAGAGAGTTTGATTGTGTGGCGGCTCATGGACATTCGTTAACCTGTTTTTTTCAATGGATCAAACCCTCAAAATATCGTATCCAGCCAAAGGGGGTCTTTTTCCTATGCAAGATAATATCAATCTCAAGTTCAAACTCGACAAGATTGTCACTAAAGTTGGTCTGGCTGTCTTGGCCTTGTTTATCATCTACATCTCCTACACCACGTTGTACTCCAATCCCATGAAGAAAAAACTTTTGGGAAACCTGGCACCGATTTTTCAAACGACGTCGATCAACAAAACCCCATTCAACTTGAGTGATGTTGTTGGGAAAAAAGTCATTTTGCTCAATTTTTGGGCCAGTTGGTGTCCCCCTTGCCGGGATGAAGTGATCAATCTCAATCAGATTGGTCTGAGGGTGGATTCACCTCATTTTGCCATTGTGGCCCTCATGGAGGACACACAACCCACAATCGAAAAGGCGCGCGAGGCCTATTCCAATTTTAATGCGGCAAACCCCATTAACTATCCCGTTTATGTTGATTCCGATAACAGCATTGCCGATCTTTATGGAGTCAAGAAGTTGCCCGAGACCTTCATCATCGATTTGGGAGGAAACATCCTCTACCGTCATTCAGGTCCTATTGAAGACAAAGACCGCGACATGTTTGTCGCCATGATCCAACAAATCATGTACTAAGGGAACCATTAAAGGACCATTTCTTCCCCTGGCGCCAGCACGTGGATTCGATCTAAAAGGTTTAATTGTTCAGCATCCTTTTTTAATTGGGCAACGATTTTGTCTGCCTTTCGGCTGGCGAAGTTGAACGCCCCGAAAGCGTAGGGAATCATTTTGGGTGCCCCCATGTCCTGAATGGCTTGGAGGGCGTTTCGCGTGTTCATGAAACGTTTTTTGGCAACCAGATCGGGACTGATGTGATCAACAGGCAAAATGGCCAGATCAATTTTCTGATCCTTGCCAACATCGAAAAAAAAGGAACCATCGTAGCTTGTGTCTGAACAATAAAAGATGGTTTTGTCACCAAGGTGCAACAAGTAATGCAAGGCAGGTTTTTGGACAAACACATTTGAACGATAGGCGCGGTGCAGGGATTTTACGCCCGTAACCCGACAATCACCAATGGTGGTTTGGGCACCGGCCTTGAGTTCGGACAGGCGAAAATGAAAAAAGGTGTTCACGTGGTGACCCAGGCCCAAGGGGAGGATCATTTGGGCCGTTTGCTTGAAATATTTAAACGATTTTGGGTGCAGTCTGTTATGATGCGCGTTGCTGATGAAAATGGCATTGACCTGATGAAGCTCGCCACTATCAATAACGGGCAAGTCGAGCCGCTTGAGCAAGAAATGTTTGTTGGCAAAATTGGGATCAAAAATCATTTTGAGCCCACCCGTGGTGATGAGGACTGTCGTGTGGCCCAAAAATTTGATGGTGATATCATTCATAGTGGCGCTATTTCGTTTTTTTTTTCAAAATGATCAATGAGAAAGGTTGTCTCATACGTTCAATGCAAATATTATCTTGAATTCATTGAAATAACTGCTATTGTTCACCGACGGGTTTTGTTTGCGACAAGCCTAACAAAGGAGTTGTTTTCATGGAAAGTAATGAACGGCCAACGGTAGCTGTAATACATCTGGATCATTTACGGTACAATGCCAGGCAATTGATGTCCACTTTGGGGGAGAATCAGGAAATTCTGGCGATCGTGAAGGCCAATGCCTATGGACACGGGGCCCCATTCATTGCACGAACGCTTGAGGGTTGTGGTGTCAAAAAATTTGGTGTCGCCACGTTCTCCGAAGGGTTGGAACTGCGCGCTCAGGGAATCAAGGCTGAGATTTTTGTACTCAACGGCGTCATGGGACCTCTCAAGGAATATTTTTCAAACAGGCTTTACCCTGCCATTTTCGAACTCAGTCAGCTCAAACAGGTATCTGATTACCTCAATGCCGAATCCCGCGAGTTCAAGATCTGCCTCAAGTTCGATACCGGCATGGGCCGCTTGGGCTTCTCACCGTCTCAGGTCGACGAGGTCATCGGGTGCATCAAAGGCAACTCGTTTCTTAAAGTGGCTTGTGTCATGACACATCTGGCGAAGGCTGACGATGAGCAACCCGATTTTACAGACAGACAATTCACCTTATTTCGCAAACTCAAAGACATCATCCAAGAAAGGGGCCTTAAGGGCGTGGCCTATAGTATCTGCAACTCAGCGGCCTTCGTCGACAAGCGTCTGGATGATTTTCACTGGATGCGCCCTGGTATTGTCTTGTATGGGTGTTACCCCCATCCCAGGCACCAGACAAAAATCGATCTCAAGCCTGTTTTGGAACTCAAAACTAAAATCATCAGCCTTAAAAAAATGATGCCCGGGGCTCATATTGGTTATGGAGCCACTTTCGTGACGCAAAGAGAGTCCCATGTCGCCATCTTGCCTGTTGGCTACGCGGACGGCTATCCCCGATTGGCGTCCAATCGCGGTCACATGTTGGTTCGCGGGCAAAGGGCCCCTGTTGTGGGGCGCGTGTCCATGGACCTCACGGCCATTGATGTGACCGATATCAAGGACGTTGCCTTGCACGATGATGTGACCGTCATTGGCCAGAACGGCGACCTGTCTGTGGGTGCTGCCGAAGTGGCAACCTGGGCCGACACCATACCGTACGAGATTCTTTGCGGCATTTCACCCAGAGTCCCCAGGATCTACGAGGGCATGTGAACCATTTATATCACATCATAAATTATCTGGGAGATTTTTTTGTTTTCTGTCTGCAAAGTTTTAAATGGCTATTGCGCAAGCCGTTCAGATATTCTCTGTTTATCGAACAATTCAATTTCATTGGTGTGAATTCACTGCCTATTATCGGGCTGGTCAGCATTTTTACCGGGATGGTATTTGCCCTGCAGACCACTTATGCCTTTCGTCTGATGAACGCGGAAACATTGGTCGGTGTGACTGTTGCCCTTTCTCTCACGAAGGAAATTGCCCCTGTTTTCGCCGCGCTGATGATCACGGCTCGTGTGGGGTCATCCATGTCTGCCGAATTGGGAACCATGCGTGTGACAGAGCAGATCGACGCTCTCGAATCCATGGCCGTGTACCCTCACCAGTATCTGGTCGTCCCGCGTGTTTTTACGAGCGTGCTGATGGTGCCTTTGCACACGGTTGTATTCGATTTCATCGGGATCATCGGTTCGTACTTTGTGGCGGTCGTTCTCATGAACGTACCGGAGGGGCCGTTCATACAGCGTATCGAAAAAATGCTTGATGCGGAAGATGTGGTGGGGGGGGTGCTCAAGGCGGCGGTGTTTGGGTTTATTTTGGCCAGCATTTCCTGTTTTGAAGGGTTTCGCACGCGCAATGGCGCCAAGGGTGTTGGTATCTCCACAACGCGGGCCGTGGTTATCTCATCGGTCACGATTTTGATTGTGGATTATTTTTTGACCCAATTATTGTTGGAGTTGATTTGAGACACATGATTGAACTTCAGAACATCACTAAATCCTTTGGTCCCCAGAAGGTGCTGGACCAATTGTCACTGCGTATCCCCGAAGGTCAGATCACTGTCATCATTGGCCGTAGCGGAGAGGGCAAGAGTGTCCTGCTCAAGCACATGATGGGACTCCTGCGACCCGATGCGGGGCATGTGATCGTCGAAGGTGTTGATCTCTCCAAACTCAATGACTATCAACTCAACGAGACCCGAAAAATGTTTGGTATGCTGTTTCAACAGGCGGCCCTGTTCGATTCGATGACCGTTTTCGAAAACATCGCATTCCCTCTGGTGGAACACACAAAAAAGCCGTTCCTTGAGGTGACCAAGGATGTGAGCGCATTGGCGGCCATGGTGGGACTCAGTCGATTGGCCCTGTCCAAGTTTCCCTCTGAGCTTTCGGGTGGGATGAGGAAGAGGGTGGGGTTGGCCAGGGCGATTGCCTTAAAACCAAAGATCCTGCTGTATGACGAACCCACAACCGGGCTGGATCCCATCATGACCGATGTGGTGAATCACCTCATCACAGATACGCAGAAGCAACTGCACATCACGTCTGTGGTGATCAGTCATGACATTCAATCCTCGTTTGAAATTGGCGACAAAATCGCCATGTTGCAGAACGGGAAGATTGTGCTGGAAGGGGATGCTGGTGAGTTTCAAAAGACCCAGAATACAGTTGTCAAAAACTTCCTAAGTGGTAAAGCCTGCCAGGAAGAGTACACTGACACATCTGTTTGAGTCTGTCAGTCAGGAGATTTTGATGCTTGGTAAGAATTTCAAAGCGGGTATTTTTGTTCTGGCGACGATTCTGTTGCTCGTCTACATGATCCTCAGAATCAACCAGGGCTCGTTGTTCAAGACAGGTGGTTACCCCATTTTTCTCGAAATCGAGTCCGCCGTTGGGATCGATACCAGAACACAGGTCCAGATAGCCGGTGTGGGTGTGGGCGAAGTCAAAAGCATCACGCTCTTGCCAACCAACAAGGCACGAGTCGAACTGAACATTCGCAAAGATATCGTTATTTCGGAAAATGCGATGGGACTCATCAAAGTCACGGGTGTGCTGGGTGATGCCTACATCGAAATTTACCAGCCCGGCCAGGCCTCCGCTCCCATGAGGTCAGGTTCCACGATCAAACAAGTGACGAGTTTTGGTGATTTCAACAGCGTGACGGGTAAAATTTCGGCGATTGCCGATGATGTCAAGGCTGTGACAGAGCAAATGAAAAAGCTCATGGCTGGTGACGAATCCGTTTTCGACAAAACGGTGAAAAATATCGAGAGCATTACGGGTTCGTTGGAGAGACTCACGCAAAAGAACGAAGACAATGTCAACGCGATCATCAGTAATTTTAAGGCGCTGGCCGAAAACCTGAATCAGGTGGTGGCCAGCAACAGGGGCAATATTGATCGCACTGTCGGTAACATGGAGGACATCACAACCGATCTTTCCGAGGGCAAGGGCAGTATTGGCAGGTTGCTCAAGGACGAAACGACTGTCGACAAGATCAACGACACCCTAGATGGTGTCAGTCAATTCGTGGGAGGGGCAAACCGCACGAGGCTCGATTTGGGAATGCACACTGAGTACCTCGCGGGTACCGGTAATTTTAAAAACTATGTGTCGATGTCCATCAAACCGAGGCCCGACAAATATTTCCTCTTTGAGGTCGTGAGCGATCCCGATCCCAGCTTTAACACCAGCATCGAGGAGACCACGGTGTCATCCGGTGGCAATACCAGTGTGGTGACGACGCGCAGCCGTTCCAAGGAACTCGACGGTTTGTTGTTCTCCTTCCAGATTGCAAAACGATATCGCGATTTCTCCATCAGGGGTGGTTTAATTGAATCTTCAGGCGGTGTTGGTATCGATTACGATAATGGACCAGTGGGGTTGTCCTTCACGGCGTTTGATTTCAAGAGTGAGGAGGGTGAGAAGCCTCACCTCAAGGCCTTGGCGCGCACGAACCTCACCAAGAGTTTTTATCTTTTGGCAGGCGTTGACGACATCATCAACCCGGCGCAGGATCTGGCCTGGTACCTGGGGGCAGGGTTGACCTTCACCGACGACGACATCAAATCTCTGCTGGGACTGGTTTCTTCTGTCGGCACGTCTTCTGTTAAGTGATTTCATGGCAACAATAAATTCACACTATCTCACACTTGCTTCGGGCTACTTGTTTCCCGAGATTGGACGTCGTGTTGCACAATACAGGGAGCAGAACCCGCAGGCCAGAATCATCCGCTTGGGTATTGGTGATGTCACTCGACCCCTGCCTCAAGTGGTGGTGGATGCCGCCAAGGCGGCCTTCGACGAAATGGCCCTGGCCTCATCCTTCAAAGGGTATGGTCCCGAGCAAGGTTACACTTTTTTACGCGAGGCAATTGCCGTGAACGAATACGCGTCACGTGGTGTGGCGATCACCCCAGACGAAATTTTTGTTTCTGATGGCGCCAAGTGCGATACAGGCAACATTCAGGAATTGTTCGACGCGCGTTGCCGGATTGCCATCACTGATCCCGTGTACCCTGTCTATGTCGATTCCCAGGTCATGGCGGGACGTGCGGGAGAGCGTGATCAGGCAGGGCGTTATGATCAATTGGTTTATTTACCGGCACTGCCGGAAAACGGGTTTTTACCGGAGCTACCCGCAAAAAAAATCGATGTGGTGTATTTGTGTTTTCCCAACAATCCAACTGGTGTGGTGGCCCCCCTGTCTTATCTCAAGATGTGGGTGGATTTTGCCCTGCAGAACGATGTGATTATTCTTTTCGATGCGGCTTATGAGGCCTTCATCACCGACCAGACAATCCCTCATTCCATTTTCGAGATAGAGGGTGCCAAAAATTGTGCCATCGAGTTTCGGTCGTTCTCCAAAAAGGCGGGGTTCACGGGCACTCGTTGTGCCTTCACTGTCGTGCCGAAGGATCTTATGGGTCGTGATGGTGAGGGACACGAGGTTCCAATTCACCCGTTGTGGCTCAGACGACAAACCACCAAATTTAACGGTGTGAGTTATCCCGTACAGAGGGCCGCTGAGGCCTGTTACACGCCAGAGGGACAAAGACAGATTCAAGAAACGATAAACTATTATCTCGAAAACGCGCGCCTCATCCGTCAGGGACTACTCAAATGTGGTTTCTCTGTTTCTGGGGGCGTCAACGCGCCTTATCTGTGGTTCAAGGCCCCCGTAGCGTCATCCTGGGATTATTTCAATCATCTCCTGCACACAGCAAATGTGGTGACGACCCCAGGTGCCGGTTTTGGGGCTTGCGGCGAAGGATTCATGCGGCTTTCCGCCTTTGGTGATCGCGCGGATGTGGAAGAGGCGATGGAACGAATTTCCGGCATCCCAGCATCCGGTTAATCTGGTTCAGTCCTACGGTCGATATGCTGTGATGCCGTTCGAATATCGAATGATGAACAAGGAATAACGAATGTCGAAGGCGATTCATTTTATTTCGACATTCCTTGTTCGATACCTGTCCTGAACGAAGCCGAAGGATTCATTATTCATTTGTTGTCTCGCATCAGCGCAATCACCTGAGCTTCACCCAGAATAGTCACACCCAATTCCCTCGCTTTGTCTAATTTGCTTCCCGGATGTGCGCCCACCACAACATAATTCGTTTTTTGACTCACACTGCCTGTGACCTTGGCCCCCAAGGATTCAAGCTTCTCTTTGAGTTCGTCCCTCGTGAACGATTCAAGTTCACCCGTGAGGACAAAGGTTTGGCCGTGCAAAGGTCCTTTTTGAGCAGACACAACGGCGAGTGTCGTGCGAAACATGCCGGCCTGCACAAGACGTGAAATCATGGCGAGGTTAGATGGGTGACCGAAAAATTGTCTGATGGAGGCGACTGTCTCTGGTCCAATGCCATCGATAGAGAGCAGGTCATCGTCTGTGGCCCGCATGAGACGGTCCAAAGATCCAAAGTGTTGCATGATGAGTTTTGCTGTTTGTTCCCCCACATCGCGGATCCCCAAAGCGAAGAGTTGTTTGTCGCCTGGTTTGTGGGTACAATCCCGAATGGCTTGGATGAGATTTTGCGATTTCTTTTCCTGAAAACCTTCCAAAGTCATGAGCGTGTCCTGAGTGAGGGTAAAGAGGTCGGCACAGTTTTGAACAAGTTGTTGTTGCATCAAGAGGGCCACTGTTTCTTCACCCAAACCGGCGATGTTGAGGGCCCGTTTTGATCCAAAGTGAACGAGCGCCCATTTCATTTGTGCGGGGCAATTGAGAGGGTTGGTGCAATAGAAAAAAGATTTGTTTTGCACCACAGGGGCACTGCAAACAGGGCAATGGGTGGGAGGGATGATTTTGGACAAGGCTCCCGATCTTTTGTCGGTGGCAACCGAGATGATGGCAGGGATCACATCCCCTGCACGGGCCACCCTGACCCAATCACCAACGCGCACATCGAGTTGATTGACGTAGTCAAAATTATGCAGTGTGGCCCGGCTGACTGTCACGCCGCCAATATCGACGGGTCGCAAAATGGCGACTGGTGTGATGGTCCCGGTGCGTCCCACTTGGAAAGCGATTTCATCAATGATGGTTTCTTCCTTCCGCGGAGCAAATTTGTAGGCAAAGGCCCACCGTGGCGATCGGGCTTTGGTGCCCAGTTGTTCTTGCCAATCGAGGCGATTGACTTTGATCACCATCCCATCGATCTCAAAAGGCAGTGAATCTCTCATTTTTTCGATATTGTGTTTGCAGGCGTTGATTTCGGTCACAGAGCGAACCTGTGGGTGAAAATCACCCACACAAAAACCAAAAGCCTGGAGTGCGTCGATGGCCTCCTGCTGTGTGTGGATGACGAGATCATCTGAGTGGTGCAGGATCGTGTAGCAGAACAGGTGCAAAGGGCGCGTGCTGGTGACGCCAACATCGAGTTGTCTCAACGAACCACTGGCCGCATTGCGCGGATTGGCAAAGCTTTCCTCGTTTCGTTCGACCAGCTTTTTGTTGAGAGCAAAAAAATCACTCAGGAGAAACAACACTTCACCGCGTAAAAATAATTCTTTGGGGAGACGGTCGCCCGATAATCTCTGCGGGAGATTCTTGATGGTCTTGAGGTTGGCGGTCACATCCTCACCGATCTCGCCATCCCCGCGCGTGGCTCCCCTCACGAAATTGCCATCCTGGTATTCCAGACTGACTGAGACGCCATCAAACTTGTACTCACAAAGGTATTCGATATCGTCTCGTTGCAGGTCTTTCTTGATTCGCTTGTGGCAGGCTTCAATTTCTTCGGCATCAAAAAGACTATCGAGACTCAGCAGGGGGACCTTATGAGCGATCTTGCCAAAGCCGCGCGCAACACGCCCGGAAACTCTTTGTGTTGGAGAATCAGCTGTTTTGAATTGGGGATAGTCCTTTTCCAGCGACTGGAGTTCTACCAAAAGTTTGTCGTACTGTTCGTCCGAAATCTCGGGACGTTGTTTAAGGTAGTACCGCTCATCGTGTTGTTTGATGGTGGCCACGAGGCTCTCGATCCTTTTTTTGACTTCACTACCCATGGTCGTCATATGCCTTCAAAAGCTTAAGCTCTCAAGAAATAATTAGTGTCGCTAAAACAGACTTGTTCATGTCGATTTTCGCGGTTAACTTGGGCTTCTTGTCATTCCAGCGAAAGCTGGAATCCAGAATTGTAGGAAACTTGGATTCCTGCATTTGCAGGAATGACAACTTTCAAAATCAAACAATCAAGAAATGAATCAATAGAATATTGTTTCATTTCTTGATTGATTCATTGTTTCATTTCTTCATCGAATAACCCCGCCGGCAAATGAAGGTCATACTTATAAAGTCTGCCGATGATGATTCTGGCCCTGCGGAGGGTGATGCCGGGGTACGGTTTTTTGGAATATCGTTTGGGGTTGGGCAAAACAGCGGCCAGCAGGGCGGCCTGATATCCGGACACTTGTCGAGGTTTATTCTTAAAATGGTACCGGCAAGCGGCCCCGATGCCATAGATGCCGGGGCCAAATTCTGCTGAATTCAGGTACAATTCCAGGATTCTTTTTTTGGTCAGTGTTTGTTCGAGCCGGAAGGTGATCATGATTTCCCGTAATTTACGAAAAACCGTTTTATCTCGGGTGAGAAAAAGGTTTCGGGCCAGTTGTTGCGTGAGGGTAGAGGCCCCACGCGAAAATTTTTTGCGCTTCATATTTTTTTTAAAGGCCTTTTCGGTTTCACGCCAATTGAATCCAGTATGGGTGAAAAAGAGATCATCTTCCGAGGCCAGAATGGCGCGCACGACATGGGGAGATACCTGTGAAAGGGGGATGAATTCAATTCTATCCCGGGCATTTTCGTCCTCATACATGAAGCTGGTCATGGTCGGGTGCTTCTCACGCAGCAGATCGAGATGGGGAATATCCAACATCAGCAAGCGGTAAGAAACAAGGAGTAATAGCAAAAAAATGGTTAAAATAATGATAAGGAATAACAACGACTTAAAAGCTCTTTTCATGGTTGTGTTGTAGCATTAAAAAGGTTATGGTGTAAAGGGTTTGTGCCAAAGAGCGTTTTTGTAACCGAAGTTCGTTTTTTTGAGATGTCCTCAAAATAATAAGGTAAAAAAGAACCCTTACGATAATTGAATATTTCATGTTTTTTAGGCAGGTCAGTCACCCAAAAGACATAGTCAGGTTTACCCATGATGAGAGAATCAAACAATCGTTTACCAATCAGTCGAGCGCGTTATCATCTGATTCCCATGATAGCCGATTTATTCGCCAAAAAATCTTTTTCGGGTCATAAAATTGATCAAACTCTCAAAGAGAATCATCTGACCCCACAAGACAGGGCTTTGTTTACCGAACTGTTTTACGGTTTTCTGCGTTTTGGTCACCGCATTCTGTTTTTTGTCGATAAATTTTTAAGTCAACCCGATAAGGTCCCCGACAAGGTCAAGTGGATCATTGCCATTGGTTTTTATCAAAAATTGTATCTTACCAAAATTCCGGACCATGCCATTGTCAATGAGGCTGTCGAAATGACGAGACGTTTTATTGGCGAAGGTCCTATGGTAGGGCTCGTCAATGCCGTTTTGCAAAAGTTTTTGACCGTGTATCAGCGCTTCGTTAAGTTGGAAGACCAGCCCTTGTGGGTACAAACCTCTTTCCCCGAGTGGTTGGCCAATTATTTGAGCCAGATGTGGACCCCCATCAAGTTTTATCAGATGGCTCAGGCGCTGAACACCAAATCACCAACGTACATCCGCGCGAATATCAAGAAAATCCCGGAGGAAAAACTCATCCTTAAATTCAAGGAAGACAATATCCCTTGTTTTCAGACCTCTGTCTCCAATTGCCTTCTTTTACCCGAACTTTCGATTTCTCCCAAGGACATCCCCGGTTACCACGAAGGTCTGTGGACGATCCAGAACATGGCCAGTCAACGGATTGTTCGCTACCTCGAGATCAAGGACGGTGACGATATTCTCGATGCCTGCGCGGGGTATGGCGGCAAGACTCTGCAAATGGCGGAGATACTCAAAGACAAGGTCAATATTCATTATTTCGATACCATCGACAAGAAAATGCACGCCATCGATGTGCGTGCGCAAAAAATGGGGTTCAGGCACGTCAAGCCTGTCATGCAGTTTGAGCCCATCTACAACCGGATGCTCATCGACGCGCCCTGTTCCGGACTGGGCACCATATCATCCCATCCCGAAATCAAATGGTTCCGTACTCCAGAGGATTTGCAGGAACAGAGCAAAAAACAGCTTGAGGTTCTGAATACGTACAGTCAGTATCTCAAACCGGGCGGCACGTTGCTTTACGCCGTGTGTTCGATCGATAAAAACGAAGGCGAAGAAGTGGTGAAGACCTTTCTGGGTGAACACGCTGAGTTTGAACGCGACAAATCGCTGAGCACGCCCTTTTTGGACACCGAATTTGGATCGTATTTATTGCCGACCGATAAAGGAGAGTCGGGGTATTTCATTGCACGGTTTTTGAAAAAAGCGTGATGCGAGAAGCATCTTTGAATATCGAATAATGTCCCGCAAAGCGGGATCAGTCCTATGGCTGAAATGTAGAACAAGAAACCCTCACTTCAACACTTGTCCTGAACGTTGTTGAAGGACTTGTCCTGAACGTTGTTGAAGGATTCGACATTCCTTGATCGCTATTCGGTATTCATGTGACCTTTTAGTCATGATTGACCAGAATCAAAAACGACTCGGAAAGTACACTCTCATCGAAAAAATTGCCCAGGGCGGTATGGCGCAGGTGTACAAGGCCAAAACCTACGATGCCAGCGGTTTCGAACGTCTGGTCGTCATCAAGCGCATCCTCCCGCACATCTCCGCCGATCCCGAATACGTCGAAATGTTGGTCGATGAAGCCAAGATCGCCGTCAATTTCAATCACGGCAACATCGCCCAGATCTACGATCTGGGGCGCGTCGACGATGACTATTTCATCGTCATGGAGTATGTCGACGGCAAAACATTTTCCCAAATCATCAAGCGGCTCAATCAGCTCGGCAAAAAAATTCCACTCGACATTTTGCTGTATTGTTTTACCGAACTTTGTCGTGGCTTGAGCTACATCCACAACAAAAAAGGATCCGATGATCGCAATTTGGGTGTGGTGCACCGAGACGTCTCACCGCAGAATATCATTCTGTCCTATGCCGGCGTGATCAAAATCATCGATTTTGGCGTGGCCAAGGCCAAAGTCAAGGAAGGCCGCACAGAATCGGGCGTGCTCAAAGGCAAGTTCGCTTACATGTCACCCGAACAGGCCAGGAGCGATGTGGTCGACTTTCGTTCGGATATTTTTTCGGTGGGCACCCTGTTGTGGGAAATGACAACCGGCGAACGTCTGTTCAAAAGAAAAAGCAATCACCTCACCATACAGGCCATTCAAAAAGCCAAGTTCGATCCCGCGGACACGCGACGTTCCGATGTTCCCCGAGAGCTGGACAAAATCATCAAAAAGGCCCTCCAGCGCAATCCTCGCCACCGGTATCAAGATGGCTCCGAATTGTCGCGCGAACTCGAAAAACTGCTGTTCAAGATCAATCCCGATTTCAAGCCAGTTTTCGCAGCAGAGTTCATTTACAAACTTTTTGGTCCAGAAGAGGATGAAAAAGATCTGCCTGATCATTTGTTCTCCAAAGAGGTCACGCCTGTCACGCAAGCGCAACACCTGATTCCCCAGGCCAGCTTGCACAAATCATTCGAGCAACAGGATGACCCCACGGTGAAGGATATTCTCGATCACACCACTCCGATCGTACACATTCCCGTGAGCCGTAGAATGTCAATTTCGTATCTCTGGATCGTCCTGCTGTTTTTGTTCATCACGGTGTGCGGTTCGATTTACGTCTACCTGGTCAACAAGGATAAATTTGGATCCATCAGTTTGACGGGTTGGGACGACCAGATGGATGTGATTGTCGACAACAAACGGTTGCTCCAAATCCCCACCAAAATCAAGTTATCGGCGGACGAGACGCACAAACTTGTTGTCAAGAAAAAGAACTTCAAGGAACTGACTTTCAATGTGATCCTCAAACCTTATCAACATCGGGACCTTCAAATTCAGATGACAGCCCTGCAGGAAGAATCGGGGACTTTGTTCATCATCACCTCGCCGCCGGGTGCCACGGTGTATGTCAACAATGTGGAATGGGCCAGCAAATCACCTGTCATCATCAGGAATCTCGATGTCGCGCAAACGTACAAGGTGGGCCTGTTTCTGGAGAAATACCAGTTTTACCGAAAGAGCGTTTCTTTTGACGATACAGGTGAGGTGCGGCTCGAGCACAACTTCACCATGAATTTTGCGTATCTTTCCGTTAAGAGCAATCCTTTGGGTGCAGAGGTCTGGCTTGATGGTGTGATGATGGGACGCACACCCTATCAGAACAACAATCTTCTTCCGGGCAGGTCGTATCTTGTCAACATCAAAAAAGAGGGTTTTTTGGATGATACCCTCACAGTCAATCTTGTTCCCGGAGAAGAAAAAAAACTCACTTTCACCCTTCAGGGGCAGGCTGATGCCAGTAAAGAAACAGTGAACGAATGAGGAGTGTAATTTATGACCATGGACGAAACCATAGTATCATCAATCGACGAGCTCAATGCGGCGACGCAAGCCGAACCGTATCTCATCATCGTGGCGGGGATGCACATTGGTAAAACCTACTCACTGGCGGAGGGTGAAATCATCGCGGGACGCTCACCCGATTGTGATATCTGGATCGAAGACAATACCATTTCGCGCAAGCATTTTCGCATCCGAAAATCTGAGGGACAGTGTACGATTCAAGACATGAACTCAACGAACGGTACATTCGTCAACAGCAAGAGACTCACCAAACCGGTCACCTTGCAGGCCTCAGACAAGATTCAGATTTCCAAAGACACGATCATCCAGTTCGACTATTTTGACGAAAACAGAAAAATATCCGAACACAAACGGTACGAGTTGGGGGTCACGGATCCCACGACGGGTGCTTACAACAAAAGTTATTTTCTCCAGCGCATCTCAGACGAATTTTCGTTCGGCACACGTCAACAATTGCCCATGACGATCCTCATGATCGACATCGACTTTTTCAAGCACATCAATGACCAGCATGGTCATCTGGCTGGCGACAAAGTTCTGCAGGAAGTGGGCTCGGTCATCAAAAAGACCATCAGGACGGAGGACGTGTTCTGCCGGTATGGCGGAGAGGAGTTTGTCATCATCATGCGCAACACGGGCGATCAGGCAGCCATCAATCTGGCCGAGAGACTCAGAAAGAAGATTGAGGCCAACGAAATTATCTATGATGACGAAACCATCAAGGTCACGGTCTCGATCGGTGCGGCCACATCCCACGATGGCAGTTTTCGTGATTACGTGTCGCAGATCAAAGCCGCCGATGACTTTTTGTATCAGGCCAAGGGGTCTGGCCGCAATCGTGTTTGTGGCAATTGCAAACCAAAAGAGTGAACATTTTTTTCACCACCCCTTATGGAGGCTGTCGATTCAGGTGACTTTCAAGAATATTGTATCCCAGCGAAAGCAGGGCTACATCTGACTGTCATCCCAGCGTCCCGCAAAGCGGGATCAGTCCTATGGCTGATAGGCTGGGATCCATTAATTAATTTCTGGATTCCTGCTTTCGCAGGAATGACAAAGAATTATGTTTCCCCCCTTCCTAAATTCTTCCGATCTCGATCTCATCAAGCGTGCCCCCCCGGTACTGCTGGTCTCCGGCGGAGCTGATTCCGTGTTTCTGTTTCATCAATTCCTCACGCTCAAAATACAAGCAGGCATCAAGTTTCGAGTTTTGCATTTTAATCATCATCTGAGGGCGGCGGAATCAGATGGTGATCAGCAATTTGTCAGGCAACTTTGCGCGCGTCATCGCATCCCTTTGACTGTCATTCATCTCAGAAATCTTCCCTCGTCCCACGTCCAAGAAACAGCCAGACACAGACGCCAATACCATCTTTTCAGATTGCATCAGCAAAGAGGCTGGAACGTATTTGTGACGGCTCACCATCAGGACGATGTGTTGGAAACGCTATTTATGAAAATTGGCAGAGGAGCGGGCATCAAGGGACTAAGGGGTATTCCGCGGCAACAGATCATCAAAAAAGGTCGTGACGAGATTTGCCTTTATCGTCCCCTCATCGATATGAGCAAAAAAGAAATTTTGTCATGGCTCAAAGGTCAGCGGGCACCTTTTTGCACTGACTCGTCAAATCTCAAACCAGTCTATTTACGCAATGCCGTCAGGTTGGGCGTGTTGGCACAATGGCACGACGAAACAGCACGCAATAGGGTGTTGGCGAGTGTTAAACTCATTCAAGTGATTGATGACTATTTTCATAAAAGACGACTGTTTCTCAACAAACGCTACCCATCATCTGTCCCTTTGGCCGTGTGGGAGACGTGGCCACAGGAATTGCAATTTCGATTTTTCAGAGACAAAATGGCCAAAAACGGTTTTACACAACAGGTGGAGTATCGGCATTATCTCAAAATAGTCACACAGGACACAATCAAATTGACATTGGGCGAGGCCGTTTTATTGAAAGATGCGTCAGGGTGTTATTTTTTTAACAGGTCTCAACAGGGCAGTCGATCAATGGATTCGTTGGAGGTGCAGACAAAGGGAGCCTACTTTTGGGGACGGCATGCTCTGTGTCTTGCCATAAGCCTTTTGTGTTCGTCACCCAGTGGCGATGAATACCGAATGACCTGTCGCTGTTCAGGAAAACCTCAATCCCCATTGCGTTTGATAATCAATGCTGATGATGTTCCTTTGCGAGTCAGTTTAGCAAGCCCATCAGATTTATTTAAACCCTTTGGACACAAAACGGCAAAGCCTCTAAAAAAATTTCTGGTGTCACGCCATATCCACAGATTTGAGAGGCTTTTTTGGCCTGTGCTTCGAAACAAACAAAATCAGATCATGGCGGTGCTGGGATTGGAGGTGGGGGAGGATTTTAGGGCTTCCACAGTGTAAAGTGACTCATGCAATATTGTCATTCCTGCGGAGGCAGGAATCCAGAAATATTTGCACAAGTTTTATTAATTCTTTGCATATGTTCATCCATCCGCGCGTTGAGTCTTTTTTCGATGTCGCTGGTGTGTTCTATGACAAATTTGAACTCTGATCTCATTTCTTCGAGCAGAATGGCATTGTAATGTTCAATGCTGTTGATGGGATCTATTTTGACTGATTTCTTAGCAGTTGTTTTTTTACTTTTCTTGGATTTTATATGTTTTGTTTTTTTGGGCATAACGAACCTCACGTTTGACTTTTTAAGTCTAGAGTCCAACCTTTAGGAAATGTCAATCAGGTCTGTAACAAATATCTAACAGCTTGATACGATTGATATTCCCTATTGGCGAGGGGAAATTCTGATTGCCCTCTAAAGCTTGTTGGTGCTATGCGATCCAACATGAATATCAGGATTGGTATAGGTTACGATGTCCACCGTCTCGTTCCGGGCAGGCCGTGTGTCATCGGTGGTGTTGTGTTCGACCATGATAAGGGATTACTCGGGCATTCCGATGCCGATGTTCTTCTGCACGCTATTTGTGATGCACTTCTTGGGGCTTTGGCATTGGGTGATATCGGCAAATTGTTTCCCGATACTGATCCCCAATACGCCGGAGCCGCTTCCAAAAAACTTCTTAAAGAGTGTTTTTTGCGCGTCAAGGAAAAGGGTTTTGTCATTGGCAATCTCGATACGGTTGTGGTTTGCGAAAAACCCAAGCTTCAAGACAAAAGGGCGGAGATGTCGCGCGTCATAGCGGCTATTTTAGAAACCAGCGTGGACAACGTGTCCATCAAGGCCACAACCGAAGAAAAGCTCGGGTTCACGGGCCGTGAGGAAGGCATCGCCGCTTGGGCGTATGTGTTATTAACAGAGGCATAAGGCTCATGTTCGTCATTGCGAGGAGCGCAAAGCGCGACGTGGCAATCCACAAAATACAAGATAACAAATCTGGATTGCTTTGTCGCCCTTCACTACGTTCAGGACTCCTCGCAAAGACAGATCCTTGCGCCCAATGTGGGTTGGCTATGCTTACACTCTACAACACCCTCACTCGTAAAAAAGAAGAATTTAAACCGCTCACCGATGGCAAAGTTGGCATGTACGCCTGTGGCGTGACCGTCTATGATTATTGTCACTTGGGCAATGCGCGGGCCATGGTTAATTTTGACGTCCTCCATCGTTATCTGAAATACGTCGGTTACGATGTGACGTTCGTGCGCAATTTTACTGATGTTGACGATAAAATCATCCGTAAGGCCAATGCCGAAAATATCTCTTGCTCTGAGGTCACCTCAAAATACATCGCGGCGTTTTATGAAGACACAAATGCGCTGGGGCTTGTGAATCCTACAATAGAGCCCAGGGCGACCGACCATATCCCCGACATCATCGCGATCATAAATAAACTGGTGGACAAAGGTTTGGCCTACCAGATTGGTGGCGATGTGTTTTATGCTGTCAGGAGTTTTCCACAGTATGGTAAACTCAGTGGCAAGAACATCGAAGATCTGGAATCCGGCGCACGGGTCGATGTGAGCGATGTCAAAAAAGACCCGCTGGATTTTGCCCTTTGGAAATCGGCCAAACCCAATGAACCCAAATGGCCTTCGCCGTGGGGTGAGGGCAGGCCGGGCTGGCACATCGAATGTTCGGCCATGAGCACCAAATATCTGGGCGACACGTTTGACATCCACTGTGGCGGGTGTGACCTCATTTTTCCGCATCACGAAAACGAAATCGCACAATCCGAAGGCGCCACGGGCAAACCTTTTGCGCGGTTTTGGGTTCATAACGGTTTTCTCAACATCGATAGCGAGAAGATGAGCAAGTCGCTGGGTAATTTTTTTACGACTCGTGAGGTTTTAAAAAAATTTCCGGCAGAAGCCATCAGGCATTTTATATTGAGTGCGCATTACCGTTCTCCCATCGATTACAGTGAAAAAAACATATCAGATTCCATCAAGGCTCTGGAGCGTTTTTACCAAACCAAATCGCGATTAGAGAAATTTATCCAGCAACCCTCCGACCCCGCCATCCCCTCTCAACAACATGTTCCTGCCAAACTCGAAAATCTAAAAAATGAATTCATTATGGCCTTGGACGATGACCTCAACACAGCCATGGTTATGGGGCTGGTCTTTGAATGGGTGAGGACTTGGAATAAGCTCATTGATGAAAATCGGGCCAATCAAAAAGATGCCAAGGATTTTTTGGACATCATCAACGATATTCATAAAGTGCTGGGTGTCTTTGGCTCTGATGCCAATGCCTACCTTGACGAGCTCAAACAGAAGGGCATGGCGGGGCTGTTGGTTTTGGAAGAAGACATTCTGAAGTTGATTGAGGAGCGAAAACTCGCCCGCAAGAACAGAGACTTTAAAAGATCCGATGAAATTCGGGACCAACTCTTGAAACAAGGCATCACCCTCAAGGATAATACTGATGGCACGACGAGTTGGATGGTGAACAAGTTATAGAAGCTCGCGATGACAAAACATTCCTTTCGTCCTTTCGTCCCTCGTGTTTTCGTTTTTTCATAGCTTCGTTTACCCCACCCCCACTCCCCAATATTCCAGTCCGTGTTTTCTGACCACTTCCGGATTATAGAGGTTTCTGCCATCAAAGATGCGCGGTGTTTTCATGACCTTTTTCATCTCGTTAAAATCCGGACTCTTGTAATCATCCCAATCGGTCGCCACAAACAGGGCGTCAGCACCAGCAAGACAGCTCATGCAGTTATCGTGGTAAGTCAGGCTGTCGAGAAGCTCAGTTTTCACGTTGTCCATCGCTTGTGGGTCGCTTACATCCATATGGGCCCCGGCTTTGAGCAACAGATCAATGATTTTTAACGATTGTGATTCGCGGATATCATCTGTTTTGGCCTTGAAAGCCAAGCCCCAAACAGCAATTTTTTTATCTTTGAGATTTTTTTCACCACCAAACGCATGGATGATCTTGTGATAGAAGTAGACTGCCTGTTCCTGATTGACCTCATCACAGGCCATGATTGTTTTGAGTGGCAGATCGTGCTTGTGCCCGGCGCGAATGAGGGCTTTGACATCTTTGGGAAAACACGATCCCCCGTAACCAATGCCCGGGTACAAAAAAGCCGGGCCAATGCGCGGGTCGGCACCCATCCCTGAGCGGATGTCGTTGATGTTGGCGCCGGTCTTGTCGCAGAACCGGGCCAACTCGTTCATGAACGAAATACGCAGGGCGAGCATGCAATTTGAGGCGTATTTTGTGATTTCTGATGAGCGTCTGCTCATGAAAATGATGCGGTTACGCTGGTGGGTGAAGGGGGCGTACAGTTCCCTGAGCAAAGGGATAATGCGGTCGTCGTTGGTGCCCACCACCACGCGATCTGGTTTCATGAAATCGTTGACCGCGTCGCCTTCTTTCAAAAATTCGGGGTTGGAAAAAACCACGAAGGGGTATTTAAATTTCTGTTTGAAAATCGCGTCGAGTTCGTCGCCAGTCCCCACAGGTACCGTGCTCTTGGTGGCGATGATGACCTCTTTGGTGGCGACCTGGCAGATGTCTTCGCAGACCTGGCGGACGTATTTGAGATCGGCGGAGCCATCATGATCTTGAGGGGTACCCACGGCGATGAAAGACACATCGGCTTGATTGATGCCTTCGGCCAAATCGGTGGTGAAAAACAGCCGACGTTTTTTCATGTTGTCGCGCACGTAGTCTTCGAGTCCCGGTTCAAAGATGGGGATGAAGCCTTCGTTAAGCAGTTTGATCTTGGTCTGGTCGTTGTCGACGCAATAAACCGTGTTGCCCGTTTGGGCAAAACACGCGCCAGTGACGAGACCAACGTAGCCAGTACCGATGATACAAATTTTCATAAGGGCCCTTTCAATTATAGCAATGAGCAATCGTTGCAATTGTTGCAACGAGAGATTATCTTTTTGTAGTTATGATACTTTTTCCAATAATTGCACACAGCTCCTCACACTCACCTTGTAGCACGGCAATCTTGGTATCTGTTTTGCATATTTTTGTCTTACTAATCAATTTTAGCCAATAACGCGACTCTTTAAGTTCTTTTAATGCAACTCCTAATTTGTGAATGAAATCTGCTTTTGATTCAGCCCCTCTTGCTTCTTCATAGTTGGCCCCTGCTGAGGTTGCCGATCTGGTGATTTGACAACCAATGTGGTTGCCTAGAAAACTACTGGGTAAAACTTCGGAAAGATCAATAACGCCAACAGCGAAATCTATGAGTCGATCAGCGATATTCCTTCCTGTTTCTTGTTCCATGTTTTCCCCAATTGCAAATTGCACTATTGCTTATTGCGTGATTGCTATCATTGAATAATGTATTTCCTCTTTCCCCGTCAATATGTTAGACACATGCCAATATGCCGCAGACCCCCAAAAAGCATAGTCCCCGTCAGGAGTTGCTCAAAATCGAAAAAAAAATTTACGCCCAGAATCAGTTAACCATCAAGGATTCCTCCCGTGTGACCGACAAGAACTTCAAGGTTTATTACCGCGCCTACAAAAAGGCCATTCGTCACTACACCAAATCAGTGACCCCTGAGGTCGTCGAGGCCGACATCGCGCGTTCCCGTGTTGTCTTTGTGGGGGATTATCACACGCTCGATCAATCGCAGAGATCCTTTGTGCGCATTTTGCGCAGTTTTTTTCGTCACCAGCACAAAGAGGTGATTATTTGCATTGAGGCGGTGCAACAGAGGCATCAAAAACACCTCAATGAGTTTTTGTCGGGCACGAGCGACAAAGACACGTTCATCAAAAAGATTGGATTCAAGGCGCACTGGTTTTTTGATTTGTGGGAAAACTACAGCATCATTTTTGATTTTTTGCGTTATCACAAAATTCCTGTTTTTGGCATCGAGATGAACAGTGCCGACAAACGCTCTCTCAAAGAACGCGACGCGTTCATGGCCGAACAAATTGTGGCGCGGGCCGCCGAGCACCCCAACAAAGTCGTATTTGTGCTCGTGGGCGATTTGCATTTGGCACCGCCGCACCTACCACGCGAGGTAAATCAGAGGGCTGACAAAGCAAAGCTCAATCTGCCACAGGTTCTTTTGTACCAGAATAGCCCCGAGATCTACTGGCAATTGTCCCAAAAAAATATTGTCGATCACACCCTCATTGTCAAAACGGGGCAGGGTGCCTATTGCCGCATGCACACGCCACCGATCATTGTCCAGCAGAGCTACATCAACTGGCTGTACCACGAGGAGGGCGTGTTCGATTGGGTCGATCCCAAGGCGAGTTTTCTGCTCATTGTGGAGCAACTCGCCAAAATATTACAGCTCAAACTTCCGGCTGATTACGCTGAGGTTGAGGTCTATACCTGCGGTGATTTGGGGTTCATGCGGCTCACGAGTTTCAAAAAGAAATTTTCCAAAAAGGAACTCAAGTTCATTCAATCCCAGCTTTTGGGTTCCGAATCCTATTTCATGCCGCAAGCACGCATTGTGTACATCGCGAACGTGTCGATTCACCACGCGGCGGAGGAGGCGAGTCATTACGTCAAACACCTGCTCACCGGACCAGAAATCGCACGCTCGCACCGCGACGCCTTTTACACCAATGTCTTGCACGAGGCGATCGGTTTTTTTGGTTCCAAGCTGGTCAATGCCCGCCGCAAATGCGCGCGTCTCAAGGATATGCGCGCCGAGGTTGCCTACATTGAGCATGCCGCAATCTGTGTTCAGAAACATCGGGAGTATGAGACCGCGCAGATGTTTATCAAACACGCGCGCAGTTTGAGGCAGGGCCGCCTTTTTCACAGCAACCTCATTGCCAATTTCAGTCCCACACTTTTTTTGTCGCTCTCTCACGCGATTGGTTACGATCTGGGCGATCACTTGTATTACGCCTTCATGGAGAACCAGGTCCCCTTGCCGACCATGCAAAGGCTCTTCAACGGGGTTTGGGCCGGGGAGGGTGAGCCGCCCCGATTTTACGAGGAACTTTTTGGATTGCTCAAGGGCGTCAAACGTCCGGGGAATATATAAATCATACTTGCAATCATCTAAAATATGATTTATAATATGACTATGCGCACCACCATCGTATTAGATGACCAAATTGCTCATAAAATTCACGAGTTAATAAAAGCCAAACATCTTTCAGCTTTTATAAATAAATGTATTTTCGAGTATTTGGAGTCCCAAGAACGTCAAGCAAGACAAAAACTGCTGGATAAGGCCTATGAGCGCGCCAATGCTACCGTGGATATTCCTGATGCCACGCAAATCGAGAACTGGCCAGAATGGTGATCCTATGAGTTATCGAAGAGGTGATATTGTATGGGTGAATCTGGACCCTACTGTCGGTAGCGAGATCAATAAAAAACGACCTGCCGTGATAGTGTCTAATGATTCCGCAAACTTGCGTTACCATCAGCTGACCGTTCTGCCGTTGACCTCACAGCATATCGACAAAATAGAGCCGTTTCAGGTCTTGATTGGGAGGTTGGAATCAGGTCTTAAAAAGGATAGCAAGGCCCTTGCCGAACAGATCAGAACGGTATCGAAACTGCGATTTGTCGAAAGGGCTGGCCAGTTATCTCCCGAAACATTGAAAAAAATCAATGAAGCCATCGAATTGCACCTCGGCCTGGAATAAATCAATAAAACGCAATATTCTCAAAAAATCACGCAACATTTGGGCGGATGTGACGAAAATAATAATAGCGTCATCCCTGCGTCCCGCAAAGCGGGATCAGTCCAATGGCTGATAGGCAGGGATCCAGTAATAAAATAATATGGATTCCAGCATTGGTTCGACAAGCTCACCATCCTGAGTGCCAGTCGAAGGATCGCTGGAATGACTTAACACCTTCAGGAGACTCTATGGCAGGCCCAATGAACTTTGCAGCAAAATTACTTGGAGTTGGTGGAACCCCTAATCTTGTTTCCAACCCATTACTCAAAGATCCAGACATTGCGAAAGCAGTGCTTGCTGGAATTAACGATACAGGCATTCCGGGCCTGCCCTTGCACGTCAGACCTGACGCCCAGTACACAGGCTCTGGCACACCAGAGGGACAGCTTAGTGCGAGCGTCCGTCCTCCATTGGCCCATAGATCCAGTGGTTCCCCCATCGCGCGAGTGTACAGTGGTGTCGAGAAGGTTATCACAACAAGCTGGCAAAAGGTCACAGGCATTCACAAACCAACACAAGAGGTGACAATCGAAACGCGAAGAGAGGTTGTTCAAGCTCGTCAGGTGGCACGCGCGACCCCCACTTTGACCCAGACCGCTACCAAGGCCGCAGGTCTGCTGGCCACAGGCGCCGCAATCTTTACACCCGCTGTGGCTTATGCTCAAGAAGTAGCTCAAGAAGCACAAGAAGCGATTTTGACACCCCTGGCCAATGCCCCTGTGACGGCTGATTTTGCCGTGCAACAGGCACTTGGTCTTGGACTTCCTGTTATTTTCGTGGGTGGTGTTGCCTTGGCAGGTATGTTGTTAGGCCGTATAGGCAGATCGGATTTGAAAAAACAGGCGGCAGTAGCCAATAGAGATTTGGGCTTGGCGAATCGTGAAATTGAACAATTAAGAACAGAAGTGGCTGACAGTAGAAGAGCCACGCAAGAGGCCAATGAAGCGTTGCAAAGGGAAAGCGCAACTTTAGCCACAGCGCAAGCCAACAATCAAGTTTTGATCGATGCAAATGAAACATTGAGCTTAGCACAGACACGCTTGGCAGGAACGGTCAGGACGATGACAACTGATATCGCTACCAAAACGACTGAACTTGGTGCATTGACCGTTCAACTTGGTGTTTTGCGCACTCAATTGACTGCCGCTCTGGCACAGCCAAAAACCTCTCAAGCCGACCAAGAGCTCATTGCCTCATTGAGAAATTCCATTCGTATCATTGAAGACGAGGTCCAAGCCACCAGCACGGCTGATTTGGTCCAGATTCTTTTGCATCTTGATTCTGACGACGCCAGACTAAACGATGTCCGTGCTTACCTGACCAATGACGACAATGCTGATCTTGCTTTCAGATCGTCCTTTGTTGGTCAAGAACCAGTGCTTTACAGGAATTATCAGGTTTTGGCCTCCGCTTTTGAGCAGATGCAGGCCACATCGGCTGGTGACGCTGGTCAAGACAGTGAATCCGGTCAAGAACAGGGGATCTTGGGTCTTGTCATTGCGGAACTCAAAAAGCGCACAGTCAATGCCAACAAGCTTTTACAGCACGCTGAAAACATGGAAACACTGTCAACCGTCATACGATCTACTGGAATAGATAGTGCTGTCCAAGATTCCATGCTAGTGATTGCAAAGGCGGCCCAAGCGAGATTTGCTGAACTTGCCAAGGCAACCGAACGTGGCACCGTCAAAACCGATGACCCAGTGCTTGGGTTGTTATTGGGGTATTTGCAAATGCAGGTCTTTAGTTCCGCTGTGACGAACAGTGATCGTGATGCAATGAAACCAATCGAAGACTTGGTAACCAGTTTTAACGAACTGGTAAACACAAGTGATTCTCTTGATCAAGAACTGAGCCATATTCTCACACAAAGGATCAATTCGGTATTCTTTGCTGATTTTGCTGACGTGGCTCAGGCCGCTGGCACTCACTTTGCATCACATAGAGACGATGCAGAAATTTCCATTGTCAACATGATGAATCTGGCCACCTATTTCACCTCGTCAGAGGAAGATGATCATTTCTCGACCAACTACGAGACCGCACAAACATATTTGTCTGCCCGCATTGAGATCACCCGTGCACTGATGACCCCTACACAGTTGGCCCAACTTGGCAGTGCCGATTACACACGAGTGTCTATCCCACCCAAAGGTCTTTCACTTTCTGCAATGAACCAACTGGTTGAAGACGTTAATGCTCCGCAACCATATCCAGTTGGTTTGACACAAAAGGCCAAGGATGCCCTGCTGACGCGGATTGCAGTCATGCTGGCAGAGGCTGAGCACGAGCCTGCATCAACAGGTCAATTTACAAAAAAACTGCTGGCCATGCAGACAGCCCTGACGGCAAAACAGGCCAGTTCCTGGAGCACTGGCGAGCAGGCCGATGTCTTTGTGGACGGGCAATACATTCGCTTCACATTTGACGGCGCATCGTTTGAATACGAAGGACATCCATTGTCATCACAACTTGGTCACCTGCTTTGGAACGGCAATGGTCAGATCGTGGGGACGGTTATTGATGGTGAGGCAACAAAATTCCATCAGCCCTTCAGCCCCCTTGCAGGTCAGCAATTTGATCTTCTGAACGGTGAGTACCGAATTGCCCCTTATATCTTCGATAGAAAAACGGGCGTGCTTACACCCAGACTTAAAGAACATGGTACGCCAGATTTACAGCCCGATACAGTGTACACATTGGTAAGCATGGACAAAGAAGAATTTCATGTCTACGCGGAGTTGATCAATGGCAGAATCTATTTGACCGCCAAAGGTTTGGAACAATTGTCTGCGTCGAGGATAAACAATCCAAGCGCTGTGCAAATATTGCTCCTGATGAATCGGGAACATGTGGCTGTTGTTGATGAACTTCGTAGACAGGCCTCAACCCTCGAAGTACCAGAGGCCCCTGCTTTTGATATATCCGAAACCATCACCGTCGATGCGCCAGCCAGAGAGCTGACCAGATTCCCACTGACCGACAGCATCGACATTCAGAATGTTGATGATGAAGATGATAGTTCTCTTGGTTGATTGAAATTTACGGCAGCCTTTCTTGACAGGCCACACCCTTTTAGTATACACTAAAGTGTACACTCCGTTTGTGTGCGAAAGGCGCTTATGTACCACACGATCACCCTCAAAGATTTTCGGCCCCAACTCCCCAGGCTGATTAACGATGTCATCACCAAGCTCTACCGTTACATTGTGTCCAAAAGGGGAGAGCCCGTGGCTGTGCTGTTGTCGCTCGAGGATTACGAGAGCATGATTGAGACGCTCAACGAAACCGGGGATCGCGAAGGCCTGCGCAGAATCAAACAAGGAATGGCTCAGGCCAAAAAAGGGCAAACAGTCCGTTGGCAGGATGTTAAGAACAAAATGGGCCTATGATCTACAGTATTGAACTCACCAGAAATGCCGAAAAGGGTTTCGCGCAGATCATGAAGGCGCAACCAAAGATTGGGGCGCGCATTGCATCAGCGATCGATGAACTGGCAACCGCTCCCAAACTGGGGATTCCTCTTAAGGGGGAGTTGAAGGGTTTATTTAAATACCGGGTAGGGAGTTATCGCATCATTTATCAAATTGTTCATTCAAGGCTCATCATCACCATCATCGACATCGGTCATCGCAAGGATGTGTATCGTTAATCCCCCACAAACATCTTCCACAACGCCTGCTCAATCTCTGTTGGTGTAACTTTTTCTGCTGTGGAGGAAGTAAACCACGTTTGATTACCGTCATCTAATCTTATCGATCTCCTGGTCCATTTATTTTCTGCATTGACATAATACAACACTGCCGAACCTTTCTTCGTTGTGGGATCTTTTTCGTAAAAAAAGTTCGCGTACGTCACACCCGCAACAGGGTTGTTGACATAGTTAACCTTGGCGTTCTTCTTGAGGTGCTCTTTGGCTGTTTGCATGTAAGACACCAGTATGCCCAGGTCATTTTCATTGTTCGCAATCCTGTCGCGATCGGTCAAGTGAGAAACTCTGGTCGGGTCATTGATGTGAATAATGTTGTCAAAATCCCTTTCAGTCAGGTCATTGCCATTGAACCACGTATAGTTGCCACTCATCCAATTCGCATATTCGCCGGGGGCAAAGAGTTTGTCAATCTGCGTGCGTTGCATGTAGGGGTTGATCCATTGCATGTTAATGGGGCCATCGAACACACCGCGTGAGAAGATTTGCGGTTTTTCCGCATTGGCTGTCACTTGTTCCTGCGCGTATAAATACAGATTGGCAATATCGGGACCAAGGTTCGTGGCTATTTGCTGTGGACTTTGATTGGCTGCCATCTGCAACCTAAAATTGATCAAGGCCTGAAGTTCGGTGTTGTCAACAGAATCGCCAAAATCAAGTTCAACCTTGTAAATATTGGCATTCGTGGCATAGGGTGCCTTTGAAACAATTGCTTCTCCAAAAAGGGTTTCGAAATTATTTTTTTGGCTCTCTTGAAGAGGCAACACAAACTTGTTGCAAGTCGCTCCTTGGCAAGTCATGGCGTTGAGGAGGTTTTGAATGTCAGCCATCGAAGGCTCATCGGCAACAGGCTTCTTAGTATAATAATCACCGACTTTCTTTTCAAAGACTTCATCACCCAGTGTGATAGCGACAACATTTTTATCACTGTTATCATCCAAGCCGGTATCGTCAACACAGCTATCGGAACCTTTGCGACCGCTATCAAATTCTGTTTCCCATTTGGCCAGTGTCGTGTTGCCAATTGTCACATAACGTGTTGTCATAAAATCCCTCTTTCACTATTGTCATTTCGGGTCCCGCACTTCCATTAATCATCCGGAGAGGCTGGGTCTTCAACAACTCTTGGTTGCTCTGTCTTTTGCCTAGGTGTAGCAACTGTCCCTCCAACGAGGGTCACACTTACAGACTTTGTAGAACCATCTGTTTTCACAGCATAAGTGACGGTGCCACCGAAAGCTGACCTCATTGCGCCAATATCTGTGGCTGAAAATGTGGCCTTGCTCACATAATTACCTGCCGAGTAATTAAAGAGATTCGTGACGTCTCTTGACCCAAGGAAGAGACTTGCCCCTTCCGCGCCTGGAATTGTGAGTCTCGCGCCAGGCTCAAGCGTAATCACGCTTGGAGCTTTATCTGCTGTGTCGAGTATAACAGGAGTCTTTGCAACCGATGGTGTTTTGCCAAGCTTGAAGAATGTATTCAAGCCGATCATGAGACCTTCCGCGCCCGGGGCAGAAGCGACGTTCTTTTCGAGATGGGTGTACAAGGCCTCCGCCACAGCAGTCTTCTTTTCGGGAAAGTACTCTGCAATGGTGCGCAAGACAGCAATGGCCTTGTCTTGGGTGGGGGCTTCAAAATAAGCCTGTAACTCAGTGCGGATAAATTGGGCCAACCTTTCCTTGGGTTCAGGCTTGACAAAACCCACCGAATCGAACGCCGATTCGTCTACCTTAAACCGCGTATCCACGACATAGGCTATATCCAGCTTGCATGAAGGTTCACGGCGTCCGCCAACCTCGGTGATCGAAATTTTGGCTTCGATGAGCTTATATTTTTCAGCCCCGAGCTTTTCCTCAAGGTATGCGGCGACCGCGTCGTGCCTTGCTTTGGCATAATCGAAATTACCTCTGTGATATTTTCTTTGATCATCGGTGTAACCCTTGGCCAGCAGATCGGACGCAAACGAGTAACCCGCTTTGAGTGTTATCCCGTCAGTCTCAAAAATATTCCCAATGGAGTACGTGCCATTATTTCCGTGCGTTGTGACCCTCTTTTTGCCGTTTGGGCCCGCGACCTTCACTCCTGTTGCCGAGGCAATGCCGGTGATCGTGACAGATTTGAAACGATCGGGATGGCTTTGCAACATAGTGTTGAGTTGTGCAATCACACGGTCAATGTCAGAGGTCGCTGTTCGGTCAATCTCTGTGATCTCTTCGTTGAATTTGGTCTGACTGGCAGACTCGACATGCTCCTTCGCGGAAAAACTGATTGAGGCAAACGAATCGCCAAAATAAACCTCAGGCTTGTTTTGAAACAACCCGACAATATAAATACGCAGGGCTTCTAGGCTTTCCTGGGTATATTTATAAGTTGTTGTGCCAATGGTCAGTGGCGATAATGTGTCGTCGTCATTGGCCTGCAATGCTTTTGTATCGCCCTTTTTCTGGACAGATAAGATGGCTGTTTCGCCCACTTTTGGCAGAACTTCGGGAGCTGTGATGTTTAAAATCTCCAATGCCTGATTGATTTTGGCAAGAGATTCAGCGGGGTTTTCGCCGGGCAAAAACACATCTGCCACAGCTGATACAGGTTCTCTGTGGTCAACCACCCCTGTATCTCCCTCGTCTTTTGCCAACGCCCTCAAATACGCAATCAACAAATCATGCGCTGGGGCCTTGCCACCTTCTGGAGCTGTTTCGATCGCAGTTTGCGGGTTGGTCTCACCTGTGCCTACTATTTCTTTCCAGCCTTTTTGTGGTGTGAGGATGTATTTGACTGCGTCATGTAGTGTTTGCACACCAGTGGCCGCTGGG
The DNA here is from genome assembly GCA_964526915.1 of uncultured Nitrospirales bacterium. GTDB lineage: Bacteria > UBA10199 > UBA10199 > UBA10199 > JADGCS01 > JAHJDR01. The sequence continues at coordinate 47,760 of CAZGMS010000119.1, forward strand.
TGAACGCCCAGGAAATGCCTTATTTGAGTGTCATCAAGCGCACCCAACGCAAAGGCCGTACCATCGGCGTCGGTGGTGCCCTCTTCAAGCTTTAAGGCACCTCTGAGGTATTCGTAGTGCAGTTGAGTCAGCTCAAGCAAATCTTTGGGAACAAGGTTGTTTAATGCAGAGGGGGTGTATAATAGTTCAAAAACCTCTTTGATGGAACTCTTGTCAACGGCGGCTTTGAGGGCATCTGTGTCTACGGGGTTCACACGCGCGCCGTTCAGTCCGGCGACCAGCACACTGAGTTCTTTCTCGAAAACGGGGATGAGGTTCCAGATAAACTTATTGAGTTCTTCATTATGAAAAGCATCGTCAACCTCGGAGGGATCAAGGTACGCGTCTAAATTTATGTGCCCGCGCAGGACGAGGGTTTTGTCTTTATAGCGCAGGTTTTGAAAAATCATTAATTTGCCAGTACGCGAGACCATGAGTTGGTCACGGTAGACAGGGTTCTCTCTCTTGGAAGTCCAGTCCAGATTTTCCGCGATGGGAGTGGCACTCTCATTTGCGGTGATCTGTGGGCTGATCAGCTCATCAGCAAAATCCACATCCTTGGTGCTTTCATCGTCAACGAATAGGTCCCTAAAATACACGATACCTTTTTCTGAAAAGGGAATGTCATCAAATCTGTTGATACTCATGGAATACCTCTTGTTTGAATAAACTGTCCATCTGCCTGTCATCCCAACGTTTCTTTTGTCATCCCAGCGAAGGCTGGGATCCATATATTATTTGATCTGGATCCCTGCTTTCGCAGGGATGACACACGCGGATACATTCCTGCCTTCGCAGGAATGACAAAAAAATCGTTTGATTACTCACCCACCACTCACAGTGGACACATACTCCACACACACCTTTGTGCCATCGGTCTTGATTTCGGTGACTCTCACCAAAACGCCTTCGTACCTTGTTATATCGCCAACTACAGCATCTGCAAAGGGAACTACTTCCACTTCCTCAGCGTCCACACCAGATTCGGGTTCTGCGCCAGCCGTATCACGCGCCACGGCTTCTTCTTTACAAAACGCGATAGCACTAAAATAACTCATGTAGGCACTGCCTTGTTTCAAGGCTGTCCCATCGTTGTTAAGTGTATAAAACCAGCCACTGGCTCGCTCATCAAAAACTTCTTCAGCGGAGGCTGTTGCCAGCGAAACAGTACTTCCAGCACCATCTGTGCCTGTTAAGGTAGACCTGCGTGTAGAAATACCCTCCAGAGGAACAAGGGAACAATCGGGATAGTCAGAATTAACCCGATGATCCGCTAAATCCAAGGCGTCTTCTATATTGAAATCCGGTTCATCATCGTACGCATCCACTTCATCATCATAATCTGGAGCCGTGTCTTTCACTTTTCCAAGTCTCACGGACATGCCACCACCAATATACACATTGCCATGAACGGGGCGTGATCGTTCCGTAATATTATTCAAACCTTGATGTGTGTAGGTCAGGCTGGATGTTGCTTGACTGTGTCCGCCGGCCTCAAGAAAAAAACTAAAACGTCCCTTGGGAGGTTCATAAGTCACTGTGCCACCGCCCTGCAATGCAACAGCACGACTGAGGTCCGCTTGCCCATCAAGAGGAAGAATCTCGTCGTTGGTTCCAACCTCTGTCATGGGGGCTCTGCCTTTGGGTGTTCTTGACAAATCGAGTCCGGCAAAACCTTCAACCATCAATGTTCCATTTGCGCCCTCTTTACCTAACGGAATTCTCACACCACCTCTTAGATTGGTATCCAGAGCAATGTGATTGGTGTTCATTGTATCGTAACAGGAATTATTAGCACAGGATTCACCCTCTGGAACCCAGGGGTCGGTTTTTTCGGGATCAATATATTGGTCTTGTGTGCTCAATTCTCCATCTGCCTGCAAAAAGGCACCACTCACTCCAAGATCGCCACCAAAAACACCTTGCACAGGACCTTCACCAAAAAAGATTCTGCCGACAACATCCGCTTGAAGGCCAATTCCGGGTTCGCTATTTCCTTCGACAGAGGTTTGTTCAAAACTGACTGCTGCTCTTACGGCAACTTGGCCATCTGGAATTTTTAATTCGCTCATACAATTCTCCTTAATAAAAATGACAAAAATCCTTCCCTGCCGCCCAAACTGATCCCTTCAATTTCAGTTATCGGGTCTTCAGTTAAAAAGTTGCTAACATTTTAGTAGAATTTTCGAACCACTGAGATTTTAGGGTTGAATCATTTGACCATATGGCACGAACCTCTATGAGCCTAGACAAAGCCGCGCACCTTACTGCAAATATGTAGCAGACATGTATTTGTTAATGAACAAACCTAATAATGCAAGTGTCTTCACACAATAACATATTAATATTAATACAGAAATTTAATTTGTTACTGTGTTACGTTTAATGCTCCCTCTAAATCTGATCTTAAATCACGAAGTTGCTCATCAGTTTGCATAGTTAGTGGCATTAACTGTAGATATTCCAAGAGAACAGCCTTTGAGGTCGTCGTAAGGATAACACCAGCTATTTTATTGATTAGAGTTGATTGTATCAACACAAATAACTCTTTTGCTTTTTCAGGTTGATTTGCCTCCCAAAGACAATAAGAGAAAAAAAGACACGAAACCACCCTGACCAAACTCAGTCCCGTTTCGCCAAAAGAAGTCATAGTTAATTTTGTTTCTTCATCAGACTCAAATATTGACAAAAAGTTGTTTTCCACGAGCGAATACAGTTGATTGCTTGACATGTCTGGTTTGGAATTCATTGCGAATGCAATATCTGTCATAGCCGAATTTAGGTTACCTGTTTGAAGAAAAAGGTTTGCACGGTTAGCGTATGCGTGTGAAAAATTGGGGTTAATTTGTAGTGCTTTATTATAATCATCAAAAGCCTTATGGATTTCTCCCATATGCACCCATGCAACTCCGCGGTTCACATAGGCATGGATATTTGAAGGTTCAATCAATAGGGCTTTATCATAATCTTCAATAGCTTTGCTATATTCTCCAACACCACTCCACGCCAAGCCTCTATTTGAGTAGGCATCGCTACGTGATGGATTGATTTCAATTAACTTCGAAAAGTCAGCTATTGCCTTATCATAAAATCCATTACCGAGATACAGGTTACCCCGATTATTATAGGCTGATTCAAAAATAGGATTGATGTCTATCGCTTTTGAATAATCTTCTAAGGCTTTTGTGATATCTTGTTTTGCTTTCCATGCACGACCCCTGTTATAAAATGCAATATCTAGGTTCGGATTTTCTTCTATGGCTTTATTAAAATCCGTAATGGCTTGTTCGTAATTCTTCTTTTCAAGCCACGCAGTACCACGATCGTAGTATGTGTTTGCATCATGTTCATCAATTTTCAATGCTTGTGTAAAATCAGAAATGGCTTCATCAAAATGTCCTGTTTTAAACCATGCTTTTCCACGATTTGCGTACAATTTATGGTTTTGTGGATCGAACTCTATGGCATTTGAATAAGCCCCGATTGCTTTTTCAAAGTTGCCCTTGTCAGACCACGCATTACCACTGTTAAAATAAGCATCTTCATTTTTTGAATCCAGCATTAATGCTATAGCGTATGCATCCAGTGCCCTATCAACATCTCCTCCTGCTTGCCATGCATAACCCCGATTGACATAATCAGATGAATAATACTGACGTAACGTTAAAATATCGTATTCTTTGTAAGTTGCATTGGAATTAAGAGCAGAAGAATCAAGAATGCGTATGCTTCCATTAATATCTACACCAACACAGGAATGGCCCAAATCTTGTTGCAGGTAAGCGGCATCAATAGCAACAAAACAAGGTTCGAGTCCGGCCATTCGCAATATCGCAAAAAGTATTTTCGACTTTTCAGTACAGTTCCCTATATTATTTGCAATGGCATCTAATGCCGAATATTCTTCTGTGTTGTCGCCATCTGAAATACCAAAACCACCATTTGCCAGGAGATACTGTTTATAAGAATCCAATTTCTGATCGACCAGCTCCTGCATAGATAAAAAACGACGCATATCATCCGGTAGGAGCAGAGTGTTCACAAAGGATCGGAGATATAATTGATCGGGCACATTAGCCAAATAAAAAAGGCCAACCAACATTCTTTCCTTGTAGTCTTCTGTGCCTGGTACAATCCCTGCCTCGATGATTTGGGTATTCAATATGTCAATAGCTTGTTGTATTTTTGTTCTGATTTTTTCGTCAAATATTGTTGTTGGGTTCGAATCATCCAGTGACCAAGGCGGTGGTTCACCAAAAGTATCACAGAGAAGTGTAAAATATTTTTGATCATTATTCAGAGCATATTCGATGATCTCATTGGCTTCGAGGAGACCATTGGTTCCTTGCATGGAATACGAATCATTCGTGTGAGTTTCAGTGTTTTTGTTTTCAGTCCAGCCTAAATCCATTTCATCATCTGTAATGCCTCTTTCCAAAAGGGCACGATAGAGATGATACGCATATCTATTGCTTTCATCGGAAAAGTTAATTGGTAATTTTGATTTTGGCATATGGCTCACGCTTTATATAAACATTGATAGACATCACCGCGGTATTCCTACCCCACAAATAGTCAAGGTGTGACTTGTTTAATCTGAAAGTTAGATGGTTCCAAGAAATATATGTAGTTCAACGTGGTGCAAGCTCAAGGGTGTATCATTAACATTGTTATTATTAAAAGATGAAGATACATCATACAAATCAACGAGTTGTTGTTTGTTAAAAAAAACAGAAAAAACACGCAACATTATATTGGTAAACCCGATAATAGGTTCGGGCCAGAAGTGTTATAGCTTATTTAATTACGGTTTGTTCTATATTAATTGAGGAGCAAGACATGAAAAAATTTATTTTAATCATATGTGCCGTACTCATCACTGTCGCGTTTTCTGCCCAGAGCATTGCGGGTGTCTGCTGGGTGTCAAGTACGACAGACTCATTGTCGAGTTCACAACAGGATACTTTGCGTTGGACGCTCGAAAAAGAAGCCAACCACGATGAAGGCGGTTGTGTGATCAGCAATGCTTATCCCGACAGCGCTGTAGCGGAACAATGGATTGGCTTTTACACTCCGGAGGTGGATTCAAATAAAGGCGTTCGAGAAATTAAGCTTTCGTATGACCGTGATGGCGATACGTTGATTGATCCCATTAAGCTTGATGTGAAGCTCTCAACTATTTTGGGTAACTACGCCAATGGAATGCTTACCTCCACTGATGCCGCGTACAAAACAGATCAGGGTGAAGGCTACAACATGAGTGAAGACAAGATTGCCAACATGGGTTTTGTGGTTATTGATGGTTCAGGGATGACCCAAGGTGGAGTGCCATTGTCGTGCCAGGAGGGTGCGGCTGATGTTTATATACGAAATATGGTGGTATTGGCCAAAGGCATTTCCGAAAAGAATTTTTGGCAGGATCAGACCTGTATTAAAGATGGAGGATTGGTTCAACTCTGTGTGGGTTCTCTCAAGAAAAAAGTCGAAGACATTAACCTCGAAACAGATACTTTTGATGATCTGTGCGCCTGCGATCAAATAACACTCTATAACGACTTGGACGGTGATGGTTACGGCTACGATCCCGATGCGAGCAGTGCAGAAGAAGAGAATGGGAATAATGGTGGTTTGCCTGATCTGGATGATTTTGGTGGCAAGGGTAAATTGGATACTGGCAATCTGTCCAACCTTAATGGGCCCGTGGTGGGCAATGTCAAAAAGCCCGTAAGCATTAGCCTGGATGTTTCGCAAAAAATTAAATCATTTCAAGCTGGTGCTGGCAACATGAAAATAGCCGGTTCCACAAAAAATGCCATTCAATTGCCTCCTGTAGAAATCTGTTCACAATACCGAGATGATTATGAAGGCTACATCGAGACCGGTGGCGATTGCGACGATAACGATTCCAACACCTACGTGGGTGCCAACGAGATTTGCGATGGCAAAGACAACGATTGCGATGGTGATATTGACGAAGGCCTGATCTGCGATCTGGATGAAGATGGCTACACCAGCGACACCGATTGCGACGACGATGATGCCAGTGTTAATCCCGGTGCCGCCGAGGTTTGCGATGACGGCATCGACAACGATTGTGATACACTCAAAGATTGCGCCGATGATGATTGCACATCCAATACGGCTTGCGTGGAGGAAGATGACGACCTTGACGACGATGGTTACACAGTGGAGGAGGGCGATTGCGACGATAACGATGCCACTGTGAATCCAGGCGTCACAGAAATCTGTGACAGCATCGACAACAACTGCGATGGCACTGTGGATGAAGGCGATGTGTGCACCACACCTCCCGTAGACGATGATCTCGACGACGATGGTTATACTGTGGATGGTGGCGATTGCGATGACGATGACGCGGCCATCAACCCGGGAGCCACCGACATTTGCGACGATACCATCGACCAGGATTGCGATGGCAAGGATCGTGAATGCGAGGTTGAGGTGTGCAACGATCAGATAGATAACGACGAAGATGGTTTGACCGATTGTACCGATGAGGACTGTACGTCCTGGTACGAATGCAACGGGACCGATAAGGAAGAAGTCTGCGACGACGAAATCGACAACGAGAACGATGGTTATACCGATTGTTACGATGCCGATTGCATGTTCAATTCTGTCTGCACCGGCGAGACCGAAACGTTGTGCGAAGATACGGTCGACAACGATGGCGATGGCCTGACCGATGCCGACGATCCCGATTGCGCGGCAGGGCAGATCACGCCGGTTGATGACGCCGCTTTTATGTCGGGTGGCGGTGGTTGCGGTTGCAACATCACAGCTCACTCTGCTACACGCGCCAACACATTGTTTACAGTCTTGGCACTGGCTGGACTGTCAATATTGCTGGGTCTGTTCCGAGTTAGGGTTGCGAAGAATAATTGAAGATTACTGTCATCCCTGCGAAGGCAGGGATCCAAAGGTTACGCATCCTTCTGGATTCCAGCCTGCGCTGGAATGACAGACACAGCTTGCAAAAAGTCATAATCTGCCTTGAGGGAAAAAGCCCCGTGACCGTTCGGTCTCGGGGCTTTTGAATATTGTGATCTATGTAGGGGCCGTGTTTTAAAAAGGTGTAGGGGCCGGGCTGGACC
>CAZGMS010000120.1:0-9124 GCA_964526915.1 uncultured Nitrospirales bacterium
CATAGATAGAATATGACATTGTGTACTGGATTGCTTCGTCGCTAAAGCTCCTCGCAAAGACGCCAACTTTCGATCTTCAACAATTCCTGAATTTCCTCAATCGCCTGTTTCAACCCCACAAAGACTGCCCTGGCGATGATGGCGTGCCCAATGTTGTATTCCTCAATGAGCTCGATCGCCGTGATGGGGGCCAAATTCTGTGTGTGCAAACCATGTCCGGCGTAGACCTTCAAACCACCGTCGTGAGCGCTTTGTGCGGCACCCCTGATCTTAGCCAATTGCGCGGATACTTTTTGGGAATATACGGGATCTTCCTGCCAATGATAATGACCCCAGTGGCCATAAAATTCCTCGATCACGTTGCAATAGGTTCCCGTGTGAATTTCGATGGCATTCGCGCCCACATCTTTGGCCGCTGTGACCTGCTCCAAATCCGGATCAATAAACAAACTGGTGTGAATGCCCGCACGCTGCAACGCGCTCACTGCCCTCTGGACTTTTGACAGATTGCCCTCACAATCAAGCCCACCCTCAGTGGTCACCTCTTCACGTCTTTCTGGAACCAAGGTCGCGTGCGACGGTTTCTTCTGGCAGGCAATAGCCACCATCTCATCGGTGACCGCCATTTCGAGATTCACAGGTAAAGTCCCCAGTGCCAAAATTCTGTCCAGATCATGGTCTTGAATGTGGCGCCGGTCTTCCCTAAGATGTATGGTGACTTGATCGACACCACTGCTTTTGAGGATGGACAGGGCCTCAACAGGATCGGGATACACCACCCCGCGCGACTGGCGAATCGTGGCGATGTGATCGATATTAACTCCGAGACGACGATGTGAAGTCATACAGTCTCCAGCAAACACAAATATCTATTTGCTTTGAATAATGAATAACGAACAAGGAATGTCGAATTTCGAAATTCCTTGTTCATTGTTCGATATTCGTTATTCACACGCCCTCATGCCAAATTCTCCTGTGCCACTCCCAACAGCTTCTCGAGCTCGCTCGTGATCAGGTGTTGATCTTCTCCCTCAATCATCATCCGCAGAACAGGTTCTGTGCCTGAATATCGGACCACAGCGCGGCCATTACCCTTAAGATTGTTGTTCAGAACTTTGATCGCAGTCTGGATAGCGGGAATGTCTTCGATCGGCCTCTTTTCTTTCACGTTCAATGTTGTGCTCACTTGCGGATACAGGGAAATTTCGGAGACCAAAGCACTCAAAGGTTTTCGCGTCTCCTTGAGGATCGACAACACCTGCAGGGCCGCGATGATGCCATCACCTGTCGTGTTGTGATTGTGAAAAATAATATGACCCGATGGTTCCCCACCCAACTCGGTGCCATCTTGTCGCATCCGTTCGATGATGTAACGATCACCCACGCGGGTACGAACCAGCTTAATGCCCTTATGATCCAGATACCGTTCTACGCCCATATTGGTCATGATCGTCCCCACAATCGTACGGTTTGCCAAACACCCTTTGTTCAGATAATTCACAGCACATAGCGCAATGATCTGATCGCCATTCACGAGTCGGCCCTTTTCGTCGCTGATGACCACGCGGTCGGCATCGCCATCCAGGGCAATGCCAATGTCGGCCTGATGCTTGAGCACCATCTTCTGCATTTTTTCGGGATACAGAGCACCACATTCCGAATTGATGTTGACACCATTGGGTTTAATGCCCCAACTCGTTACGTGCGCGCCGAGTTCCCACAAAGCCATGGGCCCCTGTTTGTAGGCCGCCCCGTTGGCACAATCCAAAACCACGTTGATGCCATCGAGCGTCACATCTTTGGGAAACGTGCGTTTGACGAATTCAACATAACGCCCCGTCGCGTCATCGATCCTGAAGGCCTTACCAATCTGGTCTCCCGTGGGTCTCTGGTCGTCATTGAAACCCTGCTCAATCAAGTCCTCAATCGCACGTTCGATTTCATCGCTAAGTTTGTAGCCTTCGTGATCAAAAAACTTGATTCCATTATCGTGGTACGCATTGTGTGACGCACTGATCATGATACCAGCATCGGCACGCATGGCGCGGGTCAAAAAAGCCACACCCGGAGTTGACAAGGGACCCGTGAGCACAGCATCGCGCCCCATCGAACACACACCTGCGGCAATGGCCTGTTCGAGCATGTAGGAACTGCGCCGCGTGTCCTTGCCAATAACAATGCGTTGCGTGGTTTTTTTATTGCGAAAATACCGCGCTATGGCCTGCCCAAGGGCCAACGCGACTTCGGGCACCATGGGGTACTTGTTGGCCTCACCCCTCACGCCATCTGTTCCAAATAATTTTCTCATTGTCACCCCTGACTTGTCATCCCAGCGAAGGCTGGGATCCAAATTTTTGATAGCTTTGGATTCCTGCTTACGCAGGAATGACAAAAAAACTTAATTGACAGTCTCTCTACGAGTGGAGACTCAAATAATCAGCAATATATTTCTTTGTCAGTGCCACATTGTGCGTTCTGATGATATCAAAACCCGCCGCGTAAGCCCTGACTGCCAGCCGGGCGCTGATGTCATCACGGTCCAAAGGGGGGACCTCCCCCACCAAGCCCTGCAAAAATCTTTTGCGTGAAATACCAAATAGCAAATTGTGATCAAACCGTTTTTCCCAACCTGAGAGACTTTCAATCAATTCCAGACACTGCTCGGGTGTTTTGGCAAAACCAAATCCCAGATCGAGAACAACCTGGCTCATCGCCACGCCGCAATGGCGCAGGCGTTCCAGTTTTAGCCCCAGTTCAAGGGCGACCCCTTCCACCACTCCCTGGGGATACTGGGTCAGCTTGGTCATGGTCTGCGCATCACCACGAGAGTGCATGAGCACATAACAAACATCAGACTCCCTCACCAACTCGGCAAATCGTTCATCAGAGAAACAACTGACATCATTCAACCACTGGATCCCGTACGGCATGGCCTGTTTGGCCAATTCATATTTTTTGGTGTCGAGGCTCACAGGAAAATCGGGATACTGTTTTCGAAACGCCTCCAGAAACGGCAACACACGTCTTTTTTCTTCGTCCAGACTGACTGGCTTTGCATCGGGGCGCGTTGATTCGCCACCAACGTCCAAAATCGCGCAACCCTCACTGATCAACTGTGCGGCTTTGGCCAGAAAATCATCAATTCCCGCATTCACTTGTCCGTCAGAAAACGAATCGGGCGTGAGGTTGAGAATGCCCATGATGACAGGTCGGTGTTGCGTCAATAGCGATTTCACAATCCCTCACGTCGCTTGCGGGGTTGGATCAGGCGCTGTGATCGCAGGCTCCGCCTGATTCGCCCCTGCTACTGGTTTGCAGATCGGCGGTAGAGTTTCTCCAGCAAGCACCAGATTGATTTGTTGCGCGTCCAGTATTTCAAACTCGATGAGGGCCTTCGCAATTGCATCGAGCTTGTCCCGATTTTCCAAAAGAATTTTTTTGGTGCGGTCGTAATTGGTCTGAATGATATTCTTGATCTCGTTGTCGATGGCCAGTGCCGTGGCCTCTGAATAATCCGCTTTGTGGTGCAAGCCAATTTCGCGCCCCAGAAAAACGTGTTCGTTATCTTTGCCGTAACGAACCGGGCCCAGTTGACTCATGCCCCAATAGCATACCATCTTGCGCGCCATTTCGGTCGCGCGATCAATGTCGTTGCTGGCCCCCGTGGTGATCTGATTGAAAACAATCTCCTCAGCCACACGCCCACCCATCAGGGTTGATATCCTCTCTTCATTGTACGTCTGTGACTGCAGATATTTATCTTGTTCCGGCAAATATTGCGTCACTCCCAATGCCCCGCCACGAGGAATGATGGTGACCTTGTGCACAGGGTCTGTATGGGGCAAAAACTTGGCGACGAGCGTATGACCAGCTTCATGATAAGCAATAATTTTCTTTTCTTCATCGCTGATCAACATGCTACGCCTCTCAACGCCCATGAGAACCTTGTCTTTGGCCACTTCGAGATCGTGAGTGGTCACAGATTTCTGATTCAATCTGGCCGCGTACAAGGCCGCCTCGTTCACGAGATTTTCGAGATCGGCCCCGCAGAAACCGGGAGTCCCTCGCGCGATGGACAGGAGATCGACGTCTTTGTCCAGCGGCACTTTGCGGGAATGAATCTTGAGGATCGCTTCGCGCCCCAACAGATCGGGAGCCGCCACCACAATGCGGCGATCGAAACGACCTGGCCTGAGCAAAGCGGGATCCAACACGTCGGGCCTGTTGGTGGCCGCAATGATGATCACCCCTTCGTTGGATTCAAAACCATCCATCTCGACCAGCAGTTGATTGAGGGTCTGCTCGCGCTCATCGTGACCACCACCCAAACCGGAACCGCGGTGACGACCGACAGCGTCGATCTCATCCACAAAAATGATACAGGGGGCATTTTTTTTGCCTTGTTCAAAGAGGTCTCTCACGCGCGAAGCCCCCACCCCCACAAACATCTCAACAAAATCGGAGCCAGAGATGGAATAAAAAGGAACACTGGCCTCACCCGCAATCGCCCTGGCCAATAATGTTTTGCCCGTCCCCGGAGACCCCATTAACAAAACGCCCTTCGGAATGCGGGCCCCCAGCTTGGTGAATTTTTTCGGTTCTTTTAAAAATTCGATGATTTCTTTCAATTCCTCTTTGGATTCCTCCACGCCAGCCACATCCGCGAACGTGACCTTGCGTGAATTCTCGTTCAACAATTTCGCCCGCGTCTTGCCAAATGACAAGGCCTTCCCACCGCCCGCCTGCATGGAGCGCATCACATAAAAGAAGAAGAAAACGATGAGCAGAACAGGCAGGTACATGAGCACCTGTTGCCAGAAAGGCGCCGCCTTTGGTTTTTCGTAGGAAATCTTGGCGTCCGATTTTTTCAACAGTTTGAGAATTTGCTCTGAATCCATCGGCCCCACAGCCAGAAAATGCTGGCCATCGTGGTAGGTGTCTTTGAAACGACCACCGTACTCGTCCTGCTGAATGGTGATTTCCAAAACACCATTCTCGGTAATGGCTGTCAGCAACTCACCAAATGAAATTTTGGAATCTTTCTGTGGTTCCTGAAAAAAAACCAATCCCATCACCATGGCCATCACAAAGATCATGACCCAAAGAGCTATGGTTTTCTGATTTTGTTTCATGTTTGGTCTCATAAATCATGAGGGCACTGTCGTGTTTTCACAACAGTGCCCTCTATCTAAAAGTGACTGTCCAAACAAGATGCGTCAGGGGTTGTCGCGTGGATCCTGGTCGATATTCTTCATCGACAGTTTGATTTTCCCGCTGTGATCAACGGCTATCACCCTGACCGTAACCGTATCGCCCTGATTCAAAACATCTTCAACCCTTTCGATGCGGCGATTTGATATTTGCGAGATGTGGAGCAAACCATCGGTCCGCGGAAGAATTTCCACAAAGGCGCCAAAATCGGTGATCTTTTTGACAATGCCTTTATAGATTTTGCCCTCTTCAACATCGGCCGCGTACTCCCTGACCAACTCGATGGTGCGTTTGAGCACTTCGTCGCAATTTGCGAATATGCGGACAGAGCCGTCATCTTCAATATCGATCTTGGCACCCGTTTCTTCGATGATACCCTTGATGTGCTTGCCACCGGGACCAATCACATCCTTGATCTTGTCGACACTGATTTTTAACATCTCCATCTTGGGTGCGAATTGTGACATTTCCTTGCGGTGCTCTGTCAACGTTTCTGCCATTTTGCCCAAAATGAACACGCGGCCCTCTTTGGCCTGAGACAGTGCCTGAACCATGATTTCGGACGTGATGCCTTCGATCTTGATGTCCATCTGCATCGCGGTCACGCCTGCATCGGTCCCCGTGACCTTGAAGTCCATATCGCCCAGATGATCTTCGTCACCTAAAATATCGGACAAGACCGCAAAGCGATCATCTGTTTTGATGAGTCCCATGGCGATGCCAGCGACCGGCTTTACGACGGGCACCCCGGCATCCATAAGGGCCAAAGACCCGCCACACACAGTGGCCATGGAGGACGATCCGTTCGATTCCAGAATTTCGGAAACAAGCCGAATCGTGTAGGGGAAACTATCTGGCGCTGGCAGGAGAGGCTTCAAGGCCCGCTCGGCCAAATGCCCGTGCCCGATCTCACGTCGTCCGGGTGAGCGCAGTCCCTTGACTTCACCAACCGAAAACGGCGGGAAATTGTAATTGAGCATGAATTTTTTTGAAGTTTCTTCCAACAGACCATCGATGGTTTGTTCATCATCGGCAGAACCCAACGTGGCCACGCACAGGGCCTGAGTCTCACCGCGCGTGAACAAGGCGGATCCGTGCGTTCGGGGCAACACGCTCACCTCGCTGGTGATCGTTCTGATATCGGTGAGTCCTCTGCCATCGATACGCGTTTTGTCGTTGATGATGGCGCCTCTCATGAGGTCGGATTTGAGGTTCTCGAACTCAGTAGCCAGTTGCAATTTATGCGCGTAGGGGGATTCTTTGGTGATGAGTTTGGTTTTGAGCTCGTCTTTCAGCACATCGAGTTGCGTGTAGCGTTGCTGTTTGATCTTGATGCCCAAGGCTTCTTTGACCTTGCCCGTGTAGCCCTTGACCGCTTGCGTGATGTCGGCGCGGGTTTCGGGTTGCGGGACAGAGCGTTTCGCCTTACCGCACATTTTTTGCAATTCGACTTGTGCGGCGATGACGGGTTTGAGTGCCTTATGCGCAAATTCGATGGCGGCCATCAGGTCTTCTTCCTTGGCTTCCTGGGCACCACCCTCGACCATCACCACAGCATCGTCAGTAGCGGCCACCACCAGATCCAGATCGCTCTTGCTCAATGCCGAGATGGACGGGTTGATCACAAAATCGCCGTCAATCCGGCACACACGACAACCAGCCAAAGGCTTTTTGAAGGGAATGTCGGACACCATCAACGAGGAACTGGCACCCACGATGGCCAGCATATCGGGAGGCATCTCACCACTGGCTGAGAGCACAGTGGCAATGACCTGTGTTTCGAAATAATAATGATCGGGAAACAGGGGCCGTATGGGACGGTCAATGAATCGCGAAGTGAGGATGGCCGTCTCAGTTGGCCTGCCTTCTCTTTTGAAAAAACCACCCGGGATCTTGCCTGCCGAAAAGGTTTTTTCGAGGTATTCTACGGTGAGGGGCAAAAAATCAACCTCGTCTTTCGACTGTAAGGACGACGTCGCCGTGACCAGCACGATACTGTCGCCACAGCGCACGGTGACAGCGCCACCCGCCTGTTTTGCCATTTTACCGGTTTCGATGATGACTTCGTGGTCACCCAATTGGCATTTGACTTGATGAATAGACATATTTCTCCTTAAACAGAAATGATCGTAAAGGACGATAAACTAAGGAGACGTTAATCAGCCTCGGATGCTGAGCTCACCGACAACTTTTTGATAGCTGCCAAGGTTGATTCTTTTGAGGTAGCTCAACAAGCGACGACGTTGATTCACGAGCATGATCAAACCTCTGCGTGAGGAATGATCTTTTTCGTGTGTTTTGAAGTGGTCTGTTAAATTTCTGATGCGTTCTGACAAAAGCGCTATCTGCACTTCGGGAGAACCTGTATCGTTCTCGTGTGTTTGAAATTTCTTGATGAGAGCTTGTCTCACTTCGTTGGTCACAGACATTTTCGTCTCCGGTCTCCCGTGCAAAGTAAGCTCGCTGTCATCAGTCATCATTAAATCATTGATGCACTAAAACACTTTAGTGAATTAATGACTCAATGACACTGGCAAGCAAACCTCATCACAGGTCTAGTGTTATCGTCTAAATTACACACAACAGAAAACCGACAAAACACTATTGATTTGTCGCGTTCCCTGATGGGAGACGCTATTTCGCACAGATGATACCGTAATGTAAAGTGAAATCCTAATTATTGTATCTTGAGGTAATTCTGCGTCTTTTTGAACATATCGAGCAGGGCGTGAATGCGGTATTTCATGCGACGTTTGGTGCTTTTGAGGCCCAGGTCACGTTCATTATCAATCATTTGGTTCATGAGTTCGAGGTGTTTGTCCAAGAGGGACCAATGTTGTTTGAGGAGAGCGTTTTTTTCCTGCGCGTCTTGGGTTTGAAGCATTTTTTGAAAATTGGCCTCAATGAGCTCCATGTGCCCTTCCATTTGTGACAGATATGATTGGGGGGCTTCGGCCTCAGCGGCGATGGCATTGTGGGAAATCAGAATAAAAAAAAAGCCGATGAACACGGCCAGCGCGAATGATATTTTGGATGACATCATTTGGTAACGCACAACTGACCCCGCAAAACGGGGTCTAAGAACGACTAAGTTCTCCTTCGCGAAACTCAGGAGAACAAAGCCGTTCTAAGAGCGGGAAACGGGACTCGAACCCGCGACATTAACCTTGGCAAGGTTACGCTCTAGCCAACTGAGCTATTCCCGCGTAAATTTTGCTTCGCAAAATTTGGTAGTTAGTAGTTAGAAGTTAGAAGTTAGCAATCACAAACTACCCATACCAAATGGAGCGACCTTATTAACTATTTTGTTTTTCTTGGCAAGAAAAATTTCATTGCGATACGTAGTTGATTGATTGGTTTTTTTTACATATCGACAGCTCTCCGGAACTCTATGCCTTACGCCTTAAACCTTGTGCCAAACAGTCACAGTTATGAAAACTTATTCTCACCTCAACGAATTCATCAACATCATCCGCAGATTGCGGGCTCCCGGGGGGTGTCCATGGGATCGCAAACAGACCCACAAATCCCTCAAACCCTACGTGCTGGAAGAAACCTATGAGGTGCTGGAGGCCATTGATTCCGGTGATCCAGAACATTTGAAAGAGGAACTGGGAGATCTGCTCCTGCAGGTCATCCTGCACGCGCAGGTCGCGTCCGACCAGGGAGCATTCACCATTGAGGATGTGGCCAAACTCGTCAGTGAAAAAATGATCCGCAGACACCCGCACGTGTTTGGGAACGCCAAGGTCAAAGACGCCGATGAGGTCCTCACCAACTGGGTGGCCATCAAGAGGGATGAAAAAATCAACAAGGGCAAACAACCTTCTGTCTTCGACGGCATCCCCAAACACCTGCCCGCCTTATTTGAGAATTACAAGATTTCCCGGCGTGTCGCCCGGATGGGCTTTGA
>CAZGMS010000121.1:0-10464 GCA_964526915.1 uncultured Nitrospirales bacterium
CCGGGTCGCTATTTTTTGACACTCTTCGCAAGCGGGGCTTGCTACGTGAATCGTGTCAAAATAATAGCTTCCCGTATCACCCACAAAACAAATGTGAAATGAACAGAAACTATTTTATGAGTCTTTTCTTCCTCATCCTCGCCTGTGCCACAGAGTTTCTCAACACGTTTTGCCGCACGGCCAACGCCGCGCTCGGTAAGCATGTGGGGACCTTGCGGGGTTCGTTCATCAATCACATTATGGGCACATTGTTCTCTGGACTGTTGCTCCTCGTTGGTTTGGGTTCGGGGGCACTCACTCTTACCGGCATCCCCTACTATTATTTTCTGGGCGGCTGTATTGGGTTTCTTGTGGTGGCCGGCAATAATTTTGCTGTGCCTCATTTGGGTACCATGCTCACCACGCTCATTATTGTGGCCTGCCAATTGGTCACTTCGGCGCTAATGGACCATTTTGGCATCTTGGGGGGAGAGACCATCCCACTCTCTGGCCTGCGCATTGCGGGCATTGTGGTCATTTTTCTGGGCGCGGTGTTGGTGTTTGATAACAAAAGCCCCCAGCACCATGAAGGTACTGAGGGCTTTTGTGGGCGGGGGCGGAATTGAACCGTCGACACGAGGATTTTCAGTCCTCTGCTCTACCGACTGAGCTACCCGCCCAACCACGAAGATGCGATGAAATCGAACCTTCGAGGAAAATCGAGAGAGGCCTATACGTAACCGGTTATCGGCTGTCAATCGCATAATGTACCCATAACACATCTAAGATGTTTTTAATTAGTCACCCCTGCAAAACTTCATTTCTTCTGATTCAAACAGTCATCTGTGACAGATCAACCAGCCAAAACCCACAAATATTCACTGACGGATGACGACGTATTCAATAAATATCTTGCCAAAGCAAACCCCTGTGCATATACTCTGTCTTTTTTTTATAAAAGGAACACATGATGAAATACATTTCTTTCACTATTATCGTTTTGAGTATTGTTCTGCTATCGGCCTGCAGCAACAAACCCTGCTCCGGCAAAGGCATGTCGATCGACACTCGCCCGCTGACCGATCAATGGAATAAAATGGTTCCCATCCCGTCAGGGGGTGAATTGTGCTATTCCGCAATGCTGGAAGGCGATGAGAGTACGCGGCAGATTGAATACGTGGGTCTTGATCCACGTAAAACATATGATCTCTGGGAAAAAAATCTTGTGGCTGACGGCTGGGAACTCACTTCCAACAACGATCTCTCATCAAAATACGAAATCACGGCAACGAAAAGCCCTGCCACCATCAAAGTCACCATCAGCAAAGCCGTCACCAACAAGGGCTGGTGCACCGTAACTTTCAAGCCAACAGGGACTTAGAGCCTAGATGAAAGTGTTAAGCTATACTCGACGACATAAGTTCGAGACGCTTTTGAGGCAAGGAGTGAAATGAGGAGCCCGCGGAGCGTACACGCAAGTACGTGAGCAGGCACCGCAATGAACGACACAGCATCAAAAGATGTATCGGACTTATGTCGTCGAGTATAAAACCCACACCACAGGCATTCACACCTTCGGAGCTGTCGGCCTTGCCCCCTTGATTGGAGAGATCAAAACTCCAAATTGATTTTGAGTTTTTCCCAAATGTGCCTATATCCGCACAAGAAGCTGGTGACATTGCCCAGAAGAGGAGAACAAACCAATGCCTCATCAAAAAAAAATATTATTGTCTGTTTTAGGCCTGTGTCTCTTTTTTTCTCAACACGTCAGTGCAGATGATTCCATTTTGCTCATCGGCCGCCTCACACAACAATCCTATTGCCAGGAA
Source organism: uncultured Nitrospirales bacterium (assembly GCA_964526915.1). Classification (GTDB taxonomy): domain Bacteria; phylum UBA10199; class UBA10199; order UBA10199; family JADGCS01; genus JAHJDR01. The sequence continues at coordinate 1,809 of CAZGMS010000121.1, forward strand.
AAAAAATGGGTCGATCCACATTTTGAGATTGGATTCGTACCCATCGTGTTGGACACAAAAACAGATGTGTCTGCCTTCACGCAGAAAATGGTCATTGCCACGGGGACGATTGATCAATCACTGCCCCTCAAAAAATTATTCATCGGTTCAGCGTGTGATGAAGAAGCGCAGAGTCGCAGCGATTGGGTGTGGGGCAAGGGCGGGACCGTCCGCGTCCTGCGCGCTGTGCCAGCGTGGATGCGACCAAAGCTTAAGTGGAATGAATTTGAGACATCCGCAATTCGTGTGGCATCGATCAACCCTTTTACGGGATTGCAGGTCAGGCTTGAGGGGACAGTCGTGGTGGTCGCTTTCACGAATTTAACGGGGAGGGAGTTAAAAAACCTTTCACTCAAAGCCCACTATGAGGGCTGTTATGGGAAGCCCATGACCGCTGAGCAGGAAACAATATTTCCTGTGGTCGCGGCCGAAAAAAAGGTAACGACCACGTTTCCCCAGATCTATGTCAATCCGGAAAAGTTGAGCACTCCGCTTGGGGATCGCAGTGAACACGTCATTTCCAGCCTTCAGATTGTGAGCGAGAATAAAGATGTGTGGTTTGATTTTGATGCACACGCGAAATCGGACTTGGGGCTGGCGGTGGAATGTTTGAACGATGGGCAGAAATAATGGAAAAACGTGATTACTCTGGCACAAAGGCCTCAATCAATTTCATGCGTTTTTCGATCACATTATCTGGCAAGGCCACACCACCCAGCCCGCGTCGCAAACGCCTATCCAACTCGTGCAAAAGTAACCCGTGGTACGGCAAGGTGAGGCGGCTCTCAGTGAGTAGTCCCACCACATCAAGCCCCACAGTCATGCGTTCCCGGTCCGATGACATTGCCTCAGCCATATCCACTTCAAATAAGATAATCCCCAACAATCTCTCCAGCGCACGTTGCGACTGTATCTGACCAAAAAGACAATCCTTGTAAAGCTCACTACGACTGAGTAGATCATCCCTTAAAAAGGTCATGATGGGCCCCAGCCTTCTTTTTTGTGCACCCGTCATTTGAGGAGTTTTGTCTTTCCAGGTTTCCAATCTGCATAACAATTCTTTTTTATCAAAGTCCGTAAAGATATCACAACGTGCATAGAGGAGGGGATTCAACGAGGATTCAATTTTTTTGCCGTAATTAACGTAGTGCAGAATCAGATTGAAAACATGCTCCAATGCTGTGCTGGCCATTTTCATTTCATCAGTGGGCCTGGCGTGAGAGACATCGATTCCTGAGTATTTGGCCTCGGCCATGGGATCCAGCATGGATTGGGAACACCCGCGTTTTGCGCACGCAAAAACCACATCGATGATACCATGATACTGTTGATGGGAAAATAATGTGGCAGACAAGGCTGTGAAAAAATCAGACGGTTCTTGATCGGGAAAAATATCCATCAATGCGGATAATCCAGAAAGGACTTCAGTGTACCTCAATAAGTCACGTGGTACGTGACCCGCCAACACAGAACGAAAACGACTCACCTCTGCACAGGCCCTCTTCACCTCATTTGGTTTGACATCAATTGGCCGGGCCAATGGTATTTTAATATCGGGCGTTGCAAGAACATCTGGTCTTTGGCGTCTTTTTTTATCACGAATAAAAACGTTCTTTAATAGCCCTGTGAATGCCGTCTGATCCACAGGATAGCCAGCAGAGGTCGTGACCACGACAGGCCTTTCTTGGTCGCACTGAGTCGTTGATGACACAGCAACGACAGGACTCGGTTGAAAACTCTGGCCAATAACAAGGGGTCGGACCATTCCATTGACTGCAACCATATCAGCTCCTTAATGCCCCTATATCGACCTCACAGGTTAAAAGTTGCTCAGAAATTTAAAAAAAACAGCCTTTTTTGTCTTTTTTTTGACTTTTTTACCGTTTCTTTGTTGACTCACTGCATCCTTTTCTATAAGCAGGTTGTTTGCGCGTAATATAAATATGCGCATTTATGCCGCTTTGACAATTTCTTCAAACAAAACATGAGGTACGTGAGTTTATAGGCGTTAGGGTTGCCGTCATTAACAATGCGAACAACCTACTTTTAAAAAACCCAGCACTGTTGACAACATCAACTAGTTTGCAACAAACAATCATTCTAAACCAATGCCCTCATGATGATGAGAGCCGGTCTAGTATCCGGTAGTTTGTGACCATTGGGAACAAGCCATGTCGGACTCAACTATCAACTGTACAAATATCACCAGCCAACGTTTTTCTACACAAGCCTTGGCTGATTCTGCCGCTGAGCAATGCACAACGGAAGCCACCCCTCTCGAGTCGTATCAAAAACAAACCGAGGTTTTGCCTGAGTGTTTTGGTGGGGCACGTTGTGGTTATTATCGTCCTGCCATTTATGCCGTTCGCATTCATCAGCCAGCCCCTGTTGTAAAAAAAACAACCACAGCACAAGCCACTGCACCTGTAAAACCCGCTGTACCCACAATTTCCGACCCTGATCGCGAAGTTCATAGTTGGTCGAGCATTCGGTAGCTCGCAAGCACTGCGGTACCGGTGTGGTCCTTGGGTCACTATACTCAGCGCCATAAGTCCAATACATCTTTTGATGCTGTGTCGTTCATTGCGGCGCCTGCTCACGTACTTGCGTGTACGCTCCGCGGGCTCCTCATATCACTCCTTGCCTCAAAAGCGTCTCGAACTTATGGCGCTGAGTATAACCTCGTTATTTTTTCTTGAGAATTGAGCGCCAGCTCGTGGTGGGTTGGCTGACTGGCCGTAGTATGTGACTCAGACTGCCTGCCTGTTCTGCCATGTAAAACGCATTGGGGCTGATGACCTTGACACGATCGATCAGATCACCCAGATCACAACGCTGACAGACTATGTACAACATGGTCACGGGACCATCGCGCCCCTCCCCTGCAAAAGTAGTCACGCGATAACCTTCGTCCCTCAGACTGCTGGCCATGGTATCGGCAGACTCCATCGCGATCACCCTGAGCAACATATAGCCAAAGGCCAATTTTTTTTCGATGGCCACTCCCACCACGTTGCCTGTGGCAAAACCCAGGGCATAGAACACACCCAAAACAGGGTACTGTGCGATGTACTTTAAAATGGTGGCAATGACATACACCCAGACAAAGGTCTCCAAAAACCCCAAAATGAAAGCGATTTTGGCCCTCCCATAAATGATGTTGATCGTGCGCAAAGTCCCCAGACTCACATCAATAACGCGCGCACCAAAAACAATCAGGCCCAGAAATAAAACATGCAACATTGTGGTAAAATCCATAGATCCTCAATTAATCAAATTTTTGAACCAACACTTCATCCCGTACATGCATTCCTTCTTGGGTGTGCTGATGAGCGTTTTTTGGTCGACCTTCTGGTCGCGGCCGTAGATGTCATCCCTGAAGTGTAACTCACCGTTGTCATCCACCCAAGCCGTGATGTACAATATGTAAACGCGGATCGGCTCGGGCAAAACCACCGTCTGTTCCTTGCCGGCCTCAATGGCCGCCGTGATTTTCTCCAGCGTCCAGATTGTTTTATCTTCCTTTGATTTTTCTATGTTCGTCCTCTCGTCCTTTCGTCCCTCGTCCCTCGTCCCTTCGTCCAGCGCCTCATCCCTGACCTTAAACAAATACTCCGCCAAATCCAGCGGGCGCTCAATGCGGATACAGCCCGAACTGTACATACGCTGGTCTTTTTCAAACAGAAACCTATCGGGCGTGTCGTGCAGATAAATATCGAACTGGTTGGGAAACATGAATTTGATTCTGCCCAGAGGGTTGGTGGGCCCGGGCAATTGCTGAATCCGGTATTTAAAATTCTCTTCTGTCACGGTCGACCAATCAATCGTATCGGGCGAAATCGGCACACCATCGTCCACCTCTTCGTCAAAAACCTGAAAGCCCTGCTTGGCCAGGCCAGCCGCGTCCTGCTTGAGCAAGGGCAATTTGTCCCTGATGGCGATTGATCGCGGGGCATGCCAACTGGGATTAAACACCACGTACGTCATGACATCGGAAAAAGCCGGCGTCTCACGTTGCGCCTTGCCCACAATAACCTTCATGTGCAACTGAGAGACATCCTTCTCGATCACATCGAGCGTGAAATCAGCCGCGTTCACAAGAATGTATCGATCCTCCAGTTGTTGCGGCAACCAGCGCCACCGTTCCAGGTTGATCTTGACCTTGGCGATGTTCTCCTGGAGCTCCTGCGCTTTTTTACCATACGCCTTTTCCTGAGCGACCAGCATTTCCTTGAGTTTGTTCTTGAGTTGCACATATTCTTTATGGACAGGCTGCAAAGCAATGAGGGAAGCGGCCACGGTGTCGTTTGTCAAATCCGTGTTAAGCTGAACAATGTATTCTAACTTCTGACGACCCTCAATGTGCCACTGGGGATCAAGATCAAGTCTTTCCAGACGACCCGTAGACATGTTGGAGGCGTACTGAAAATAGGCGTCCGTCAACAACACATCCGCCTGAGCCAAAGTCAATAAACGTTTTTCGTTAAAATTATTTTTGTCTTTGAGTTTGGTGATGGCTGTTTCCAAAAAACTCAAGTGGTAGTCCTGCGGGTCCAAGCCCTCAAATCCGGAATCCTTCAGCACCGTCATCATCTCTTCGAGCTGATGCGTGATTTTGTTGCTCTTGAACCAGGCCGGTTCAAATGAGCGCTGCGTGTAAAAGGATTCAACAGTAGCGAGCAAGGCAATTTTTTCGCGCTTGATGGCATACTGGGATTCCCCTCTGCTCTGCTCCAGAATGGTGCGGATATTCTCGGACGGCTCCGAGTTGTCCGTGTTGCCTTCTTGAGAAAAGACGACGGGACACGCCAACAACAACAGAACACAGATTAATATAGACGTTTTCATATTACTTCTTTGGTTTATCAGCAACTCGCTAGCAAGGACTTCGACCGAGTTCAGTCGAGGGCCTACCGAGTTTGATCCTGAGCGAAGAACCCTTCGACTCGTTTCACTCGCTCAGGGTATCCTTCGTCTTGTTTTTTTTCGGCACCAAGGTGCCGTGTCTTGACTGAGTCGAAGGATATAAATGACTGCAAACCCCATAATACACTTCGGCGGCCTCCATGAGGGATTCCGACAACGTGGGATGGGGATGAATGGTGTCAGCCAACTCTCTGGCGGTCACCCCAGTTTCGACAGCCAAGGCTCCTTCACTGATCATATCACCAACACCCTTCCCCACCAGACCCACTCCCAGAATTTTTTCGGTCTTGGCATCGATGATCAGTTTGGTCAGGCCCTCTGTTCTGCCCAACGTGAGCGCGCGTCCACTGGCGACCCAGGGAAATTTGGCCACGCAGTAATCAAGATTGCGCTCCTTCGCGTCTTTCTCGGTCAACCCGCACCAGGCCAACTCGGGGTCAGTAAAGATCACCGCGGGCAGGGCCTTGGGGGCAAACGATACCGACTCACCCAGAATAACAGAGACCGCCACCCGTGCTTCGTGCGACGCCTTGTGTGCCAGCATGGGTTGACCCGCCACGTCGCCAATGGCAAAGATGTGCGGGATGTTGGTTCGTGTATCACTTTGCGTTTTCACAAAGCCTTTGGGATCCAACTGCACGCCAATAGACTCAAGACCCAGACCATCGGTATAGGGACGCCGCCCCACACTCACAAAGACCTTGTCGTAGTGTTCCTCAAACGTGGTTTGATCCTCCCTGACAAAAGCCACCTTAAGTCCCTCACCAGCTATCTGTAACCCGCTCACCCTCGTTTTGAACAGGAATTGATTAAATTTATTTTTGAGCTGTCTCTGCAAAATCAGCGCCAGATCACGATCCGCGCCGGGGATCACGCCTTCGGTCATCTCGACAACAGTCACTGAAGATCCCAAAGAGGCGTACACAGAACCCAACTCCAACCCGATGTAGCCCGCCCCCACAACCAATAATTTTTTGGGGATTTCTGGAAGTGCAATCGCCTTGCAGGAAAACATCATGCCCGGCAGTTTACATTCAAACGGCGGCACAACCAGCGGCCGTGACCCAGTGGCTATGATGGCCTGATCAAAAGTCACACGTTCTTCCTGCCCATCCGGTTTTGTGACCTTCACCGTGTGATCATCGAGAAAACCCGCGTCACCCTGTATGTAGGTTATCTTTCGGGCCTGCACCAGTTGTCCCAGTCCTTTGGTGAGTTTGGAAACAATACCGTCCTTATAGGCACGCACCTTGTCCAAATCGACCTCGGGCTGTGCAAAAGTCACTCCAAAACTGTGGGCCGCTTTGGCCTGTTCGAGAATATCGCAGACATGCAGATAGGCCTTGGAAGGGATACACCCCCGATACAGGCACGTCCCGCCGGGATTGACGGCGCTGTCCACCAATGTGACCGCAAGTCCGCGATCAGCCGCATAGAAAGCCGCCGCGTAACCGCCAGGCCCCGCCCCGATAACGATCAGTTGTGTTTTCATAGTGATCCCTCTTGGTATGCCGTAGTTGAATCCTTCAGCGAAGACGACCTTTGGTCCATCGTAACCTTACCCCACAGCGCGTGCACGCTAACATATCTGAAAGATTTTGATAAAGCCCTTTTTAATCAAGTTTTTCGATTCACCAGAAAAATCGAGGTTATCATACATTTTTCCGTGATATCTAAAATATTTTTACATATAGTAATATTTATTTGACACTCCTCTTTATAATCGTTAGACCGCTACAAAATGTCGCAAGGCGCATAGCTGTTTGTTTTTTTATCATATAAGATTTTAACAGGCGGTTTCATGTCATATACCCTGCTCTGCATAGACGACGATCCCGATTTTTTAAACAACATCAATCTTGCCCTGTCAAAACATTATGAGGTGATCCTTTGCCAGAATTTCAGGACGGCCAGACTCATTCTCGATGAAAAAGACATTGACCTGGTTCTGCTCGATATTCATCTGGATCAGGAAGATGGAATTGAGGTCCTGAAATCCATCAAATCCCTTTACCCACAGATTGAAGTTATGATGCTGTCAGGCGACCGACATGCCCGACAGATCGTCGAGAGCATGAAGCTGGGGGCCTGTGATTACCTGACCAAAGACACAAATACTTCCGAGATCATGTCTTACATCGACAGGATTCTGGGGCACAAGCACACCCGGGATCGTTTGTCTGCCATGATCAGCGATGTCAAGGCACCCGCCCAACAACAACAAATCATGGGCACATCACAGGAAATATCAAGACTGCTTTCTCAGGCTGGACGCGCAAAGGGAGTGGGGGTGAACGTTCTGATTCAGGGTGAAACCGGCACAGGCAAGGGGGCATTGGCCCGTTATCTGCACGATCTGGAAGGTACAAACCAGCGCCCTTTCATCACACTGCACTGTGCAGAAACACCCGTAAATTCCCTGGAATCCGAACTATTTGGCCATGAAAAAGGTTCTTCAGTGGGTGCCCATCAGCGCAAATTGGGAAAAATTGAACTCGCCGACGGTGGCGATCTTTTTCTGGCGCAAGTTGATCAGCTCAGTGAGGAACTGCAACTAAAACTCCTGCAGGTTCTGAAAACAAACGAGGTCTTCAGGCTGGGCGCGGTCAAGCCCCTCAAAGTGAGCTTCAGATTGATCGTCTCGACCAGCAAAGACCTGCCTATCCTGGTCAGGCAAAAACAGTTCAGGGATGATCTGTATCAACGCTGTTGTACTCTCAGATTGAATGTCCCAGCACTCAGGGAGCGGATCAGTGACCTGGATGCTTTGACAGATTATTTTTTGGAGAAATGCAACGCGGCACACGGTGACGCAAACCGAAAGACGTTGCACCCCGAGGTTCGGGAAGCCCTCAAAAACTATGAATGGCCGGGTAACGTCAAACAGCTTGAGAGCCTGATGCAAAGTCTGGTCACAGTGACAGAGCAAACTCAGATTGGGATCAACGATCTGCCTTTGGGTGTGGCGCGGGCAACATTTCTGAAAGATCAGCCCACGCTGACCATGTCCAAAATTGGGGGGGCCTTGTACCGCATGAATTTCAATACCCCCAAGGACACTCTCCCCAAGATGCGTCGGCATTTTGAAAGGGAGTACATTCACCAGATCATCGAGGAGAACGGGGGCAACAAGACGTTGGCGGCCAAGGAGATTGGCCTCACCCGTGCGGCCCTGTATCATATTTTAAAAGAGAACAAGGTATAACTATCATTTATGCAAAATCAGAACGAACATTTCCGGCAGTTGATTCACGATTTGCGCACCAAAATGGCCGCTGTGAACACTTTTTTATTTTTGCTCGAAGACCTTCCCCTGGACCCCGAAACCCGCCAACTGTACGAAAATGTGATTGGGGAGATGGAGGGGATAAAGGGGCTTCTCAAAGATCTTGGTTAAGGGCACAGGGATGAGATGAATAATATGGCAGCACATTCTACATTAAAGGGGAATCAAAATTGATTAGTAATTTATCACACAAGTTTAATGGTTAAAATAATAACATGTAAAAAGGAGATACTATGAAAAGACTATCAATCTTGAAAAAAATGATTTACGCTTTTCCATTTTTGACAACTCTTTATGTGGCGTTACTAGGTCACGATAAGTGGTTATCAGTTGTCACTGAAACATGTAAAAGAACAGATTAGTGTTTATCTATTGTTTACAAAACCCTTTACCACAATCAAAGAC
>CAZGMS010000122.1:0-2734 GCA_964526915.1 uncultured Nitrospirales bacterium
GTCAACCAGAGACTTGACCCCTAGCTGACCCCTAGCCCTGCTTCGTGGCCCGCTCTAAGGTGCGACAGGCTGTACGTGGCGCCGCTGAGTCTGGCACCACCGCTGATGGGATCGGAGCTGAGATAATGTGGTGAATCGAGATCAACAAAATGAAAGCAACCCAGTGCCGCGGCCACTTGAGCCGAAAATCCCATGAGGAGTCGTGTTTCGACCATGCCGCCGATCATCAGTTCCAGAGAATCGCCGGCAGTAGCGATCATCCTGAGTGAGTCAACCAAACCAGACTTGGCAAACTTGATGTTGATCACATGAGCTTCCTGATTTCTTTTGATTCTCTCCACATCCTCCACTGTCCGGCAGGATTCATCAGCGGCGATTTTAATATGGAATCTTCCCACACGTTTTGTCATGCCCTGCATGCCTTCATGGTCGAGGCGACTGATGGGTTGTTCAAAAAGAGTGGGGAAAATGCCGTGACTTTTGAGTCTGTTTAACAGTGTCAACGCCGCGTTCACATCGTAACCCTCATTGGCATCAATGAATAGGGTGCAAGCAGGATAAACTTTACGAATGGCCACAATACGGGCCACATCATTAAGAATGTTATTGCCCACTTTGACTTTGAAATGCGTAAATCCATTGGCAGCGTAACGATAGGCAAGTTCAGTGGCTTGCTTGCTTGTGCAAATGGGGACAGTAATATCAGTTCTGATGAAGTGCGATGAAGTGTGTGTCCATCCCTCATACAAACCACCGTCAAAAAAAGCGGCGACGGGCATTTGGTGAGCACGAAGTGCGGCATCGAAAATGGCCATTTCAATCCCTGCGCGCACAGCGGGGAATTCTGGAATTTGTTCTTTTAATCCATCAGCCAAATCAAACCAAGGTTTTGGATTTTGACCCACCAGCCACTGAGCCCCTTGGGCGACAGCTTTCATGGCGATGGGTTGTGTTTCGGGTGTGATGGGGTGAAGCGTTGGAATTTCGCCCCAGCCAACAGCTCTGCTTGATGGATTGCCAATACCCACACGAACAGCCACATTTTGAACGGTATCTAATCTGGTTGAGGCAACGACGAACGGATCTTTGAGTGGAACGTTGAGTGGGAAGGCATCAACAAATTCAATGGCAAAACCGTTGATGGGAAGTTGCGTGATGTTGGGTCTGAGTTGTAGCATAGCAGTGTTGGTGGCAATATCGCAGGGGATGCACGGAATGCAAATTTTTTTGAGTTGGTCAACATCATCGCGATCGAAATTGTTGAGGATCGCGAGTTTGGAAATGATCTGACTCCGTCTGTGCAGACAGAATGTTGAATTTGTTCATTTGTAAAATCGGTACAAACCACTCAAGGATGAAATGTAGGTTCTTTGGGTTTCTGGAGAAAATCCTTTCAAAATCATGTGGTCTTTGAATTTATTTTTGAGTAGAGAGTTTTCATTGTTTATGGACATAGCTATCCTTTTCCAAGAGGATATCACAGCCCAACGGACACAATCAATACAGCGAAATAGTTGTTTGTATTTGAGGCTAGGAATTTTCCTGTCCCGTACTCTTCAGAGTACGAAATCGTACCAACTGAGACAACAAATCTAAGACCTAACCGATAACAGGTAAGAATTGGATAAACCGTGGAGTGTTCGAGCTTCCACCAAAGCTCACACGTCCGCCAGAGGACGGATCAGTCCTTCGGCTGGAGGTGGGTTCGTTCAATAACAACATGAACACCACGCCAACTGCGCAAGCTGGGTTACCCTGTCGCTATTCAAGGGAAAAAACATCACCAACGGCTGACTCACTACCGATACACATCATGACAATCCTCAATGAGCGTGTAGACCGAATGCAGTTGGGCAAACAGGGTTGCGTAGTCTGAGACGGAAAGGGATTTGAATTCAGAGGGGGGGATGATATCGGGATGCGGCATGGCTGAATCGATATGCAGTTGAGCGGAAGCGAACAGTCCGAACCAGCCATTGTTTTCTGTCTGTGTTTCGACGCTGAAGGAGGCGGCTTCGTTTCTGACCAGCACGTCATCGTCAATATTGTAATGGGCACCCGAATAAAAAAGAATGGACGCGAGTGTTTTATGCACATTGGGCTGGAGCCGATCCCAAACAGCGTTCACATCACTGCGGTAGGCGGAATTGGTAAAATAGTGTCCGTGCTGGATCTCATGCGCCATGACATCGTGTCTGTAGAGCGGACTAAAATCACGAAATGTCGAGATGATCACCGCATTATCGGTGGCCTCTGCAAATCCGTCTGTGTGCACATCAAGGAGCCCCAGCATTTGCAAGCTATCCAGCAGTTGATTTTCCTCAAGGGTGAGTTCAAGGCCATTTTGCGCAATGGTGTTAAAAAATCTGGCGACGTCCGTCAATTTCAGGTCGTGTCCGAGCCCCAAACCGCACACACGGTCCTTTTCGTCTTCTTCGCAATGCACACCCTTGGTGTCGAGCAGGGTAATAAAATCCAGTTCGTCCATCAGATCGTCCGGCTCAATTTCCACAAAATAGGAAATGCGATCGAGATAGCGTGATTGTCTTTCGCTATCTCTGAAATCCATCATCAGGATATTGGGGTTTTCGCTCATCTCATAGAGATGAAAATCCTCAACCATGGGGGCAGATAGATCCACAAATGTCTGTGCAGAAATGGTGCCTCTCCAGCAGTCAAGGTAGGTTGAGTGACTGGTATGTGCGCTTGATACCCGGGTGAGGGCCTCTTGTTG
>CAZGMS010000123.1:0-21745 GCA_964526915.1 uncultured Nitrospirales bacterium
GAGTGACGGAAGATCTAACTGCTATCAAAAAAAGGCCCTCTCTGGTGAGGTCTTTTTTTTATGCCCCAAGCGTCAGATATACTACGGACTGATTAGTAATGCTAGTAACGCCGAACTCTGGCTCTTGCTTGAAATAGTGGCGTAAATATCTGGGCCACTTTGCACCATCTTTGCCAACAGAGACTATCGCAACAACAAACTGGTCCGGTTTATTCAGAGCTGTCAGTATTTCATTCTTTGTAACTGTTACGGTTGCGGCACCTTCACAGCGTCCCTTAACCTCGATGAATAGGATTTGTCCATCTGCGGTCTTCGACTCAACATCATAGCCAATCTTTTGCGCACTCACGTCAACGGGTGACCTTCCGAGTTTACGCTCCTGCTCCATAACTCTGTTCATCGCAATAAGCTCGACTTCCTTTGTTTCCATTGCAAACATGTCAGGCTTCATTGCGGCAACATGGCCCATTTGTGATTGAAGAAGACCTCTTGGGATAACAAGGGCTCCACCAATAACGACCGGCGGCATAGGTGCTATATGCTTTTCCTGTTCAAGCTCTTCAGTTCGCTTTTGTAATCTCGCCTGTAGTTCATCGGCAGTTTGCCGAGCCTTTCCAGAGTTCGTCTTGGCGTTGGGTCTGCCTGCCAATTCCTGTTCCTTCAGTTGCAGGGAGCGATTATCCCAATAGCTTATTTCCTTTGTAAGTCTTTCATGAACAGCGTCTTTCGTTTTTTGAATGAGGGACAGCCTGCGGTCTTTTACCTCATCAAAGTGAGCAGGAACAATGTTCGTGATTGCATACGAAAGAGATGCATTTTCAAAATCTCCTTTGAGCCAAGGACTATCAAACAGCTTCTTCATGGCATTTTGTTCATCTTCTTTCAGTTCACGATAATTAAGATATGGCGCATAGCCTGAAGAACGATGGTTGTTCTTTTCATCTATCTCAATAAACTGAAGTTGTTTGGATATTGTCCTTCTATTGCCGTCTTTATCTTTCCGGCCATCTTGAATGGAATGTTCAAGATAAGTGAGCATACGCAAATCATTGCCATCATCCGCTTCATCAACAAGGACAGCCCCTTGTTTTAGCAGACTGCGATAACGTTCCAGGATTATGTCAATTGTAGCGTCAAGGAGTGGATGACCAGGACAGACAAACGCGGCCATTGGCTTTCCGCTCTGATTGATGAGTTCCTTTTCAAAACAAATGCGCTCATATTTATTAAGAACCACAGCACCAGTCCCGATTATCCTGTCACGGTTGCGTATAACCGCAGGGACATGGTTAATTTCAAATCTTTTCGGCTCTCTTTCCTTTACTGTTCCCCCCAAGAGCTTGAAAGCCTCAACAAAGAATGAAGCAATGAAGTGGGGTTGAAGTTTTCGTGCCTCTGCTCGTTCCATGTCATCGCGGATTACGCCTACCATCTCCGGTGTCATCGTTTCGTGAGCAAGCGCACGTTCTTCAATGAGTTCCTTCAACCTTTCTCGGTCCAGTGCCTGCTCGATTGTCTTGATAATCTGAATTTTTACTTCTGGTTGGTCACCGCGACGAATGGCCTCTATAAGGAGCTTCTTCAGCTCAACACCATCAATCGCTTTGCCGAGGACATCAAACACGCCGCCACCAAGGGCTTGCCGTTCAACCTCAAGTTTCTTTAACAAAGTCTTATAGACTTCACCTTCTCTTGTTTCGTCAGCAACCATGTTCCAAAGATGACAGACTTCGGTTTGTCCAATACGGTGTATTCGGCCAAAACGCTGTTCAATCCTGTTTGGGTTCCATGGCAGGTCATAGTTAATCATCAAATGTGCGCGTTGCAAATTTATGCCTTCACCAGCCGCGTCAGTAGCGGTCAAAACATAAACATCTTTATCGTGTGTGAATTGTTCTTGAGCCAACTTTCGTTCTTCTCTGCTTATGCCGCCATGGATAACGACAACAGCTTCATTCTTACCAATAAAACTTCTGATTTTATCAGCAAGATACTTGAGGGTGTCTTTATGCTCCGTAAATATAACGAGTTTGCGTCTTGAATGTGCAGCATCAAACATCTCTGGGTTATCATGCAAGAGCTTCGATAATTCTTCCCACTTCTTATCTGTTCCACTCGCCCTTACTTTTGTTGCTGTTGCCTCAAGTCCCTTTAGTTGTTTGATTTCGAGTTCTAACTCGGCAATCGTCTGGGCCGCTGTGGCTTGGTCGATGATGACTTCTTCGGCCTCTTCTAGCTCGGCTTCTGGTGCTTCATCAAGATCATCTAACTCCTCTGGAGTATAGACCTCTTCAGGGATAGAAAGCCGGACATCATTACCGCGCTTGAGAAGTTTCTCCTCATTGAGCCGTTTTTCAAGACGCTCGCGCCTTCGCTTTAACGATTGATAGATGGCTTCCGGTGATGAAGCGAGGCGGCGTTGTAAGATTGTCAATGCAAAGCCGATTGTCCCTTTTCTGCCTTCGCTCTCCAATGCGTCCGCACGATTAAATTCGTTGCGAACATAATCTGTGACCTGTGCGTAAAGATTTGCTTCGGGGTCAGAGAGCTTATAGTTCACTGTGTATGAGAACCGAGGCGGGAACAGTGGCGAACCATCAAATTTAAGAAGCTGCTCCTTGACCATCCTTCTCATTATATCGCTAACATCTGCTGTATGAACGCCGTCCCTGAAGCGGCCTTCAAAGCGGTCACCATCGAGCAACGACATGAATAGCTGGAAGTCTTCTTCCTTGCCATTGTGTGGAGTAGCCGTCAAAAGCAGGAAGTGTCTCGTTATTTGGGAAAGGAGCTGACCAAGTTTATGTCGCTTTGTGTATTTGATTTCACCGCCAAAAAAACTTGCAGACATCTTGTGCGCTTCGTCACACACAATCAAATCCCAATCGGAGACGTTTAATTTTTGCTGAAGGTCCTCATTCCTGCTTAATTTATCCAGCCTCGCAATGGCTAGGTTCATCTCGTTGAAAATGTTTCCGGTCCTTGCTGTTTCAATGCGGTCGTTTGTGATGATTTCAAATGGAAGCTGAAACCTGATATTCATTTCATCAAGCCACTGCTCGGCAAGATTTCCTGGACTGACAATCAAACACCTTTTCAAGTCACCACGGACGATAAGCTCCTTGATTAAAAGACCGGTCATGATGGTTTTGCCGGAGCCTGGGTCATCTGCCAAAAGATAGCGAAGAGGAAGCCTTGTCAGCATATCCCCATAAACGGCCTCGATTTGATGGGGTAGAGGTTCAAGCAATGATGTGTGAACGGCTAATAACGGGTCAAAGAGATATGCAAGCCGAACACGATAAGCCTCTGATGCCAACTTGAATAAATTTGGGTCAGCGTTGAAGCTCCACGGCAGGCCATATTCAACAATATCAAGCGTAGGTTCGCGGTCTCTGAAGATAAGTTCAGTGCCTAGAGTTCCTTCAGCGTCTTTATAGACAATCTCAATGGCAGATTGACCGTGCCACCTAACGTCAACGACGGTAACTGACCTGTCTGGCAGGATACCTTTGAGGACTGCCTCACGTTTTATGTCTTCAAGTTTTATCATACCTGCACTTTTACGTTTACTTACGTTCAATATCAGCAAGTAACTGGCTTGCCGAAGCCTTGCCGTTCAAAAGTTTGTTTATGTGGAACATCTGGATTTTGTTGGGCGCAGACTTGCCATTCAACCACCTATTGACCGTGCTAAACGCAACGCCCAGACGCTCGGCAAGCTCCTGCTGAGAAATCTTATTTTCCAGCCGATATATTTCCAGTTTTTTTATGATTTCCATAAAGTTGTTGCACACTATAGCGTTTTATTCTACAGGTCAAGACAAGATTATTTATTCAATAACTCATGAAGAACCTTAAATCAAAACGTAAGTTCTCAAATTTCAAGGGAGAAATAATTGATGGAGATGGTAAGCGGCACATGGGCATGCTTACATTGAGACCCCATCCTAAACTTATTGGAGCAAGCAAGGAGCGTGTAAAACAAGTTTACGAAGCAGAGATTGAAAAGATACCTTTGTCCAAGATATTAAGGGACATCATAATGGTTGGCAAACAATGTGGGCAGGACGTTGATGCAGACGGTTTTGCTATTGAACCCAACGGAGAAGTAGCTGTAAGCCTTCCAGCCATGGCGCATATTGCGTCGGTTGCATTAAGATTAGCATCGGAAAAAGGATTCAAAATAGATAAAGGTGATGAATATGTAAAACCTCACAAAATAAAAAATACACTGGATGAGAGTTTCAAATATATCCTTCCTTTATGCCTTATTTACAATTCATTTCCAGCAATGAAATTCGACAAAACTATTTTTGATAATACAGCTTACAGAAAGTTGCAGCTAATATCTCCTATCGTATTTGCCATTGAAAGATACACTATTACGCTTCGTCATCTAATGGCCAGATGTGCGGCTTGGTATAGAGGTATCCCGAGTAAATATAACATCCGCATTCCGACTGATGTTGATGAGTATATATTAAATCAATATGGCATCAATGGCGAGGAGCTTATCGTCGGCAACCTATCATTGTATGCCGCAGGCATGAATAATCATGTTATCGTAAAAGAAATATTTAGAGATATTAGAAATCCAGAAGACCATCCAGCCAGAAAACTTCTTCGCTACAGTAAGACCATTGCTGACTACAAACACGATACGATTGTGAAAATGTCGTTGGCTGGTGATTCGATACATAACGCGACAGCTTCTTTAATTAAATATCCTATTGTGAATATTGCTGATGAACTGTGGAGCATTCCCATCCCACGGTTACTTCTCAACACGCTAGTAGAGACAATTCACTGGAACTTGTATGACCATTTTCTTGAAGTGTCAGGTAATACTACAAACTCCTATACAAAATGGTTTGGAAAAGTATTTGAAACTTATGTGGTTGAGCTTATGAAAAGCTCGTTTACCAGAAAAATGCAGAGCGAATATATTTACAATGAAAAAGATAAGAGTCCAGACCTGATGGAGATACACACGGATAAAGCGTTGCTAGTTGAGGTTAAGGCTCGACGGCCATCGCTTATTGTCAGGCGTTTTGATAGTCCTGACGCAGTTGCAAAAGTGGAAGAATTTATAAAAGAAACCTTGGGACAAGTCGTAAATTTTATTGATAAACATTGTAATGATGGCGATGCTGGCAAGCCACATTTTAGGGGAATAAGAGACTATATTGTCATTGTCGTCACACCCGAATGGTGGCCTGTAAATCCACTCATAGAAATTGGCTTTGCGGATTCCATTATTAAAAAGTGCCTTGATGATAATTCTCACATAAATAGCATCAGACCGTATTTTGTCCCCGTGACAGACTTGGAAATTATCCCTAGATTGAAGGGACATCAATTTGCTTACAATTTGTTTGATGCATATTTGAAAAGCAATTTATTCCCCAATAGTAGTTTTAGTGATTATATAAAGCTAAAATCAGGCATCAATGACCAATTGATAAACCCCTACGTCGCAGACCAGTTTGATAGTGGATTCAAAATATGTGAGGGGTATTTCAATGGGTAAGCCGCCATAGCCATTTCAGAACATGCAGTTCTAAAATCATCCGACCAGCTACCATCTATTTTGGAGGTAAAAGTATATTCAAAAGACCGAAAACTACCATTGCGGTCAAACCCAAAATGAATGTTACCTGACCTAGTAATTGAAAAGATGTCCATATCTTGGCGAATTTCTTTTCTTTGCCCTTGTTAAATCCCAGTCCATCCTCAAGAATTTTTACGTTGTTATTTTTAATCTTAATCTCATCCCTAATTTCTTCCTCGGTTTGTGCGTGCATTACCTTGCCATCTTCAAGAACCGGAATAAGTTTTCTTTCCTGTTCTAATTTCGCCTTTACCCATACAGACTGCATACCATAATGTAAAAAACTGCCATAAAGATAATTTCTTAGAAGACATAACGATAGAGAAATAAGAAGAAGCACCCAAGAAACCACCAAAACCCATTGCCAAGATAGCATCTCACTTTTAGCCGTAAGATAATTGACGCTTAATGCTATGGCACCCGCTGACAAAAACGCTAGGTTATAAAAGTATTTTTCTCTATGCTCTCGGACATACTGGTTTATATCGTCCCTTGCCTTAGAGGCTCCATCAAGCCGGTCACTTGCCACTTTGAGTTCGTAGTCTTCCTGCGCCTTTTTGCGGTAGTCATCGTTAAACATATTTGCTTCAATATCAAAGACACCTTATATTTCAAGCAGAAACGCTTTTAGCGGGTAGGACTCGCAATTACCAGCTTAAACTCCTTCATCACCCATACTTCTTCCTGAAGCGTGGGGACGCCAAACGCGTGAAAACAAAAAACCACCTTCGGGTGGTTTTTTTGTTTGAAGAGGGTTTGAGCAAGCGGCTACATTATGAAAACAGATAAACTTTACCGTCTGCCGCTACGCATCTTATACAATCTTTCTGAAAAGCCCCCCTCATTTAGAAATTGGTTCTCCAAGGTTTTGAGTTGTCTACCCAACAAATAGCTTGCCTGATTGATCAGACAAATAAGTATGTTGGCAGCGTTTTCCGCAGTGATTGTTTTCAGGCCAACAAGGTCAGACCCGTCAGACTTGTCGGACTGGTCTGACAAATAGTTTGTTCTGATTGCCAATGCTTTGTCTGAATCTTTTGGCCACTGCGACAACCCTTTTTGTCTGAGAAAGTCTTCAAAATCCAACAGGAGTTCTTCTAAACTGGCTCTAGCAACTCCGGTGAGTTTCAACTCAGTTTTTTTTGAAGTCGCACTGGCCATACTTCCCTCGGCTATGTTCTGGACGCCACTTCGGGCCGCCTGTACCATTTGATCGTGCGTGCGAGAAAATTTGTTGATAAAACGGTTACAAAAGATCACGGTTCCATCATAAACAAGTTGTGAAACCTGAAAACTTCGCAATTTTCTATAGCCGCCATATTTGGGTATTAATGTGTTGTTACTTTCCATGTCCACTTGGAATGCAACAACGGTGCCAATACGAAAAAAAATATTCACGATGTATTTTGATGGGTTATTTTGTGCCGGAAAGGAATTCCCGTCCCAATCCCATCTCATGAGCATCGAAGTGAGACTGTGTGAGGCAATTCACACTATTGAAGGCATGTGGCCCCTGTCTATATGCAGGCACTGACAATCTTTTGACCTGATCTTCGTCAGTCCTTTAGGGGTGCCCTTAGGGTTGTCCGTTTGCGGGCCACCATTCTTTGATGGCAACTCGTAATTGTTTTTTCGCATCATCAATGATTTGGTCTGTTTTTTGAGGATCCATATTAAGGCCAGCGGCTGAAATCACCCTGACATCAGAAAAACCCATAAATGAAAATTCGGTTTTAGCAAGGGTGGTGGAGTGTTCCCAACTCACCATGGGGCCTTCATAAACACCACCAGAGGAGGTTAGGACAAGGGCCTTCTTGCCTTTCATGAGTCCTTCAAATCCTTTTGATCCGATAGACCAGGTGACTCCCTTTTGCATCACCGAATCAAAATAGGCCTTGATCATGGCGGGCATGGAAAAATTGTGCATGGGGTATGCGATCACCACAATGTCGGCAGACTTGAGCTGAGCGGTCATGCGATCCATTTTTTGGATGGCGTTTTGTTGTTCTGCCGAGAGTGTTTTATTTTGGTAGTTGCGATCGATGTAGGCGCTGAGTCGCAACTCGTCAAACATGTCGGGAACATCTTGGAGCAGATCCAATCGCTCCATATTAATTGCAGGGATTCGTGTCAGCAATGCGTCCAATAATTGTTTGGTGTTTGAACGTTCACCGCTGGGCAAATAACTGACAATCAAAGTATTCATAAATTCCCCTTTACAAGACAAATGTCATTTCACTATTCCCACTGACCTTAAACCTTTGCAGGCTCATCCAAGATATTCAAAAGTTTTCGAGCGCAATAAATCCGATTTCGTTTTGCGTCGCTAGTTTGTTTCAGGACACCCGTTTTCTCCAGTTTATCGATGGCGCGCTGGGCCGTAGGAAAGGCGATCTTGTGTTTTTTGGCCACGCCACTCACGGCCATAAAAGGATTCGCCATGCAGTCGTCAATCAACAACAAACAATTTTTGTCGGCCTTAGCCGTAAAGGATTGTTTCCACTTTGCGACGGTTTCCTGTATTCGCTTGATACGACCTAATGCATCTTCTGCCTGACGGGCGACTCCGTTGAGAAAGTATTCAACCCAACCTTCCCAATCGCCATTTTCATTCACAGCGCGTAGGCGCGCATAATACTCGTCTCGCTTGGCTTCAAAAAAGGCGCTGAGGTACAAGATTGGTGATGGTAAAACACCGCGCTCCACAAGATACAGAATAATCAACAGGCGTCCCACACGACCGTTTCCATCGAGAAATGGGTGAATCGCCTCAAATTGCAGATGGATCAGAGCAATCGTCACGAGTGGCGGCAGTGTGGATTCGTGAAAGAATTTTTCCAAAGCTCCCAGACAATCCATGAGCAGATGCGGAGGTGGCGGAATGTAGGTCGCGTTCTGTAACGTGCACCCAGCAACACCAATCCAGTTCTGAGATCTCCGGAATTCTCCGGGGGTAGCCATATTGCCTCGAACACCCTTCATGAGCTGTTCATGGACCTCGCAAATCAGACGCAGTGAAATGGGGAGAGTCTTGAGACGCTTGATTCCATATTCCAAGGCTTTGACATAGTTTTCGACTTCCCTGAGATCCGAACGGTCTTGCTGTGATTCCACACCGGCCTCATCCGCGAACAATTCCGCCAGTGAGGTTTGGGTTCCTTCGATACGGCTCGACAAGACGGCTTCGCGTCGGACAAAGGGACGAATCAACAGATGAGGATTGGGTAGGGCGGCTCCGATTGAGGCCAGCTGACCGATGAGGCGATCGGCATCAGAAAGATGTCTTGCCAGCCGATCATTCCATTCTATCGGCGGAGGAAGCGGATCAGGGACATAAGCTTGATAACCTTCCGGACACTTGACCTTTTTCCCATGAATTTTTGATTGGGTAGCCATATTAGCGATTCGTTAATGAGTTGCTCGTTTATTGACGAATATATATAATATCGTTAATAACAGCGCAAGTGATTAACGGTTGCCAATACCTAAAAAAATATTCACGATGTATTTTAATGGGTTATTTTGGCCGAAAGAAATTCCTGTCCCAATCTCATCTCATGAGTATCGAAGTGAGACAGCGTGAGACAATTCACACTATTGAAGGCATGTGGCACCTAATCCCTGTTCTGATAAAAGACTACAACAATTGGAGGCTAATGGCCACCTCGGTAGTTGTGGATTCTTTTGATGATGCAACGTGGGCGAGGGCAAATCTTCACAATCCCAATTTTAAGAAGCCTGTGTCCGTGACCCAGAATGATCAGCCCCAAACCAAACAGGCGGGTAAGCCAGAAATTTGCTCATTGTTGAGGCTGGAGTATAACAGCAACCTTGCTATGGCCCAAGGTTCGATGATGAACAGCTATCAGGGTGGGGTGTCTCAATCCTCATTGGGCTACAACCAATCGGTGCTCAGGGCAAAGCAAGCCCAGCAGAAACTCATCAACAATGGGTGCCAGTAATCGATCCGGTATTATCAAAAACACTGTCTCAAATTTTGGTTTTTCTGTGTGAAGAAATTCGACTTTGTTCGGTTCACAAAAAATGCGTTGGCAATGCAAACGCATCGCGGACCTTTTTCTTTCCTTCCCATACCCTTCTCCCTAATACATAGTTCTAATCCCATAGAGGGAGTGATTGTTTAAGATTTTGATGGGTTAATGGGGATGACATCGGAGCTTTGTACTGGCCCAGAGGAGGTATAACCTCTTTCAATCCATAGATTTTCCCAATTTCATCCGAAATCTTGTTCCAACTGATTGTTGTTGGGGACGCGTGAAAACAAAAAACCACCTTCGGGTGGTTTTTTTGTTTGAAGTTAAATCTTCGCAGGCTCATCCAAAATAACCAGAAGACTTTGGGCGCAATAAATCCAGGAAGGGTATGCTGTTTTTGTAATTATGTCATAAATAAAGTGCTATTTTAGATTTGACATAATTGTTAAAATGGGTGTTTAATGCTTTTATGGCACACCAAAGAAACCGATTTTGCGAACAGGTCATTGCCAAAGCCCTCAAACAGGCCCCCTGTGTTGGCGTTGTGGGCATGAGGCAGGTGGGAAAAACGACTCTTTTAAAAAAAATTGCGGTTCGTTATCATTCTTTCGATCAAATTGAATTTCAAACCCGTTTTGAACGTCAGGGAGCCTCATTGCTAGAAGTGGCAGATTATCCTTTGGCCCTCGACGAGATTCAAAAATATCCGCCGGCTTTTGATGCTCTTAAATATTCCATTGATAACCTGCGTAGGCTCGGGCGTTTTTTGATTAGTGGATCAGTTCGTTTTGCTGCACGGCGCCAGATCAGAGAATCCCTGACAGGGCGCCTATTTCTTCTTGAGCTGTTTCCTTTGAATTTGTCTGAGTGTCACAGTAAAAAGCCATCAGAATTTCTTTCTCTTGTGACAGGTTGTCACAAAGATATTCTGATCAATTCTTTGCAAAAGAAAACATGGGCCAATCAAACTCAGCTGTATCATTTTATGAAAAGCGGGGGATTGCCAGGCATTTGTTTTCTGAGAGATGATGGTTTGAGAGAAAATTATTTTGCCAATCATTTAGATACATTGTTAGGCCGTGATATTCAGCTTGTCAGGCAGGTGAGATTGTCAGTCACAAAATTGATCACGATTCTCACAGAACTGGCTAAAAACCAGGGTTTTCCGGCTTGTATGGCAGATTTATCGCGAAGGGTGGGTTGTTCGCAACCAACCGTTAAAGCTGTCTTGGATGCTTTAGAGGGATTATTTTTGATACGTCCCTTTGGAAAAACATATTTTTTCGAGGACCCAGGCCTTTCTCATTATCTCTGTCCGCTGGAGGCAAAGCTAACACGACAAGACATGATCAGGTGTTTGTATCATGAGTTTCGAACGCAAATTGCTTATGGATCTTTTGGTCGTGTTATGATGGAGTCTTATACAACGAGGGGAGGCAGTGAAATACCGTTCATGTTGTCTTTTAGGTCAGGACACAAATTGGCCATTGCTGTGGAGGCGGAAGAAACCCCATCCGATAAAGCACTCAAAAGTTTGACTTGGTTTAAGAAGAAAGAATCTAAAACCAAAAGTATTGTGTTGTGCATCGCCAAAAAACCTTTTGTGACAACATCTGGGTTGCTCTGTTTGCCGTGGCATTGGGTGTTTTAGGATTTAATCAGCTATGTTCCGGCCATCTTTTTGTGTGATCATCTGATGCCCGCCATTCCCATTCATACGAATGTGCCCTACCTGTCTGGTGTCAAGATTTGATGCCATTTCTGCCTGTGACATTTCCCGCTGTACTCGCAGAGCAATGAGGACTAAGGATAGCATCACTCATGAAAAATGGCATCCTTCTTGGCTACTTCCCTAAAAAAAGTGAGGCGTGTGACGCCGCCAAGAGACTTGCGCGCAAAGGTTGCCACCGCGTTGCCTGGATGCATAAGGACGCCAAAGGAAAAATTTTCATCCACGATCCTTTTTACCGGCGTCTGGTTTTTTGTTTGCTGATGTTCTTTGTTATCTTTGGATTTGTCGCTGTGATTCTTCCAACCTACGCCACTGCGCTTCTGTTCCTTTGCCAGGACCTGACTCATCGGTTGCTATTTATTTTTGCGAGTAGTTTATCGGGCTCTCTTTTTGGTGTGATTTTGATCAGACGTTCCAGATTTGGTGTGGCCAAACAGCTAATCCGCGATCATGCTCGCTGGCTCTCCAATGACGAAACAGTTCTCATTCTGCAAGCCCCCATTGAAAAGCTCAAGATTCCCTCAACTCTTTTGCTGGAGGGAGCGCAGGCCCCCCCCACAATTTTTATTCTTCATCCCAAAAGGAACGGTTCCCTCAAAGAAGAATGGCCATCGCAACTTCCGCTCACAAATGAACAACTGCAAGAGCATGCCCAGCGCGTGGCCGCAGGTCACTCGCTTGATCCAAAACCTTTACGCGACATCAAGTTACTCAAACGTCTCAAACAAAGTCGGTACTGGGTTCAGCAAGCCTGCCAGGATCTTTCCGAGGCCAATCGATTGGAACAGAGTTTGCCCCCCACAGCCGAATGGCTTCTCGATAACGAATACATTTTGGAAGGCAATGCCCGTGACGTGTTACTCAACCTGCCGCGTGGTCATTATCAAAAATTGCCAGCGCTTGAGAGCGGACCCTTCAAGGGTTTGCCCCGTATTTATGGTTTGGCCAGGGAGTTTGTGTCTGGCACTGATTTTCGTTTGGATGAAGATAACATCATAAAATACTTGGAGGCTTATCAAAACGAAAGGGCCTTGTCGATTGCTGAACTCTGGACAACTCCCCAGATGTTGCGCATAGCGCTTATCGAAGGCATACGACACCTTTCAGAAAGGGCCCTCACGGAGTTGCGCGAAGAAGAAATGGCTGATTTTTGGGCACACCGGCTCATCATGGCCAATCGACGAGATACCAAAGACTTGTTTTCCATACTGGCAGAACTTACCGAAAACCAGGCTTGTCCCAGCCTTCATTTTGGGGCGCAACTCATCGATTGTCTCTACGATGAGGGGGCGGTGCTCACGCCTGTGCAAAACTGGCTGGAAAATACGTTCAACAAAACCTTTGCCGAACTCAGCCTGCGCGAAAAAAATCATGAAATGGAGGACAGGGTATCCATCGGGAACGCCTTTACCAGTTTGCGTCAGCTGGCGTTGATTGATTGGAAAGTCATGTTCGAAAAGTTGAGCGTCGTTGAAAAACTGTTACGTACGGACCCTGCCGGCATTTATCCGAAGATGGATTTTGCCACACGCGACCGTTATCGTCGCTGTGTTGAGGAACTTCACCGTGGTTCTCATTTGACAGAAGAGCAGGTGGCCCAGAAAGCCATCGATCAAGCCCGTCTGGCGCAATCAAACAGAACAGCTGATGGCCGACTTGCTCACCTGGGGGCTCACCTGATCGGAGAGAAAAGAAATCATTTGGCAATGCTGATCGGATGCAGGGAAACACTTCGGTTCCGGTTGCTTCACGGGATATACGCGCATCACTTGAAAGTCTATTTCCTGGGTTTTGGTTTTTTGTTTTCTCTTTTTCTCACACTGATCCTTTTTTGGGGGCTGGGGGAATTGACCTGTCTGGCCCAGTGCTGCCTGGTTTTTCTTTTGCTCATCCCTGTCAGTCAACTCTCTCTGGATGTGATGCATTACTTCATCACGCGTTTTTTGCCGCCACGCATTTTGCCAAAAATGGATTACAAAATCTCTGGCATCCCCGATGATTGTCAGACGCTGGTGGTTGTTCCCATGATGCTGTCGAATTTGGCAACCGTTCAGGCAGAGGCAGACAAACTGGAAGTGCGTTATCTGGCCAATCAGCAAAACAACCTCCTGTTCGGACTCCTGTCGGACGATACCGATGCCAATTCGCCGCAAACCGCAGAAGATGCCACGCTTCTCCAGGCAGCGGTTCAGGCCATCGAAAGACTCAATCAACGCTATGGGGCAGATTTGTTCTATCTTTTTCATCGTGAACGAAAATGGAGCCAATCCGAAAATAAATTTATTGGTTGGGAGCGCAAACGGGGGAAGTTGGAAGAACTCAACGATTTGATTACGGGCACGAGGCCACACGGTGCCGAACGTTTCGTGCATGTGGGTGATCCCCATTTGCTCACCAATGTGAGTTTCGTCATCACACTTGATAGCGACACTCAACTCCCACACGGTACCGCGCGTCGGATGATCGAAACCATTTCACACCCACTCAATCGGGCCCGTTTCGATGATGCGGGGCGCGTCATGCCCGGCACCTTTGTGCTCATTCAACCACGCGTCACGCCGTCTCTGCCGAGCGCCAGCGGATCACCTTTCAGCCGTTTTTTTTCAAACCCTGTTGGCGTTGATCCCTACACCAACTCTGTCTCGGATGTGTATCAGGACCTGGTGGGTGAGGGGTCTTACCACGGTAAAGGCATTTATGATGTGCGCGCGTTCAGCAAGCTTTTGTCAAAACGATTTCCCGATGCCTGTCTTTTGAGCCACGACTTGATTGAAGGGGCCCACGTCCGGGTCGCTTTGGTGAGCGATATTGAGCTTTTCGATGAATTTCCCCAGGACTATCTGACATTTGTGAAGCGCCAACACCGGTGGATCCGCGGTGATTGGCAAATTGCAGACTGGGTCACGCCACGCGTCCCTGGGTACGATGGTCAACGTGTCAATAATCCTCTTTCCCTGTTTGACCGTTGGAAGGTGTTTGACAATCTGCGTCGCAGTCTTTTGCCAGTCTCATGTCTGGTTGTGTTGCCCGCTTCCTGGTTGCTATCGTATTGGGTTGGTTTCATCGCCAGCGCCTTTGTGATTGTACAGTTTATGTTCCACTCTCTCGCCCAGCATTTCACCTGGGCCACGACGCGGCAGGGGTTCAAAAGCGTTTCCTTTTCAAGGATTGTGGCGGATATTGCTCGAGTCGTTGTGGAAGCCTCTCTCCTGCCTTATCAATCCTGGATGAATCTGGACGCGATCGTGCGCAGTCTTTACAGACGTTTTATTTCGCACCGCCAGCTTCTGGAATGGAGTACAGTACAAATGACTGGGCGCAGTGCCCAGAAGCAGGTTTCCCAGTTTTACCTTTCAGTGGGAGTCAGCAGTGTTTGCACCTCTTTTTTTGTGATGGGATCTCTTTATGACAAACCCAATCACCTGATCCAGGCCAGTCCCTGGTTGGGTGTGTGGTTGTTTTCCCCACTTGTTGCCTGGTTCCTCAATCGGCGACCTGCTGTCAAACAACCTGACTCATTCATTTCCGATGACGATCGACAATTCCTAAGACGCATTTCGCGACGCACCTGGCGCTACTTTTCGGACTTTGTGAATGAGCAATCCTCCTGGTTGCCGCCCGATAATTATCAGGTCTCTCACCGAAACCAACTGGCTCTGCGTACCAGTCCAACGAACATTGGCCTTTGGATGGTCAGTGTTTTGGGTGCGCGTCATTTTGGATACGTCACGACAGACGATGTCGTGCACAAATTGTCAAAAACCTTTGAAACCCTGGCCAAATTGGAACGCTATGAAGGTCACCTTCTTAATTGGTACGATATTCAAACCTTGGCTCCCTTGCCCCCCCGGTATGTTTCCACAGTCGATAGCGGGAATTTCCTGGGGTGCCTTTGGACCCTTAAAAAAGGGCTCGAGGAACTCGTTTTGCTCCCTTTGCTGGACGACAAAGCCGTTGAGGGTATTCGTGATGCTTATGAAATATTGAAAGAATATGTGACAAGCGAAACCAGGGGGTGTTTTATTGTGGATGACCTTGATTCTCTTCTGCACAACTGGAACACGTCACGAAAATACGCCGGGGATGTGCTGGCGATCCTTTGGAAAACAAAAACAATAGTTACTCATCTCAAGCAGAAGACCAGCGCGTTCCCAGGCACACCGGGGAACACAAACTATTGGGTTGGTGCGTTGCTCAATCAACTTGAGTCCTGGCGGGACACAGCTGATCGCTATCTGGGCTGGATCGAAATCTTGAATGAAAAAACTGATGAAGACATCCTCCGTCTGGATAAAAATATTCTGCCCGAATTTCATTCTGCGCTCACCCAAGCCCCGTCACTCGTGGCCTTGGCCAAGGGTCAGGTGTCCGTGATCAAATCACTCGAAAGTGTACGAAGCCAAATGGCGACCCAGGATCAGGCAAGACTTGCCTGGATTGATCGCGTCTTGATCGCTTTCAGCAGATCAAAATGGCTGGCGGGAGAAGCTCTGGCGTTCACGCAACGACTCACCCTGGAATGTGAACAACTTTCCGAGTCCATCAACATGCATTTTTTGTATAACCCTGAGCGCAAATTATTCTCGATAGGTTACAATGTTTCGGAAGGGCGATTGGATCGCTCCTTTTATGATCTATTGGCCAGCGAAGCGCGTTTGGGTAGTTTCATTGCCATCGCACGCGGGGAGGTTCCCGTTGCGCATTGGTTCGACATGACTCGTCCTTATGGCGCTGTTGGGCGTCACCGGGTATTGCTCAGTTGGACAGGAACCATGTTTGAATACCTGATGCCTTTTCTTTTTCAACGCTCGTATGGGAATACGTTGCTCGACAAAGCCGCTCACGAAGCTGTCGCCATACAAATTGCCTACGCCAACAAACACCGGGTTCCGTGGGGAATCTCGGAATCGGCTTTCGGTGATCTCGACATTCACAAGACGTATCAGTATCATGCTTTTGGAGTACCGAGTCTGGGACTCAAACGTGGACAAGAAGAAACGATAGTGATTGCGCCATACGCCTCTCTTTTGGCGGTCAGCGTCGCACCCCAAAAGACACTCAAAAATCTCAAACGACTGGCGGGGCTGGGGCTCCTGAATGACCACGGGTATTTTGAGGCCATCGATTTCAGTCGGCAGGCAAAACGTGGCGCGCGCGGCGTCATTGTGCGCGCTTACATGGCTCATCATCAGGGGATGGGGTTTTTGTCTCTCACCAATTTTTTACACAACAATTCCCTGCAACGCTATTTTCATGCGGATCAACGCGTGCGCACAGTGGAACCCTTGTTGCTCGAACGCATCCCCGTTCTGCCCACGATCCATCACATCTCCACACGAGAGCGCGTATCTTCAATAGCCAGTGTGGGTGAAGTGTCTCACACCATCAGCCAGTTTGAGACTCCTCACACAGCAACACCCAAAACCCAGCTTTTGAGTAACGGTCGCTATGCCCTCATGGTCACAAATGCCGGTGGCGGTTACAGCAGGTGGGGTGATTTCGAAATCACACGTTGGCGATCAGATACCACCAGGGATGCTTTTGGAACCTTCTGCTACATTCATGATGTCGATTCGAATCAGTTGTGGTGTAACACATATCACCCCCTAGGAGGAGTTGTTGAGACCTATCAGGCGACGTTTACCGTCGACCGCGCTGTGTTCCAACGACAAGATCACGACATCGAAACCGAAACAGAAATCATTGTGCCGCCAGAAGATGATGTTGAAGTGCGTCGCCTCACAGTCATCAACCGTTCCGCGCGTGTCAGAAAACTCAACGTCACGAGTTATATAGAACTTTCTATGGCGCCACACCAGGCCGACAAACAGCATCCCGCCTTTAACAAACTTTTCATTCAAACCGAAGGTGTGCCTGGTCAGCAGGCCGTATTGGCTTACCGCAGGTCTCGCGGTGACGGTGCGCCCCCGATTTGTGTCGCACATTGCTTCACGCAGGACTGTCTTGTGACTGAGGGTATGCAATTTGAAACGGATCGTCGCCAATTCATTGGACGAGGGAGGACACTCGCCAATCCCATGGGGGCCGGGCAGAAGCTTGGCAACTCTCAGGGTTTTGTTCTGGATCCCATCTTGAGTCTTCGGCAGGGCTTGATTTTGGAGCCCGGCCAGCGCGTTCAGATTTCTCTGGTGTTGGCTGTTGCCCCTTCGCGCGAGCTCGTCTTGAACCTCATCAGCAAATACAGTTCAGCTCACACCGTTGAACACGCGATGGATACGGTGTGGGCGTCTGCCCAGGTGGAATTGAGACTGCTCCGTATTCAATCCGAGGAGGCGCGCAGATTCCAATTATTGGCCAGCCATCTCCTTTATCCGAATTATCTTCTTCGTGCACCGGCCAAACGCATCATGGAAAATGGCAAAGGTCAATCCGGCTTGTGGGCGTACGGGATTTCGGGTGATCTTCCCATCGTGCTCGTTGTCATTGGTGAAGCGAGGGACATTGGTTTGATTCGTCAGATATTACAGGCCCATAATTATTGGCACAGGCACGGGCTTAAATCCGATCTGATCATCATCAACGAAGAAGCCCACAGCTACGAACAACCCTTGCGCGAAAAACTGGAACGCATGATGCTGGAACTCACTACCAGCACAGGCAAAGAACAGCCGGGCGGTGTTTATCTGCGCAGTGCAGGACTCATTCCCAAGGAAGATCTGATCCTCATGCGTGCCGTGGCAAATGTTGTGTTGATTGCGGCCCGTGGTGGCCTGCCACAACAAATGGGAGAGGCAACAGACGCACCAGAACTTCCCAAATTACTGGTTCGAAAGCAGTCAGATCGTGATCGCGCAACAGCCTTGCCTTTTTTGGAACTGAATTACTTTAACAGTCTGGGTGGTTTCACTCAGGATGGACGCGAATATGCAATCTATCTGGGCCCCGATCTCAACACACCGGCACCCTGGGTGAATGTGATCGCCAATCCCTCTTTTGGAACAGTGATCAGCGAAACGGGCGCTGGTTTCACGTGGCAGGGAAACAGCCAGCGTAACCGTCTGACCGAGTGGTCGAATGATCCTGTTGCCGACCCGTCATCTGAGGCGATTTACATTCGTGATGAAGAGACCGGTCGCCTCTGGACGCCCACGGCGTCACCGATTCGCGAAAAAAGTGCTTACCGAACCAAACACGGTATTGGTTACACGTTGTTTGAACACAACAGTCATGGCATCAATCAAGAACTCACTGTTTTTGTTCCTGTGAATGATCAGGGAGGAGAGCCGGTCAAACTTCAAAAACTCAGACTCTTTAACGATTCTGGCAGACCTCGCAAACTCTCGCTCACCTATTATGTGGAATGGATATTGGGAGAGGCGCGCGAATCTTCGCAAATGCACATTGTGACCCACTGGGATGATGAACTTCGGATCATGACAGCCCGTAACAGTTATCATCCTGATTACCCGCAGGCGATAGCGTTTGTGGCCTTGAATATTCCTGCCGAAGCTTACACGGGTGATCGTTCGATTTTTTTGGGAAGAAATCGTTCCCCTCAAAATCCACTGGCCTTGGAACATGTGCGGCTCTCAGGCCGATCGGGGGCTGGACTCGATCCCTGTGCGGCCCTGCAAGTGACTGTGACACTCGCTGCTGGCGAAGCAACCGAGCTTGTTTGCCTGTTGGGACAGACTCCCACTGTGGCACGAGCTCAAGCGCTGGTTTTGAACTACCGCAGGAAACACTCTTTTGAAACAGCCTTCAACAGAACAAAAGGCTGGTGGGACCAGAACTTGAACACCATCCAGGTGCAAACCCCTGAGTTGTCGACCAATCTTCTCGTCAACCGCTGGTTGTTGTATCAAACGCTGTCGTGCCGCATTTGGGGAAGATCGGCTTTTTACCAATCCGGCGGTGCGTTTGGTTTTCGTGATCAGTTGCAGGATGTGATGGCCCTGCTTTACATGCAACCATCTTTGGCGCGTGCACACATTTTGCTTGCGGCCAATCGTCAGTTCAGGGAAGGTGATGTACAACATTGGTGGCACCCACCCGGTGGTGCGGGGATCCGTTCGCGAATCTCAGATGATCTTTTGTGGTTGCCGTACGTGGTCGCGCAATATGTTTACGTGACAAACGATCAGGGCATTCTCAACGAAATCATTTCTTTTATCGACGCGCCTGAATTGGATCAGAATCAACACGAACTCTTCTTGATGCCCGTGCAGGCCACAGAGCAAGTCTCTCTTTTTGGGCATTGTCAGCGAGCGGTATCACGTGCGCAACGATTTGGAGCACACGGTTTGCCTCTGATGGGTACAGGAGACTGGAATGACGGGATGAACCTGGTGGGTGCTTTGGGAAGGGGTGAGAGTGTCTGGTTGGCGTGGTTCATGATCGATGTGCTCAAGCGAATGGCCGAAATGTCTGTGTTGCAGAGCGAGACGGAGCTGGCACGCACGTATCTGCAAGCGAGAGACAAGCTCATTCAAAGCACCGAGGGTTTTGCCTGGGATGGCGAGTGGTATCTTCGTGCCACGTTTGATGATGGTTCGCTTTTGGGATCCAAAGCGAACGCAGAAGCGAAAATCGATTCTTTGCCTCAGTCGTGGGCCTGGCTTTCGGGAGCGGCGAACAAAGATCGTGCCCTGCAGGCTTTGGAATCTGCCTGGAAATATCTGGTGAAAGAAGATGAAAAACTCATTCTTCTTTTCACTCCTCCCTTTGATGAATCGAATCCCTCACCTGGTTACATCAAAGGGTATCCTCCGGGGGTTCGGGAAAATGGTGGTCAGTACACGCATGCGGCTTTATGGTTTGCTATGGCATTGGCCAGGAGCGGAAACGGAGATCGAGCGGCAGAGCTGATGCGGTTTATCAATCCCATTGAGCGTACCCGCACTCCCGAAGCTGTCTGGCTTTATAACCTTGAACCTTATGTGGTGGCCGCTGATGTGTGCCACCTCAAGGGTCATGTTGGCATGGGTGGCTGGTCTTGGTACACAGGTTCTGCGGCGTGGATGTATCGTGCCTGGGTGGAAGAGTGTTTGGGACTAAAGATATGTGGCAGTACACTGCGGATTGATCCTGTCATCCCCAAGAAATGGGATGGTTTTCAAATGAGTTATCATCATGGTGAGGCTCTTTACGAGATCCGTGTTGAGAATCCCGATCATTGTGCAAAGGGTGTGTTGTGGACGGAGTTGGACGGTCAACGAGTGAGCGATCATCAGATCGCTCTGGATAAGGCTCTGGTGAAACATCAGGTGGTGGTGAGGATGGGAAGATAATAAGATAGTCATGACGGAGTTCCACTCAAAATAGTCATCAAAATAGTCATGACGGTGTTCCACTCACAGTCCCATATCTGAGACGTTTTTGTTGCTCCGGGACGGAGTTTTTTTTAAGTGTTAAGTTAACCTCCCAATATCATTAGTTGAATTTTTTTTTCATGTTGGCACACTTTTAGCTAATGCATAGAGCATGGCAAATTATCCCAGAAATTTATTGGTTTTCGAAGGTTCTGTTTTTCATGTCACATGGCAATGTCATAACAAAGATTGGCTTTTGAATTCTGAATTTGCAAAGGCCCTATATTATGACCTTTTGCTCAAATACAAAACCATCTATGATGTCATTTTCTTTTCCTATTGTTTAATGGACAACCACGTACATTTAACGGGGCGGTGCTCGTCACAAAAATTGTTCTCAGATTTTTTCAGAGTTGTTAACGGCTGTTTTTCAAAGATCCTTAATAAACACGTGGGTCGCAGGGGACAAGTGATCATGGATCGGTTTAAATCGCCGACAATGGAAACTGATGACGATCTCATGAACGTTATCATTTACAACGACTTAAACCCCCGAAGGACGGTAAATATGGTTCATCCGAAAAAGCACAAATGGTCATCATATCATCACTACGCGTTTGGTAAAGAGGATCCCTTGTTGACTGAGCCAGAGTTTTACAAGAATTTGGGCAAGACGCTTCAAGAGCGGCAGATCAAGTATCGAACGATGATTGACGAAATTATCGAAAATGATCACCGTGCACCTGCGTGTCCATATAAAAAGGACGATAGCTATGTTTGTTTTATTGGTAATCCATTATGGGTACAAGAACGTTATGAGCGACTCATGACAAACATTCGTGTGCAAAGAAAAGAATGGCAAGACAGACACCGACAAATGCTAGAATCAAGAGCATATTATGAATGAATAATACCTCCTCCCAACTCAGTGGCAAATATAATTGAACGAAATAACATGGTCATTCTCAATTAAAAATTCAGAAAACAAAAAAATAATTATAAAAAGAACAAATTCAAGTGTCATAAACTGTTCCACGCCTGTCCGGTTAAATAAATCTATAAATTGATAAAGTCCGATTCTGTGGGCATTTGCGGGTTACCACACTCGCGAACACTTTCCACGGAGGATCGG
>CAZGMS010000124.1:0-11083 GCA_964526915.1 uncultured Nitrospirales bacterium
GTCACTCATTGGAGCATTTTGATTTTTGGGGTGATACGGGGAGCTATTATTTTGATGCGGCCTGCGGAGCAAGCCCCGCTTGCGAAGAGCGTCAAAAAATAGCGACCCGGAGCAGGACCCGAAAAATCAAAACGCTTCAGTGACGCATTACTAAGATTAATGAAATTCGCTTTACATTTTCTGCTTTTTGAAAATATCGTGCCGCGACCAATAAGGGAGGTCTCATGCCGCTAAGTCCATCGATTACGGGTTGTTGCCATTCAGGCGACAATTCCCGTTTCATCCGTGCGTATGTCATGCTCAAAATTAATCAGGTTGCGGACCGCATCCAGATTTTTCACAAGCTCACAGATTTGCAAAACACAGTCTCATGCCACGCGGTGCGCGATCTCTACGATCTCGTTGTGGAACTCACTGCCCCCTCCTCCACGGAATTGGACATCCTTATCAACACAAAGATCATGTCCCTGAAGGGGATTGATCATCTGGATAGGTATGTGGCCCTCAATGACCCCACACCCTGTGACCAGACCTTTCATCCCCATTGTCAAGACAGCATAACAGAAGGCGCAACCAACGTATCGGCTTTCATTCTGATTGAGGGCCATAAAGAAAAACTGACACAATTGAAATCGTCGCTATGTCAAATCGAAGGCACTCTTTCCTGTTTGTGCGTTGCAGAAAAAGCTGACGTCATTTTGCGCGTCACCCGCAAGAATTTTAGAGACATTCACAATACCGCCCAACAGCAGATTCGACAACTCGACGGCATTACCCGAGTCCGGGTACTGCCCATCATTGACCTTTTTGAAATATAACAAGGACCCAGATATGACCGATTCACAAACTCAGGTGTTGAGTTCTGCTCAGCCCACAAGCCCCAAAATCAACATTGATCTCTGGCAATCCCGCGCGCAACCGGGGGAATTGATCCCGCTCCTGCAAAGCGCGCAAGAGTCCTGTGGTTATGTCACCCCTCAGGCCATTGAGTACATCAGCCAGGTGACAGGCAACACCAAGAGCGAAATTTACGGTGTGATTACTTTTTACAAACAGTTCCGCCTCAAACCCATTGGCAAATTTTTGATCCGGGTTTGCGATGGCACAGCATGTCATGTCAACGACGCCAAGACCCTCATCAGCATCGTTGAGGACGAACTCAAACTCGAAGGCGACGACACGACAGCAGATGGGCTGTTCACGCTGCAACCAGTGGCCTGCCTGGGTTGTTGCAGTCTGGCCCCGGCCCTCATGGTCAACGACCAGACGTACGGTAGGCTCACACCGCAGAAGGTGAGAAAGATTTTGAAGCAATATAAAAACAGCTCGAAGGTGAAAGGTGAAAAACGAATATCGAATATCGAACAAGGAATGTCGAAGTGAAAGTCCTTCCAGCGCAAGCCGGAATCCATGTTTACATTAATTCTGGATCCCTGCCTTCGCAGGGATGACAAATTTCAACATTCGACATTCCTTGTTCGATATTCAGTATTCTTGTTCCTTTGAGCTTTGAGCTCTTTAGCTATCACGGAGAATTTTATGACCCAAATCATTGTCGGTACCGGGACCTGCGGTGTTTCCGCAGGCGCGCAGGATGTTCTGAACCGCCTGCGTCAACTCATCGAAACACACAAGCTCAGTGAAGTCACCTTGAGCGAAACAGGTTGTCTGGGCATGTGCTATAAAGAGGTGCTTGTCGAAGTCGAAAAACAGGGACAACGTTTTCTTTATGGTGATGTAACGCCGACCAAGGCAGAACGAATTATTGCCGAACACATTCTGCAAGGCAGACCTGTTACGGATCTGCTGGCTATCGATGATCAACAGGTGGGGCCCGAAAGCGATTTTCTCTCCAGACAAAAACGCATTGTGATGGCCCGCTGTGGTGTCATTGACCCCGAATCAATCAATGATTACCTCGCTCTCAAAGGATATCAGGCGCTCACAAAAGTCCTCAAGGGAATGAGTCCCGATGAGGTCATCCAGACCGTCCTCGATTCCAAACTCCGGGGACGAGGGGGCGCTGGTTTTCTGACTGGCCAGAAATGGCGCTTTGCCAGACAAGCCCAGGGGGACACCAAATATGTCATTTGCAACGCGGACGAAGGTGACCCGGGTGCGTTTATGGACCGTTCTGTTTTGGAAAGTGACCCTCATTCGGTCCTCGAAGGCATGCTGATTTGCGGTTACGCCATCGGCTCTCATTATGGGTATATTTATTGCCGCGCCGAATACCCCAAGGCCATCAGCAAACTAAAGCAGGCCATCAAGCTAGCCACAGAACACGGCTTTTTGGGTGAAAATATTTTGGGTTCCTCTTTTTCGTTCCACATCAAAATCAAGGAGGGTGCCGGAGCGTTTGTGTGCGGCGAAGAAACTGCCTTGATTGCCTCGATCGAAGGACACCGCGGCACTCCGCGCGTACGCCCGCCCTACCCTGCCGCCAGCGGTTTGTGGGGCAAACCCACCAACATCAACAACGTGGAAACCTTTGCCAACATTGCGTGGATCATTTTGAATGGCTCTGAGGCCTTCGCCAACATTGGCACAGCCGATAGCAAGGGCACCAAGGTCTTTGCCATGGCCGGCAAGGTAAAAAGATCGGGCCTGGTTGAAGTCCCCATGGGCATCACGATCCATGACATCGTGTTTGGCATCTGCGGCGGGATTGTGGGAGACAAAAAATTCAAGGCCGTGCAGATGGGCGGACCCTCTGGCGGTTGTGTGCCCGCCTCTCTCGCAGAGACCCCCATCGATTATCAACGCATCAACGAAACCGGTGCCATCATGGGTTCTGGTGGCATGATTGTCGTGGACGAAACCGTGTGCATGGTGGAACTCGCCCGTTTTTTTCTGGAATTCACACAAAAAGAGTCCTGCGGCAAATGCACCTCCTGCCGCATCGGCACACTGAGAATGCTGGAGATCCTCGAGAACATTGTCTCCGGAAAAGGCAAACCCTCAGATATCGACGATCTCATTCAACTGGGCGAACAGATCAAGGCCACCTCCCAATGCGGTTTGGGGCAAACCGCACCCAACCCCGTGCTGACCACGATCCGTTATTTCAGGGAAGAATACGACGCGCATATTCAAGACAAACGTTGCCCAGCCCATGGTTGCGCACAACTTGTCAATTACATCATCACTCCCGATCTTTGCACCGGTTGCGGCATTTGTCTGCGTGATTGTCCTTCACAGGCCATCACGGGCACAAAAAAAACGCCCCACAGTATTGATACCGTCAAATGCAGTAAATGCGGCAAGTGCATCACGGCCTGTCATTTTAACGCCATTAACAAAAATTAGGGCAGCTCTTAGGGGAAGTCATGACTAACAAACTCATATCCATCAGCATCAACAATAATAACGTTCAGGCCGATCCAAACAAGACTATCCTGGCCACGGCACGCGAAAACAACATTCACATTCCAACACTGTGTCACGATGACCGACTCAAACCCATTGGGTCTTGTCTGCTTTGTGTGGTCGCCATTGAGGGTCAAAACAAACTTGCCTTGGCCTGCACCACCAAGCCTGCTGACGGCATGAAGATCACCACACACAATGAAAAAATCTCCACCTCTCGCAAACAGGCGCTGGAACTCCTGTTGTCGAACCATTATGCAGATTGTCGCGGCCCCTGTTTTGACAACTGTCCCGCGCATGTGGACGTTCAGGGTTATCTGGCGCTGGCCCACGAGGGCAAGTATGAAGAGGCCATCAACCTCATCCGCCAAAACAACCCACTCCCCTCAGTCTGCGGCCGTGTGTGCGTGCGTTATTGCGAGGCCGCCTGTCGTCGTCAACTCGTGGACGATCCCGTCGGTGTGAACTTTGTCAAACGCACTCTGGCCGACCTCTCCCGCAAACAACTTCCCTCCCCGCAAACAGAACCGCAAACTGGCAAACGTGTGGCCATTGTTGGCGGTGGTCCTGCCGGTCTCACAGCCGCATATTATCTGGCCAAAAAAGGACACGCCATCACCATTTTTGAATCACACCCCAAACTGGGTGGCATGTTGCGTTACGGGATCCCCGATTACCGCCTCCCACAGGAGGTGCTCGACGCCGAGATTGCGTGGATTGTGAGCCATGGAGTTGATGTTCGCGTCAAACAAAAACTGGGCCGTGATTTTTCTCTGGCTTCACTCAAGAATGAAAATTACCAGGCGATTTTTCTGGCACTGGGCGCACAGGTAGCCAAAAAAATGGGCATCACCAACGATGGCGCACAGGGTGTTTTGGGTGGCATTGAATTTTTGGAACAAGTCAAAAAAGGTGTACTGGCCTCTCTCAAGGGTCATGTTGTGGTGGTTGGCGGCGGCAATACCGCTGTCGACGCGGCTCGCACAGCCCTACGTTGCGGCGCATCAAAAGTGAGCATTGTTTATCGCCGCTCACTCAAGGAAATGCCTGCCGATCCAATCGAAATCAAGGACGCCTGCGAAGAGGGAGTCGACATTCAATTCCTCACCGCCCCGCTTAAAGTGGTTTTGAAGGACAAAGTCCCCACGGCACTCCGTTGCCAAAAAATGGAACTTGGTCCTCCTGATGAATCAGGCCGGAGACGCCCTGTTGCCGTCAAGGGGTCTGATTTTGATCTGGCCTGTGATCACATCATCTCGGCCATTGGTCAGGATTGTGATGTGAGTTCAGTCACCACCGATGACGACCTGCGCATCGAAACCACCAAGTGGCGCACCATCTGCACCAACCCCCGCACCGGAGCCACTAATGTGCCGGGCATTTTTTCCGCGGGCGATGTGGTGAGCGGCCCCAAAGCCGCCATTGACGCCATTGGGCAGGCGCGTGATGTGGCCAATGTGATCGATCATTACCTCAAATCCGGAGAGCTGATCGACATTCCCTGGGAGTTCTTGAGCCAAAAAAACAAGCTCGATACACTCACACCTGCCCAGTTTGAACAGTTTCCCAAGGTGGCACGGGCCCATCTCCGCCAGAATGACCCCGCCACGCGTGTCAAGACCTATGACGAAGTGGATCACGCCCTCACCGAAAACGAGACCAAGTGCGAATCAGCGCGTTGCCTGTCCTGCGGGTGTTCCGCTGTCTTTACCTGTGACCTCAAAAAAGTCGCCACGGATTATCGCGTGGATCAAAAGAAATACGCAGGCAAGGTCAACAAATTCCGTGTGGATGCCACACACCCGCACATTGTCCTCGACCCCAACAAGTGCATTGTCTGCGGAAAATGCGTACGGCTTTGCGATGAAGTGCTGGGCATCGGTGCGTTGGGGTATGTGCGTCGCGGGTTTGAAATGGTGGTCAAACCAGCCCTCGAAAAACCCCTCGCTGAGACCAACTGCACCTCATGTGGCAACTGCGTGGAAATCTGTCCCACAGGGGCGCTGAGTCTCAAAATGCCCTGCACTCAACCCGGTCCCTTCAAAACCACAACATATGATTCTGTTTGTTCGCTTTGCGGTTCAAACTGCGCCCTCGTGTATCACAAGGTCAATGACGATATCTGGACCGTGGGCGGCAAACCCATCAATCAATACACACAGGGACTCATCTGCCAAAGAGGCCGATTTGGGCAACACAACGCATTACGCACCAACAGATTGACCAGCGCACGCAGGACACAGCAAGGCAAGACGGCGCCCTGCTCGATGGATGAGGCCATCAACGCGTTGGCCCAAGGGTTGCTGACAACACACAAAACACAGGGTCCCGAAGCCATGGGTTTCCTGATTTCGCCAACCGCCACCAACGAAGTGACCTATCTGTTTCAAAAACTCGCCCGTGAGGTGTTCCTGTCAAATCAGGTCAGCAGTCTCTCTGATCTGACACAAGATCACATCATTCCCCAGTTGATTGATTCTCTTGGCATGACGGGATCAGCTCTCACGCCAAATGATCTGGATCAAACTCACGTGATCGTCCTCATGAACTCTGACATCACCGAAGACAGTCCCGTACTCTCTTACTCGGTCAAACAGGCTGTCAGAAACGGCGCCAAATTGATCTCTCTGAGCAGTGCGAACTTTGACATCAACAAGCAAGCCAGTCTCTGGCTCAATACGCGCAAAGGTTCTCACGCGACTCTGCTCCAGACAGTGTGTGGTGAACTCATCAGGCAAAACAAGCACGACATAAATTATTTGAAGGCAAACACAATCGGGTGGGAGACCTTCTGTCAAAATCAAACTCTTTCAATAGAAACCGCCGTTCAAGAATGCGGCGTGACCAGAGAACAGATACGGGTTCTGATTGATCTCCTTGGCAACAGCGAAGCAAACATCGCTTTTCTCTTTAACCCCTATTCCCCTTCGGATGGGACACCAGACGATCTGGGCATAATCATCAATTATCTGATGCTAACGGGACGATCCTCAAAGGCATCAAATGGGCTTATGCTGGTACATGAACACGGCAACCGACAGGGACACATCAACTACGGTGGTTACGTGGAGGTTTATGCCCACAATGCGCACGTGGCAAAACAAAATGGTCTCCAGGGAGTCAAAACATCATCTGAATTGCGAGACAAACTCTTGTCAAACCAGATCAAATCGTTGTTTGTTTGGGATGAGGACGTCGCCTCGGAGCCTGAACTGGCGGCCATTTTCAAAAACACCCCGTTCACAGCCACGGTGACACCGCACGATTCACCCACAGCCAAGATGGCCAAACTGGTTTTGCCCGGCACGCTCCCCGCTGAATCAGAGGGCACGCTGACTGATCAATACCGCTGTCAGCGTCCTTTTACGCGTGTGTTCGCACCCCCATCGGGCTTGACTGGTTTTGAAATTTTGTCTCGGGTGTATGCACAAACAGCCAATCGGGAGGTCCCCACACTCACGCAGATCAGGGAAGAAATGGCGTTGTTTGTCAAAGGCTTGATGAGGCCTGAAAAAATGAAGTTTGTATTGCTTGAGTCATGATGAAGAATCTCTTATAGGGATTTGCGCAAACTGTCATTCCAGAAAGGTCATTG
Organism: uncultured Nitrospirales bacterium; assembly: GCA_964526915.1. Taxonomy (GTDB): domain Bacteria; phylum UBA10199; class UBA10199; order UBA10199; family JADGCS01; genus JAHJDR01. Next base: position 6,965 of record CAZGMS010000124.1, read on the forward strand.
ATATGAAAAATACATTCCCCATCATCATCGCAACGATTGTCTTTGCGGTTTTTTTGTTTTCCTTTGTCAGCGAGGCACAAGCCGGCAAAACGAATCTCTACAAGGATAAGCGCGAGTACATCACGGTCAAAGCAAAGAAAGGTGAGAACTTTAATCACCCACGCACGCTCACTCCCCAACAACTCACTGACCTTCTCTCGAAGGTGCAATACCGGCATTGCCAATTCATCTGTGTCGACAGCTCTGCTCCCGAACCCGCGTTCACGCACCGGCAAATCGCCCTGCTCTCACAACACGCCGCCAAGGGCCTGGAACAGGCCAGCAACACCGAACTGGTGGAATTTTTTTTGACGACACCTTCCCGTGATTTCAAACGCTACACCAAAGGCAAACTCTTCATCATCAATGATGAACTGCACATCATTTTCGACAGGCTCTCCGAGGCAGGTGCCGATAACGATCCCGGCCAGTACCAGCATGGTCAAGGCAGGTGGCAGGTGATCGCTTCAGGGAACCAACGCGTGCAAATCAACCCCTACGGTTCAAGTCAAAAAAACTGGCTGGTTTTGAGTTTGGCCTCAGAGACTTCAAAAAAGGGATCTGTAAAAAAGAAGTAGGCGCCAGTCATTGCGAGTTGGCCAAAGGCCAGCGTGGCAATCTCCCTGATTCAATTCATCAACCCGCTTCCATCCAACGTCACATCGATCAGAGCAGGATCCACGTACGTCTCCCAGCCCTCGGTTGACTGTCCGTCTGTAAAAACCAATCTGGCAGTTCCTCCCAGCGGGTCGGTGTCATCGGCCCTCATCAACAGATCATCCACAGAAAATGAGTGTGCCCCCCAAATGGGTGTGGGAATGTCACAAGCCTGCTTGGTCACGGCAAGCGAATTGATCTCAAAATACAACGGCGCGGACATTTGTACGTGATTCTCTGAATAGTCCATGCTGGCAAAACACACATCATCCAATTTATCCTCCCAACTGTAGCGCACAATCGGTTTGGCCAGAACACGCAGTGGGGCCTCACCAAAGATCTCCTGATGTTCCGCCACACACACTGATGAGCCCAAATGGCACTGAATAAACGATTGTCCAGCCAAACTGCCTAACACATCGTGCAAACGATCCACCCGAATCGTCATGACATTCCTGTCGGGGCTGCTGAAATCAAAGGCAATGACCAAAAGTCTGATGGCCTCAGTCTCTTTCAGATCTTCATCCAACGCCTTGGGACTAGCAAACCCCAGCATCCCCTTGATGGGTTGCCCGTCAGAAGATGTCTTGTAAACATAACTCGCCTGAATGTCACCTTTATCGGGATTGATAAAATACAGGCGCGTGTACCCGTCATGATTCTGTTCAGGCAGAATGCGAATCTGCCAAGCCTTGGCCACATACCCCAGAAGACCCAGTTTTTTGGAAATCGTGACTTGCAATTCGCCTGTTGGTGGCAAGATCACACCTTCCGCATTCATCTGATTTTGCACAGCGTAACCGAACGACCTCAATTCCTGCAATAAAAGCTCTGAATTGAATTCCCTGATACTGCCCATGTTGAATATTTTGATCAACATCGTCCTCACAGCCACATTGTTTTCAAGAGGCAGGCTCACCTGATTGAGGGGAAACTTCTCTTTCTCCATCAAACCGGGAAGTTGGGCATCAAAATCAGGAAAGATATTATCCGCCACGACTTTTGTCGGTGGCTTGGGATTGGTGATGATCGTCCCCACGGACGCGTCGTCCTCAAATCCATATTCCTCTGGGGCTTCCGAAGAAGAGCAACCGACAATCATCAGAACCAACAACAGGAAAACAAGATGGCACCATTTTTGTTTCATACACCCTCTTTCTTACCTGTTTTGGTCACGGGATAAAAAATGGTGTTGATCTGGTACACGTCGTCGAAGGGCTCTTTTTCGCTGTTCACCAGTTTGACGATCTCCTCAAGACTGGTTTGGATGATCTCCTTGATTTTGGGAATGTGCTTGTCACTGATGGGGATCGTGAGGGAATCCACCTCACGTTTGTCAAACGGAACGGTGAGGATCGCCTCTTTGGCATCGTTGAAAATGGAACGATAGTATTGATAGGCCTCCAGCGATTCAACATCCTGCGGGGTTTTCACGCTCCCGCTCGACAACACCAGCTTGCCCTCATCGTTGCGTTTGATCAAATCGAGCTTGATGAGCAATTCAATTATTCTCACGACCTCTTTGGGCGTGATGGCCCCATTCAGCGATCTTGAAATCCATTCAGGATCTTCCTCAAAATGAGGGAGAGACACCATCTCGCGAAGGATCACCAGATTTTTATTTGTAAAGTATAAATAACGATCTTGCTGCAACTGAGATATTTTTTTGGCTGGCTTCAAGCACAACAACCTGTCCAGATAGAGTTCTCTTTCATCTTCTTTTTTTGTCTGGTTGAACAGAACCAGAGTTTCAAAATACTGGGCATCTTTTTTCTTGAGTTTGATGGCCTTGATGAATTTCTGCACAGTCTTGGCGCTCAAATTGCGCTTGCCGCTCATGATCATCTGCAAATAACTCTGTCCGCCAATGTCCGCCAGTCGCGCAAAGTATCGATAAGAAAAAAACGGGTATTTTTTCTTTTGTTCTTCGTAATAGGCCCTCAAAAATTCGCGATAATCTGTAAAGTCAAAAACTGTCATGCTACATTCCATTATATCATGTTCAAAGAGGGATGCCAGTGAAACTTCGTGAATGAGTGGACATGTCTTTTTGCAACTGTTTAATTTATCGATGTTTTTTAAAACAGCGTCGACGGTAATTGCTTTTTCTGCAACATTTGTGGACAGGTCGTGATTGAAACCCATACTCGCTCCCTTCGTGTGATCATGCATACGGCGTACAGTACATATATTGGTTATCGGCTGACTTGTCCAAAGGTTGCGCCTCTACGCATAAAACCGTCCACAATTGTGGACACCTGCCAAAGGCGAATTCATCTGATGAATGTGATTATTCCTGTGAATACAGCGGAATATTTTTGGCGTGGCACGCAAAGAAAACCGCAATTGCCTTTGTGGTCAGTCACGGTGCCAGATAAGAGTACCCGGTTTCAAACAAAAATTGGGCCACATCACGGTCACCATCGAGCAGGGCCTTCATGATCACGGGATAAGTGGCTATTGTCTCACTCAGATAATGCAGATAGGAGCGACCACCCAACTCGGGTCTGTGTTCACGGCCTGTCACAAAACCGCCATCCTTGATGCCCAAAAAATTCAGGCGCGGCCATTCCACAAAGGCCGGATTAAGACACGCGGCAAAGACATCACCCGCCCAACTGTCCACGCCAATGATCTGCTCCACAGCACCTGGTTTGCGTCCCGGCACCTCTTTTACGACCAAAGATTTCTCGACGGCCAGAAGTTCGGCCTCATGCTCGGCCAGATAAGCCACATCGATGATGTAAAACGTGGTGTTGAGGGCAATCGGTGCCTGCCCCGTCTGAACAATCTCCCACGGGAGTCTGGGGGTCTCCACCAATGACTGTCTGCCGTCAGCAAAGCGCACAAACCCACCGCCAAATTGATTGTTGGTGTTCTTGGTACCGATGATGAGCATGTGATGCCCTTGATCAAAAAATTCCTGCGCAATGGAAATCATCACGGGATCGGCCTGCCACAACCACTCATCGGCATTGGAATAGACCAGATAACGAATACCCACTTCGTGCAAGGTCTGCGCCAGGTGATACAGAGCGAACAAGTAGGCGTAGTCACCATGCCCCGCGGGATAGAGCTTATCGGTCGTGAGGGTCTGATCATCGACCCACAGGCGCGGCAGGACAATCTGATTGAACAAAACGGTGCTGTTGAGTTCCTCTGGCGTGTGATTGCCCCAATCCCTTTTGATCGTGTCCAACACCAGGCCCGCATTCTCGGAGCTCGTCATGACAATGTTGGGAAATATTCTTCCCACAGCACGCGCAATGTGTTGCGAAAAATCGATCGTGTGTTGCAATAATGTTTTGGAACCCACGGCAAAAAGCGGTCGTGGTGTTGTTTCGGCCAATCCAAATCGCCTGGACACATCGGGATTCATGCGAGTCCACTTGGCCGCGCCCCGCGAGGGCCCCCCCCCCCCCG
>CAZGMS010000125.1:0-17463 GCA_964526915.1 uncultured Nitrospirales bacterium
CCAAGACCCGCCGCGCAGAACCCGGCATTCGCCAGAGATTGGACCTGTTGGATCTGTTTGTGCCACTAAAGTATAAGCCCCATGCCAATCATTAACCCATTCCCAAACATGGCCGGTCATGTCATGCAAACCCCAAGGATTAGACGCAAATTGTCCCACTGGTCCCGTCGACGTTGGGCGTCTGTCAGCACCTGCATCATAGAGTGCTAAACCTCTTTCTAATTTGCCTGTGCTGGTTGCGTACTGAGCTTGTGCTTCTGTGCGATCTGCACGCGCCGCGTATTCCCATAGCGCTTCTGATGGAAGATCAAACGAACCTTCGCCAAAAACCCGATCACTTTTTTGATAGTGAGAGTTGAGCCAATCCGCATATGCCTTGGCCTGAAACCAATTAACACGTACCGCAGGATGCGTGTTCGTGCCAAAAACACTATCCAAACCTTTATATCTTTCTGCCAGCAAAGAAACACCGCGTACAGCCGCGAATTGTTCAAACAAATCATTGGTAACAGGAGTCCTGCCTAGCAGACACGGCTTTGAAATAGTCACCTCATGAGGTAACGCTCCCAAATCGGCGGCACCCATAACAAAACTACCGGGATTAATTCGCACAAAATTGGATGGAACAAATAATGACATACGCAAACTCCTTTGATCAATTATCGGTGAGCATACGCCATATGTTGCGTTGTTTTTAAAAAAAAATTGTTTAAAATTTACGCATACTTACTACCACAGACCCATCACCCCCCATTTTTTGGCGTACAGTGGACAGATTTTATAGGCATCTGGAATGCTATAGCGAGCCAACGAACTATTTTCATGGAGATTGTAGGGCGCATATTTTTCGATGAATCCGCAAAGCGTTAAATCCCTGAGAAGTCCGCTCGGGGTTCCTCCGGATTTAGTTTTGAGACAAGCGAGAATTTCATTACGTGTGGCAAAACGCCTCTTGCCAAGAAATTCCACAATGCCGCGATACCCCTTGTTTTCTGACAAACTGCTCACAAAAATTCTTTTGTGTTCGTGTGAAAAAAACCGCCAGCGACAAATGTGTTTTTGCACAGCCCCAAATACACAGACGACTCGCGATTGACCCACTTGAGGTATTCAGGAACACCTCCCACAGTAAGATAGAACCTGTCCAAACAGCAACATTTTACGCTGTGTTTGGACCAACTGGCCTCAGCCCCCTTGCTTCATCCTTAGGCAACGCACCGCCATCACTTGTGCGACAATATATTCGCAACCTCCCGCTGGGCCAATAAAATCAATCTTGAGGAGGATGTGGTGTGGTGAAAGATCCAGGACTTCTTTCTAATTTGCCAGAGCTTGTACTTCCGGGCGACCTGCACGCGCCACGTATTCCCATAGTGCTTCTGATGGCCCCCATACGATAAATCACAAACCGAATATTTAATTATTGATAATATCAACGATTTAGTTATATAATATATTTGCGATTATTTTATGCAAAGCACGTCATCCCTTCAGCTCTCCTCAGAAAATTTTTGGAAGAAAAACATGGCGAAAAAACGGCTCATTCACAGTCAAGATTTTCCAAGTGAATTCACTTACAAAATTCTTAAACGAGATGACAAAATCTTTAAAATCAAAAACGGTTTATACCTGTTAAAGGACTGTCTGGAAGATGCCACCACACTGTTTTATCGTCATTACTGGTCAATTGTCGTCATCATACTCAAAAAATACGAACTCTATTCCCTCGAAAGAGAATCTGCTCTCAGATTGTATCTTGATGATGAAAGCATTCCACAAACCCTCTTTGTGCGCACAAAAAAAAATGTGGGGCACACAATACCTTTGCCCTTCAACACAAAAATCATGATCCGGCCTGACCACGCATTTCATGTGAACACACGCGTTCAACGAAATATTGGTGGCACGCCCCTCTTTCTGGATGTCCCTGAACGCGTTTTGTTGCACTCAAAAATACGAAGTGGCGTATTGTTCAATGCCTTCGTGCGTGGCCTGGTCTTTAACAAGCCCCGGCTGGAAATGCTATATTATGCCAATCCCAAGCCAATCACAGTTAAGAGAATCATTCTAGCGGCCCATATTCTTGGAAACGAGGATTTGGCCAAACAATTGAAGGAAATCCAAAGGAAACACACGATTTACCGGGTTTAAGAAAAGGACTTATCATGGCCTCAGCCTATTTATCAAAACTCTCCGAAGAATTTTCTTTGTATGAAGAAATCATCATGAAGAAATGTCAAAACCATTTTTTGCAGACAAAAAAAATCTCGAAAAAGCTCGTGCTGGAAAAAGCTTTTGTTAATGAAAAAAATGACATCTACCATTCCACAACGATTGAAGGCTATCACATCACACCAGAAGATGTGGATGCTCTTCTGATAGGCAAAACGATCAATAATAGCAGGCCTGGTCATGTAAAAAACAAAATGGCCATTCTGGGGCACAAATTTGCTTCAGAGTTCATGATTGCCCAGATCGAAAAAGATTTTGGCAAACCGCGCATCACTCACGACCTCATATCCGACGCCTATTTTCACCTTTTTAGACCATCGGTTGATGCACATATCCTCAAAAAAATGGATCTGATGGGCTATAGAACCTGTAGCGTTTTTCTCAGGGGTAGTCGCTACGTACCTCCCTCACCCGAAAAAATCCCTGATCTGATGGAATTGTTTGTTCAGTCAATCAATGACGTCAAACACCCTATCGCCAAAGCCATTCTGTCACATTATTTCTTTGTGACTATCCATCCTTACCCTGATGGCAATGGACGCACCGCTCGATTGTTGATGAATTATATTCTCTCCTGTTCAGGTATTCCCTGGATGACAATCACGGCAGACAAACGAGAGATTTATTTTGAGGCATTGCAACAAGGTCAGCTTGACAACAACATTCTTCCCTTCGCCAAGTTCGTTTGTGAATTGTTGTAGATCAGCCAGCGTAAAACATCACCACAACATCCAACACTACGCCGCTAATAGAAGGGCGCCAGGGGACGTTGTTGACTAATCGGGCTTAAGGGATCAAATTTTTTCTCTCGAACCCTTTTGAGCGTCGCCTCGAATTTGCCATTTGTTCGCGGCACGTAGTGATACCCGCAACCCTTATACAAATCAGGTTTTTCGAATAGTCTCTGTGACGGAAATTCGCGACAGAGTCTCGGCTTGAATTTCTGGATCCCGCATCTGTTGTCGGCCGCGAGGTACCCGCACTCATACACCAGCATGTTGTCAACCACCCCCAAAAGTGTAAAGTTGTAGCGCAAAAAATGCCAGCGGGAAAAAAAACGCACGACCGCGGGTCGTCTTGCCCACGACTTGGGCAGGTTGATACCAATTTGCCGACAACACACTCCGCAAAACACACAGGCGCCCTGCCGTATAAATCTCGGCCGCACAAACCATCCAGTGACGATTCGGACAAAACCATCAAACCCCGTAACGGTCCACTCAAGCACAAACAATAACGCTTGGATAATAAACCGAGATGTGTGCAGGAGAATTTTGACAAGAATTGATAACACTTAACAACTCCAAAATAATCAGAGAAGAACATCCAACAGTGTACGTTTTTTTGCCCCCAAATTCCTTTTGCAACGTCGAGGAAAGCACCATCAACGTGAGCCATTTTGCGATGCTAGCAGAATAACTGGCTTAGTGGATCGCCACGCCTCATTTCATTCGGCTCGCGATGACCTGTGATTGTTAGCAAAATGGCCAAACCCAATCAAACCAAAGGTGCCTTCGCAGACGTGAAAAAAACAATTTGGGGGCGGCAATCTCCAGGGATATTCTTGTTTTCTTGCACAAAAGGCCAACCTTCATTATTGGTATCTCCCATGCGTGCCTGGTGCAACTGTTTATTTATCGTCACCCTCATCCTGATCACCCACACGGTCTCCGCGTACCCCCTCGCCGAAAAAACCCCGGCATCCGGTTCCGCCCCGCTCGACCTCTTGAGCGCGCAACCCGATCGCTCCTTCATACCCCACTTTGGGGCCTATCAAAACAAATACCTTTTTGTGATTGATACCACGGGTTACGATCTCAACATCATTGATCTCGAAACCTGGGATACCCACACCACCCAACCCGACAGCTTCAACGCAACCATAGCAGATGTGACCCTCCTCCCCGACGGCACCACGCTCATGGTGGGATTGTCTGATGGTAATCTTGTCACGCTGGAACTTGATGACGAGGAGACCTTCGTCAACACCGAGGAAACCACAGCTGACGATGAAGATGAGGAAGAAGATCCTCAGGATTCGCGCCAAACAGATTTGGCCGACAGCATGACCAGCGCTGGCATCACATTTATGGTCGCCGACCCTGTGGATGACATCCTTTACATGGCCAATGACGATGGTTATTTTTTTCAATACAACCTCAACACTTTGCAACTTGACGAGGTCCTGCTCAGCTACGGCGAGATTGAAGAAGATGAGGTCACAGAAGAAGGAGAGGAAACGACAGCATCGAATTATTACATTCCCACGGCAATGGTGTATGCCGAGTCCAGCGATGGCGATAAAATTTTGATCACAACAACCACAGGAGAGGTCATCGTCATCACTCCCGGCGGCACAGGGTACACAGTCTACACGCTCACCTCATCAGCCACCACCTTCGAAACCACCTCGCCCAACTTGAGCGATATCTCCCTCACACCCGATGGCAACTACGCCTATGTGGTCGATTCTGACAACGATTTGGTCTGGGTGTTTCATGTGGTTTCCGAACAGTTTATCGATCAACAAAGCTCCGGCACCAGCCTCGATCCCATTGAGCTGGAAGACGTTGACGACAACAACGCCTTCACACATATCCTCACTTATAGCGATGCCGGTGGCGATGTGGCCTATCTGGCCGGTGCCAACGGACTCACACTCATCGATGCGGAAACGCCGGGAACTGCGACAGCAACAAAAATCATCGACCCCGACACCACGACCACCGGTGAGAATCCCATCGCTCTGTCGGGCACACCCGGTCCGCTCATCACAACATCGGCTGATACCGGCTACCTATTTTCCATCAACGGTGACGCCTCGATCTCAGTCCTCACAGACAACCCGTGGATCACCCTATCGTCGATCAGCACCGACACCGTCACCACGGAAACAGCCTCCACTTTTTCGCTCACGTTTCAATCCGACACGGCCGGCTCCTACACAATCAAAGCCAACAGCGACCTCACCGCCGATTCCGGCACGGAACTCATTGCCAGCACGGCTTTCGCGGAAGTGGATACCGACATCACAACAGCCGACATCGACGTCAACAGCTTTGCCCGCACCTCTTTTGTGGAAGGGGAAAATAAAATATTTGTTTTTGTCACTGACGTGAATAGCCTTCTGGGCCACAGCGCTATTATCTTGAACGTCGATCGCCCCCCAGAACCGGTGACCATCACGGGGGTCAGTTTTGGCAATCGAAAGGCCTACGTGCAATTTGAGGCCTCGCCGGATGCCGATATCGATCACTATGTGCTCTATGCCGAACCAGCGGCGAATCAAGCTACGCCAGCATGTCCTGGCGCTCTGACCTTTGTTTCCGACAACGCTATCACCACCAACGTGAGCACGTCTGTTTGCACTGACGACACCTGTGAGGGGACGGCCAACAACCTCACCAATGATACCGCCTACTGTGTGGCCGTTTCGGTCGTCGACGAAAGTGATCAGGCCAGCGCTCTTTCGGCCTACACCCAATCGGTGACCCCTGAGCAGACCGTGGGACCCGCCGGGTATTTTGGAGAAACCAGTTGTTCGTTGAACAGTCTTTTGCACAAAACAAACACATCTCCTGTCTCCTTTGTTGTTCTGCTAGGCGGTTTGGGGCTGTTGTTGATGACCAGGTTTTGTTCCAAGGAAAAATGTCATCCCAGCGTCCCGCAAACGGGATCGGTCCTACGGCTGAAATGCTGGGATCCAGATTTAGTAAAATCATGGATTCCTGCCTTCGCAGGAATGACAAAACTTATATTGATTCTTTCCCTGATGTCTTTTTCCCACAGCGCACTGGCACAGGAGCGCTCTCCCCAACACTGGACACTGGAACCCAAACTCTCTTTCTGGATTCCCACCGACACTGCCGTGCGTGATTTTATGGGCCTGTGTTGTCACATCGGCGGCGAGGTTGAGTTTGGTTACCTCATCAAAAACCAATTCAACATCACCGCCACAACAGGATTCTCTTATGATGGGGGACAGTCTGTGGGACTGCGCTCTGGTGGTGCCTCGGGAGATTCCTACAACCTGTTTTTCTTTCCCTTTCGTTTCGATTTTCTGTACCGATTTGACTACAAACCGGAGCAACTTTTTTTGCCTTACGTGAGAACGGGTCTGGACCTGGTGCTTTTTCACGAAACCAGCTCTGGAGCCAGCATCACCAACGTCAAATACGGTGTCCATGCAGGGGCGGGGGTTGGCATCCTTTTGGATCGGATCGAAGAAATGGGAAACGATCTCGAGGCGGTCATAGGCGTGAACGACATTTACCTCACGCTGGAAGTGCGTTATGCCTTTCTGAACAGCTTCGCCTCCACAGGTCTCGACCTCTCCGGTCTGTACCCTTACGTGGGGGTGTTGTTTGAATTTTAAAACCCCAAGACCTCTCCCGGCTTGGGAATGAACAGCTGATACTCCTTGCTCCTGTGGGCAAAAACAAATGACCTTATCTCTTTGATGTGTTTGCGTGAAATGTGGGTCACACCAATTTTTTTGATCCCCGCCACAGGCAAATAGTCCATGAGCATTTCCAGATCGCAATGATACAGGCCTGCAGGTTTTGGCGAAAACACCTCGTGCAAAAGCAGATCGGTCCCCTTAAACAAATGCATGGTGGACTCTGTCAGGGCGCCATCACCGCTGATGGCAAAACTTTTTGTTTGACTCACCCAAACGCGCACGCTCAAATTCTCGCGGGAATGGCTTGAATGCGCACTGCATAGCCTGATGTTCTTAAAAACAACCTCGTGATCACAACACAACTCTACAAACTCAATGGGAAACGTGATTTTGTGAAATATCGATGAATAGGCCAATTCAGCCAGCGCGGTGACATGTTCCTGCGTCCCTCTGGGTCCAAAAATAGTTAATTTGTTTTTGCGTCCCTCTTCAAAAAAACGGATGAAGAGCGGGGGAAGCCCCATGGTATGATCACCGTGCAGGTGTGTGAGGTAGACCGCATCAAGCTTCATGCAATGTTTGGGGTGTTGCCACAAGCGCTCCGGGATTTGATAACCGCAATCAAACAAGACGGTCGGCACACTCTTGCCAAAAAGCAAAAAAGACGTGTTCCCTAGCCCCAGATCATCGAAGGCCTCACCGGTTCCGATCGTCAATAGTTTCATAACCCATCCTCACGATGTTTCGGATAAACACTTGTTCATCCAGGCAAAAAAATCCTGATTGCCACCTTCGATGGGGAGCGCCACCACGCAGGGACACTCGTAGGGATGAAGGATTTTTGTTTTCGCAATCAAGGCCTCAACCAGGGATTCCCGCGTTTTGGCCAACAAGACAACTTCGCTGTCCTCATTGATCTTGCCTTCCCACCAGTACAAAGAGGTCATATTCTCAATGATGTTAACACAGGCCGCCAGGCGATCTTCGACGAGAGTCCGTCCGATTGTTTTTGCAACTTCTTTGTGAGGCGCGGTGATGTAAACAAGGTAGTGTTTCATACCACAATTTTATTTTTCTTCTTTTCGGGATTTTCCTTGTACAGCATGGCAATGTTCCCGATCATCCCCACAACAGTACTATTGGTTTGCTCGGCGATTTTTTGAGCGAGCTCTTTTTTTTCATCCTTGTGTTCAACAAACTTGACCTTGATCAGTTCGTGATCGAACAAGGCCTGCTCTGTGGCCAAAACAAGTTGTTCACCAAACCCCTTTTGCCCCACAAAAACAATCGGTTCCAAATGGTGTGCCAACCCCCTGAGTTTCTTTTTTTGACTCGTTGTCAGTGTGCTCATGCCGTATTTAATAAACAGGAATAATAAAGAATACAATGGAATTTACCACGACTGCTGTCTTGCCTCCCACCCAAGCGTGCTAAAGTTCAAACAACAGATCCTCCGTGCAGGCCGCCTCGCCACCTTCCAGCACACACTTATCCCATTGTACCCCCGAGGCAACCCCCTGCGGATCGTTGAACTGAACCAGTGTATTCCACATCGTAAAATGCGCCTCGAACCCATAGGGCCAGGCACCCGTGTTCGAAAAATACATGTTCGTCAAAAACGCCATCTCTCCTGTCTTGGCATCGTATTGCCTTCCCGCAACATAGAACTTGAGCTCACGGATGTAGCGACCATCTTTCTCCGTATGCGGCCATTTATTCAAGTGCCAGCTCAGCCCCTGAATAGCCACCAGGGCCTGATCAAATCCCGTGTTGCCATAAATGTGGGCACTTCGCACAGCGGACTCAGTCCAGGGAACAGTTTTGAATGGATACATTGTGATGTTTTGCGCGTACGAGTTGGTCCCCTCATCAGATGGCTCCACAAGGTTCCCCTCGACCCCGTTCACCCCCACCAGTGTGTAAAAAATCCGAGCACTGTATTGATAATGTGTGCAATGATTATCTTGTCCACACGCATCATCAAAACTGGGCCGATCGGGAGCGTGTTCGGCGTGCAACATGAACTTGGCACGAAAAAAATATTCGTCACCAGCACGCGAAACAGGAATAACCCTGATCGTAAACCCTCTGGCGTTGTATCCCTTATCGTATGATTCGGATTCAAGAGTGAACCCTCTTAAGATCACAGACACCTGATCATAACCAGACAGCCCCGCTTCTTGCAGGTCAACAAACACAGGGCATTCCACCTCGTCCGCGCTTCCCACCTCACCAGAAACAACCAAGCAGTCCTCGTCAACAAACCCGTCGTAAAAACCCAAAACACCGCTCTTGACCGCTTCGCCCTTTATGCGCACAACACCTTCGTCATCATAAGCCCCCACCTCAAACACAGAGCGTCTCTTTGCAGACAACAGCCCCCCGGGCGTATCGGCATTTTCCTCATACTGAATTTTTTTGTACAACGACCCCAGCCGGTTGAGGCGATGAGGATTTTTTTTCCAAGAATGATCAAAACCCAACCACATCACCGTCGCCTCTTCGTGGCGATAACATTGGCCATCCTCTCCCCACTCATAGTCAGCATCGGCACCCAGGCATCCCTTTTGAGATTCAGAAACAACGGTATAGCCATCTTCCCTGGCCAATACATTGGTCTGAATCAAAAAAACGCTGACCAAAACCAGGACGCCAAACACAAACCAAAAGGTGCCATAACGAAAGATGCTTTTCATAAACGGTGCCCTCAAAAAACTTAAACCCCCTTGCTATTTATGTAACTAGCAAGTCCCATACCATCGACGAAAAAGGCATCGCGTTGTTTTGGTTGATTTTTTAAGAAAGGAATGAACGGCTGTTTTGATAATCCTTGGCGGGGATTGCCAAAAACGAGAATCCGTTGTCGTAATAGTCTAATGGGCCCCTCTAAAGAGCCCCCTAAAGAGCTACATGATTGGCCATTCGGGGGCCAGGGAAGTGTCGTAGGTAGAAATGTAATAGATGAGGGCCTTCACATCGTCGACCAGTGTGATTTCTTCTTGAGAGGAAAAAAAGTTGGTGCGAATATCCTGCTTGAGCCCATCCCAATCCACATCGCCGGCGTCGCTGTAGGTCATGGCCAACAGATCCACAAGATATTCAACTTCTTCGATGGCGTATGTGGTCGTATACAATTGATCGCCCTGCTGATAGGCGCGGCAATAGTCCGTTACCCGTTCGACATAATCCTGGGTTTGGACAGACATGCCCTTGAGATAATTTGCCCCATGGGCCTTGAGGGCGCTGGTGAACCTTCCGATCCCTCCATTGTAAATTGAGGCCATCAACGAGGCCTTGCCCTCTGCGGTCGTTTCGATCAAATTCTCAACTGTGTCCTGCAAGGATTCGTAGTGATAGTATAAAAAGTAGTCCTCCCAACGATAATACAGGGCGGAGGCAATGGCACCAAAGTTAAAATTCACCACACTCGAGACGGACATCCCCAACACGGTGCTTGAAGCAGGATCCAGCGTCATCCGGTATTGGTCCGTCTGGGGTTCAGCGCCAAACCAGATGATCGGGTTGATGAAAATGTTGTCGGGATAATAGTCGGTGGCGCCCTCATTCCAATACCAGCTTTCCACACGATCGGGGTAACTGTCCTCCAATTGTGCGCGTCCATAGTCATTGGTGATCTGAAAACAGCCCTCGGCCCCGGCATACGAAACCGCCGCGCAATCACCGTAGGATTCCTGAGAAATGACCCCCAGTAAAAAATGAGGATTGATCTGGTATCTCAGGGAAACCCAGGCCATGAAAAACAGATCTTCTTTGGATAACAAAAGATCCAGTCCGTTGATCCCCTGCGCCTGATGATGCAACAAGAACTGCGATGTCCGGTTGGGGTCATCATCGAAAGAACAGTTTCCTGCCATTTCCGGAGCATAGTCCTCACGAAACTCAGCTGACAGTTCGTCATAATCGGGCTGACAATCTGCCTGAAAACACAGCTCACCCAGATCGGATGTTTCGTAAATGCCCTGCGAAAAAGATGATGGGGTCCCCGTGATATCGGGGGTAGCCCCCTGACTTGATGGATTTTGCGTTGCTACGAAATAGGTATCGCAACTCGAAAAAACCAAAAACATGATGAGGGCAAAAATATGGATACTGAATTTGTTTCTCACGATCCCCTTTGGTTCTTCTATGATTCATCATGATTTCCAGTTTACTGTTTCCGGAAAGGCACGACAAAAAAACGTCTGCGCCATTTACAGACGTTTCGGACCATGAGCAAGCGAATTCCACAACACAAGACTGTGGATTACTAATATTGATGTGATTTTGAGAGGTTATATGCAGGCAAATAGAGCCCTGTAAGGCCTTATCTGTTCATCGATTCCAAAAAATCGGCATTATTGACTGTGTCTTTCATCTTGTCGTGCAGAAACTCCATGGTGTCGATCACGTTGAGTGAGTGCAAGAGTTTACGCAGTATCCAGACACGGCTCAGCACATCTGGTTCCAGCAACAGCTCTTCCTTGCGGGTACCGGACTTGTTGACATCCATACAGGGAAAGATGCGTTTTTCCATGAGTTTGCGATCGAGATGAATTTCGCTGTTGCCGGTGCCCTTGAACTCCTCGAAAATGACTTCGTCCATACGCGAGCCTGTGTCGATCAGCGCCGTAGCAATGATCGTAAGTGACCCTCCGTGTTCGATGTTTCGCGCGGCCCCAAAAAAACGCTTGGGTTTGTGCAAGGCATTGGAATCGACACCACCAGATAAAATTTTGCCCGATGGCGGAACAACTGTATTGTAAGCACGCGCCAGACGCGTGATCGAATCCAGCAGAATCACTACATCTTTTTTGTGTTCTACCAGTCTTTTGGCTTTTTCGATAACCATTTCGGCAACCTGAACGTGGCGGGTCGCTGGTTCGTCAAATGTTGAGCTGATGACCTCACCTTTGACAGACCTTTCCATATCGGTCACTTCTTCGGGTCGCTCATCGATGAGCAGGACAATCAGAGCGACTTCGGGGTGGTTGGCCGTGATCGCGTTGGCGATTTTTTGCAACATCATCGTTTTGCCAGTACGTGGGGGTGCCACCACCAAGGCCCTCTGTCCCTTGCCAATGGGGGATAACAGATCGATAATCCGCGAGGTCGTTTCTTTTTTGTCGTGCTCCAGATTGAATTTTTGTTCCGGGTACAAAGGGGTCAAATTATCAAACAACACCTTATGTCGAGCCAGTTCGGCCGGCTCAAAGTTGACCGCGTCGACCTTGAGCAGGGCAAAATACCGCTCTCCCTCCTTGGGCGGTCTGGTCTGACCAAAAACCGTATCCCCCGTCCTCAGATTGAATCGGCGAATCTGCGAGGGTGACACGTAGATGTCGTCGGGACCCGGAAGATAATTATAATCTTCTGATCTCAAAAAACCAAAACCGTCGGGCAAGGTTTCCAAAACACCTTCTCCGTATATCTCTCCCGTGGAATCAATCTGAGTTTGCAAAATGGCAAAAATGATTTCCTGTCGTTTCAATCCCGCCGCGTTATCAACGCCCATGTGATTGGCCACGGCAATCAACTCGTTGATATCAACTTCTTTGAGCTCTTTGAGGTACATCTTTTGGCCCGTAAAGTAGTGCACCAGATTGGGGGCCACTTTTTCGAGTTCTTTTTCATCAATCACAACCGGTTGTTTGTTTTTTGGGGCATCCTGCAATCGGTCCAGGTTGCGATCAATGGGCTTTTCGTTATAGCGATCGTTATTGCGATAATCTGATCCCCGATAATCGCCATTGCGATCCGAACCGTTGCGACCTCTGTCTCGGTCTCTGTCGTCTACGGAACGTGAAGAACGCGGCGTATAGCGACGTCCTGAACCTTGACTGCTGGTATAACCGACAGCACGCCTGGTCCTTGGACTTCTCCGCTGGGGGTCCTGTTCTGCAACGAGATCTTTGTCGGTGCCTTCTGGTTTTGGTTTTTGTTCTTCAGCGCCTGTTTCGGAAACCTTCGTTTCAACCGTTTTATTTTCTACGACCTCGCCTGTGTCTTGACTGATTTCAGTTGTGTTTGTTGTGACCATATCACTTCCTAATGTGGATGGATCTAGCTGCTAGCAGGCAAATACACGCCTGTGGCACAGGCTAGAATGATTGTTTACAGGAATGTTCAATACTCATGAATTATGAATTATTTGATGCTTTCCTAACTCAGGGGTCAATTATGATCTCACGACAAAAATTCAACAAATGTCTTCTGCTATATAGTTGTCAAACGCTAAGCTTTGATAATTTCGACGCTTATCGTGGATTGGCCTCTCTGACGGGGTAAACCCCGATTTGAACTGCCTTAGTATATACGCTCTTTGCAGGGATGTCAAACGGCGTATTGAGTTGGCCCATGTGTTCAAGTGTTTAGGGCACCTCTAAAAACTATGTTCGTAACGAAAAAACATGATCTGAGCCGAAACGAGGAAGATGAACAAAAAGCCCGCAGACGTGTAAGGAACGCCACGTTGAGGACTTTTTGAGAAATCTGACGAAGTTGCAGGCCAGAGCATGTTTTTGCAGTAGAAGATTGTTTTTAGAGGTGCCCTTTACGTATTCAGGTGTTCACGAGTGGGCATAGGGCTCAAAGTTTAGGGTAAAACAGAGAATAATGAACAATCTGTTTTGCCTAAGCCATGGGCCTGCCCTGAGCCCCTCGGCTTCGCTCGGGGTAAACTCTGTCGATGGGTTGACCTTTGGACTATGAGCGATTACTCACCCTCCCATGACACAGTTTGCCCACTTCACCTATCACGACAACCGTTTGTTCTGCGAGGATTGCGATCTTGAGCGCATTGTCAAAAAAACAGGCACACCCGTTTACATTTACAGTTATCGCGCACTTTGCGAACAATTCCAGAGCTTCGCCTCGGCTTTTGAATCACACAAACATCTGGTTTGTTATTCCATGAAGGCCAATTCCAATCAGGCCATTTTGAATACCCTGTTCAATCTGAATTGCGGGGCCGATGTGGTCAGCGGCGGTGAGATCAAACGAGCCCTGTTGGCTGGTTGCGATCCTCAAAAGATTGTGTATTCCGGTGTGGGCAAGACCGAACAAGAAATCGCCTACGCACTGGATCAAAACATCCTCATGTTCAACATCGAAAGTCAGCAAGAGTTGTTGCTCATTCAGAGCATTGCCAAAACAAAAAACAAAGTCGCATCCATCTCAGTGCGCGTCAATCCCAATGTCGACGCCAAAACTCATGCGTACATTTCAACCGGGATGAAAAAAAACAAATTTGGAGTCAACCATCAAGCCGCACTGCAAATCTATCAGCAAGCCCTTGTCTGCGATCATATAAATCCCGTAGGCATTTCCTGTCATATCGGCTCGCAAATCACGCAAACACAACCATTTGCCGATGCGATGATCATATTGACAAAGGTCCTCCACGATGTGAAAAACATGAGCATCAGCATCAATTACATTGATGTCGGCGGCGGTCTGGGCATCCGGTACCGCGATGAAATTATTCCCTCCGCACAGGAATATGCCAACAGTATTTTGGGTCCCCTCAAGGATTTTGGGGCAACCCTCATCACAGAACCCGGGCGTTTTCTGGTGGGCAACGCCGGGATATTGGTGACCCGTGTGCTTTATCAAAAACAGGGCGAAACGAGTGATTTGTTCACCATTGTCGATTCCGCCTTCAATGATCTCAAACGCCCCATGCTCTACGGGGCCTACCATGAGATTGTCCCCGTCATAAAATCCGCAACGGACGCGCTGATCCCCACCAACATCGAAGGCCCCATCTGCGAAACCGGTGACCGTTTTGCCAAACAGCGCCCCCTCCCTCCCCTCAAACAAAATGATCTGTTGGCCATCATGAGCACCGGGGCCTACGGCATGAGCATGGCCAGCACTTACAATTCACGGCCTCGCGCACCAGAGGTGTTGGTCAAGGATGACAATTTTTTTATCATCAGGGAAAGAGAGACCATCGAAGACATGCTTGCCAGTGAAAAGGTGCCGGATTTTATTCTTCAAATGCCGCCGCGATGCCCGAAAGCATCAACCGTGTAAAATTTGCCGGATTGGTACCTTTGGCGTATGCCTGCCAATACGCTGTCACAAAATCCGCCTGCCTACCCAATAAACGAGCAAAATTCGTCGCAATAATTCTGATCTGAGTCGCCAGTGCCTGCTCGTCTTCATCCATGGCCTTTTTCAGGGCCATGGCGAGAATCAAAATGGCTTCGTCGTCATTAACCCTTGGGCTGTAGGCCAACATCAATTCGAGGTAGGGCTCATATATTGCCAGACCAAAGAGATCCACAGCGACACAGAAAAGCTCAAAGTGATCCTTGTGCTTGTTATACGTGGCAAGGGCCAAACGAAACCGTGCTGACCAAAGTTCTCCCTTAACATCCTGCGCCCCTAATTCAAAAAACGTAACAAGCAGGGACCTTTCGGCCTCATCGCTCACGCCACTCTGTCGCAGTGCCCGGTACACCTCCCAATGAGTGACATCCTTGCGCTGGCTACCAGTAAAAACATCCTCATCTGCCTCATCAACACTATCAAGGTCGGCCGAATCGACAACATCATCCCGCCCCAATTTAGCACGAACAGCCAAATACCGCTCCAGATAATCGGGCGACTGCTGTGCGTTAGCCAGCACACGTGTGATCAACGCCATGTCCGTCAAACCCGCTGTCATCAATTGGTGCCAGGCAGCTTGGTCTATCTGAGGATCAAGCAGCGTTTCAAGAAGCCGCAAGAAAGGTTGCGGATCTTCCACCCCAGCCAACAGCAGGGCACTCTTCAATGCCGCTTCCAAGGTTGCGTCTGCGGGTCTGGCCTGCCCCTCACTGTCCACATCTGTCGGTATATTACTGCCTCGTGTCTGTGTTGAGGGTGTCTGGTCCGTCTCCAAGTACAAAGCATGCAAATGCTGTGCTGTAAAAATTATTGTAAAATCGGTTTGGGGATCATTGAATTCTTTCGTGAGTGCCGCTACAACCTGCTGTACCCTTTGCGGAACAAAATCCCGATGGTCCAAAAAAAACTGGGCAAAGGCCTGCGCGAGACGTGTGTCAAATGGGAGGGGCTTATGCCCTTCTGCCAACTCACAGGTTTGGGTATAGCGAACCAACGCGACCGCATCACGTGTCAAAAAAGAGGAAAAAGTGGGCAAAGAGGGAATGGCAGACTGCCAGAATTGCAACATCAATTCCGGATGGCGCAGAGAGTCCCTGTCCTCTCGCCATAGCCGAAGAAAAAACAGCACGGCATCATCATAAGTGAGTTGCCTCGCCAACAGCCAGTCATACAGATTCATCACATTGACCAGATCAACAAGGGATGCATGTCTCCGGCTCATCGCACGAAGCCCTTCCTGTCCCTTGGGAAATGACCCCCTGCATCCTATCCGGCCAAGCAATCGTGCGATCTCCTGCTTGATCGGCAAAGGTGTCTCTCTATTATGCCTGACCCGGCTGGCCCTCGCCATAAAATCATTGGCCTCTGCGACACTTGAAAAAGGTGCGGGGGCAGAAAAATACTGAATGGCCCTCTTTGAGGTTACTGGTTCGGGGACGATACTACCCTCTGCTTTCGACCCCGTCTGCGATCCCGACTTTGGCGATCCTACAGTTTTGGGTTTTTGTTCTGCCGCCTCCTGCTCAAAACTGAACGTGTCCTCAATCTCATCTGCATTCCACACAACTGGATTGGTTGTTCTGATGACCACTACCGCCGCTCTCACTTGACCGTCTTCCTCACAGACCACAGGTAAATAATAATCATTCGATCCCTCGATGCGAATCAGGCCATTTTTTAATACTGTAAGCCGGACCGGTGTTGCCGTGTCTTCCCGATTACAAATATAATCCTCTACACAAAGACTGCTTATTGATAACAACGGACCTGATGAACAATAAGTTACGTTAAGAGTAAAACTGCAATCATGCGGCTTGGATGTCTTGGCAAACGCCTTATCCTCAACAGAAAGCGCGATCACAGAATCTGTTGTTTGACAAATCTCAGTCTGTGTTTTTTCCAGCAAGAGAGTCCCCACTCCTTTTTGTTGCAGACAGGTCCTGATTTCTGCCAACACAAGTTCGCTCGCAGATCCGGCAACATCAACTCGTTCGGTAACTGCGGACGCGCCGTGATTGCCATCTTCAAGTGGTTTCGTTGCAAAAGGCGAGGTGATTCCAGAAGACAATCCCGCACCTGCATGCAAAGACGATGAGGAAATCACGCGTGACCCTGCCGTCAATCGACTCGCAAGAAAGGCTGGCACTGCATCAACCGACGGGGAAGTGTGCGCCAAAGCGCGTGATCTCAGCGCGTGTGCGGAAGACAAAGAATTTAATATGGGATAACTTCCACGAGCTTGGGGATTAACAGGTATTCCTGCTTGAGGAATTCTGGACACCAATCTGGGAGGGACTTCGATGATATCACCTGCTGTCAAGGGTGACGCGACGCCCGTTGGCGGTGTGTGCCATAAGTCTGGACTGAAAAATGGTTTGATCTTCACGGGGTCTGTATCGACCAAGGCAAATAAATGTTGCTATATTATTTGTGTTTTTTTTCATTCGGCAGAAAGGCATGTCCTTGAATTTCAAGAGGTTGTCAACAAAGACATGGGTTGACTCAGGTTTGTGCCGGTAATATAGGCGCTCTTCACGTTGCCCGCAAAGCGGGGAACAGTTTTGCCCCGCAAAGCGGGGCTTCAGGGCCGAGAAGGTCCAGCCGGAGGCTGGCAAACAAACAGTAGGCGCGTTTTGCGCCTTAAACCTCTCGGCATGAAATTTTGCATTATTGGAGAGATGGCCGAGAGGTTTAAGGCGCACGCTTGGAAAGCGTGT
>CAZGMS010000126.1:0-8790 GCA_964526915.1 uncultured Nitrospirales bacterium
GGGGGGGGGGGGGGGGGGGGCAAAATCAAAATTACCTACTTTTATGTCGTACACCCTCGAAGATATGTGTTTACGGGGGAAAGGATCGCAGGGTCTTGGAAGCTCAGGATCGCAGGCGATAGGCACCATGGGAAGCAAATCTTGCGACCCAGCGAACCCGCGATTCTGCGACCCAGGTTTACCCTTTAGCCTTCAGCTTCTTTATGACCATTGGTACCAACATGAAGAGCAGGAAGAAGATCGATCCGAGACCACCACCGGTTGCAGATGTGTTCAGGGAACAGTTTGAACCGCCGAACATGTTGTAGGATGCCGGTGTTGGTGTTTCTTGCTTGTCTATGGGGTCGGGGGCGTCTTGGGGCTGGCTCTCGCATAGATCACCCACACCATCCTCGTCTGTATCGGCTTGGTCCGGATTAGCTGTTGATTTGCAGTTGTCGCAGGAGTCTCCCAATCCATCATCGTCCGCATCGGCTTGGTCAGGGTTGTAGACACTGGGGCAGTTGTCACAAAGCACATACACGCCATCCCCGTCATCATCTGTGTCGCCGCATTCGTTGACTTCCATGTCACAGCTGTTACCCAGTCCATCATGGTCGTCGTCGGATTGTCTCACGTCACCATCCAGCGTGTTCATCAGGCTGTCCCCGTTGTTGTCCTGATCGGCAGGGTTGGGTGTGCCAATGCAATTGTCGCAGGTGTTTTCGATGAGATCCCAGTTTGTATCGCCCACGCCGTCACTATCCGTGTCGGTCTGATTCGGATTGATGGTGCAAGGGCAATTGTCTGTTTCATTGGTGATGCCGTCACCGTCGAAATCACCGGTGGGGTCGGCCAAGAGAGATGCGGGATTACAGGCAGGGGTTTCGCTGGGTTGAGGAACTTCCTCGCAGGAGTCCTTGTTCCCATCGCCGTCCTCAAAGCCGTTAATATCCTCAATGGGAGAGCCATCTGCGTCCTCATAGCAGGAATCGCATTCTTCACCGGTGCTCTCATCCACGTTGAAGAGGTGCACGAGGACTTTTTCGGAGGTGTCCGACAGGGTTCGATTCATCACAATGTCTGTGCGTCCTGTGACTGTCGAGTGGGTCGCGTAAACGGGAGGTTCGGAATCATCATAATATACGGAAGGCAGGATGACAGGGTTGGTGTTGTCATGCAGGCAGGTCAGTTGTGTTTCGTCTGTGATGAGCGTGCTGGTCCCATCAATGTAAGTCGTGATTTCCGTAATGGCTGTAGTGCCCAAGGTGCGGTTTGTCCCTGCCTCGCTGACTCCAGCGCAACTCTGTAAAAAACTAAGACCAGAAGCGTAGATGTCTCTCAAGCCGTCGGCATGTGAGAGTGTGTACGCGAATTCAAGTGCGTACTTGTTATAGGTGTACCCGCCACGTGGATCGACAAGGTTGACCAGATTTTGGCGCGAGTATTTATCATCTGTGATATAATCTGCCACATTGCACCAATTGGTTGTGCCTGCAATGTAGGTGGTGGTTTTAAATCTGGCCAATCGTGTGATGCTGTTATCAGTAACCTCAAACAGAATCTCGGGAGAAATGCCGTATATGTAAGGATTGCTTGTTGCTGTCGCAAGACGTGATTCAATGAATTGGGGATTCGAGAGAACGAGGTTCAAATCTGTCAATTGCCTTTCATTGAAACCGCCCACAGAGATTGTGCCAATTTCATTTGTGTCCTCACCCTTCATCTGTCCAACGAACACTATGTTGTAGCCATAGGCATCAAACCGGGGTTGACTGTAAAATGAAAAAGGTTCGCTCCTGCTGGCCCAAACGTAGGGGCCGTTGGCTGGTGATGAATCGGAATAATCATACACGATCAGACTTGCGGTGAGGTTGCTGATGTCTTGCGCTATCTGGTTCACTTCGTGCATCAGGATGTGCAATTTGCGGTCGTCCGCGGTAAAGACAACACCATAAGTGTTGATGGGATTCGTGTACAGGTTTTTTGCTGTATTGGCATAATGGGGAACGTCGTAGTCGGTGACATTGTAATTCGTGACCGTATCCCAACCGGTGAGTTTGACATCAGCGATGACCTGGACAGCTGGAAGGGGAAATTTGTCGATGCAAATAAAATGAATCTCTGAGCTTCCATCACTATCAGAATCCCCAAGGTAGTACGCTGACATGTCCCCTTCACACTGCGTTTTTGTGCCTTTGGGGTACGTTGTGTAGATGTACATGGAGCTGATATCAGGGCCCCACTTGGGATTCGATTTGTTGAAGGCCGAAGTGGTAAGTCTGTATTCGTTCAGGGGGGTTGTGGGAGTCAGGACAGCCGAACTGTCCAAATGTTGGAGGTACAGTTGCGCGTACCCTGTATCGTCGATTTTGGTGTATATCCAGGCATTTTTTGAGAAATGGGCATCTACCCTCGATGGAGAGCTGGTCAAGGATGGTGCTGTTGTGGTTTGAACACCTGTATCAGCAAGTGAAGGGTTCGAGAACGATCCCAATAGGGCCAGTACGGTGATGACAAATACCAAAACACGCCAACGGTTGATGATATGACTCGTTTTCATAAAATGCTCCTCTACAGTCATATTATAGCAATATTCGTTCCATTATGGGGTGTTATTTTACCTAAAACTACTGGCATGCACTGTTGTAAAAAGACTAGCAATATAATAAAGATACAGTGTTGTTATGTTGTGTGACGTTAGGTTTATAGCTGGTGGCGGGATTGTCTGAGGACAAACTTCCTCAAAATGAGAAGATTAGGTAAATAAATTCCTCATATTGAGACTGTATTATTTTCTTTTCTTTTTCAGATCCTTGAACAAGAAAATCTTCTTTTCGAGTTGGCCGGCATTGTTTTTGACCATCATGGTCACGCCTTTTGGTTTTTTGGTAGGGCTGAAATAAAGCACACCGCCAAGGGTCATGCCGGGGGGAAGTTTGTTGATGTTGGTGATGGTGTTGTTTTCGAACGCAATGAATTTGTTTTGTTTGGCGCGATCCTCAAGTCCTTTGGTGAGCAAGGCCGCCCCACCGGCACCCAAGGCCCCCATGGCGAGGCCAAAGGCCACATCGTTGTGCGAACGGGATGTGCCCAGCGCGGCAATGCCCAAACCAACGGCGATGGCTGTTGGAAAAATGGCCATGCCTGGTTTTTCCTGCTCGATGATTCTGATTTGATCCATAGACAGCAAGGATTGTGAGTATTTTACCTCGTCGTCCAGATAAATTTCCTTGGGGCTGAACGTCACATAGTGATTGGTGTTGTTAGTAAAACCAATTTCAACGGCGGTGTAGTGTTTGGTTTTTTTGTATGCGTACAATCGGACCTCGACGTTGTTGTTGATGGTCTGTATGGTGGAGTCGGGCAAGGTAGGATCAACGGCCAGCGCTGATGACAAGGGTGCAAAGAAAACACAGAACATCAATAGAATGGAAATCATTTTTTTCATACTCACCTCGTGCCGGGGATCTTATCAGAAAAGTTTATCTGATTTCAATCTTTCATCTTACACAAGGCCTATGGTCAGTGGTCGACGGTCAACAGCTTACGGCCGACGGCCGGAAATAGGTTTGGCAGTCGACCGTTGGCTGTAAGCCGTGAGCCTTTCGCTTTGAGCTTCTTCCTTGTATCCACTTGAATACCAGTCCCTTTCAGCGTATGGGGCCCCATGAGTCAGGATGGCACAAATCTCAAAATTGATCGCCTGGTGGCTTTTTTGATTTGCGGTGAAGAATTTTTGGATGTGCTTGAGCAGATTTATCTGCTGTGTCGTTACCTATCCGGCCCAAACAATATTCATGTTATTTTGCCACCTCATCTCAAAAACGCGGGGATTGGTTTTTACGAAAAAATCAAGTCCACAAAGGCCACGGTGCATGTCCTGCATGCCACAAATGTGGCCAGTTTTGCCAGTCGTCGCGAGATAAAAAAAATAGTACGGTCCCATCAGATCAGGCTTTTGCACACGTACGATGTTGTTGCCGCCCAAGCTGTGGCCAAAATCAATCTGCGCAAGATCGCCTGCGAACACGTCATGACTGTGACCGACCACAATCCCTATTTACTCGCGTCTGGCTTCAAGGGAAGGGGTCTGCGCAAAGTCCTGGCGCAGGCCTCCCAAACCATCTTCACGTCACATCACGCGCAGGAAAAATTGGTCGCTCGTGTCAAAATGCCGAGGTCCACTGTGATTTATCCGGGCGTCGATCCCTGTATTCGCCCCAGTGCGGTCAAGGAAGACACCCACGATCCCTATGTGTTGTTTGTGGGACCCTTGGATCAAAAAAGCGGGTGTCAGGACGTGCTCAAGGCGTTTTCCCTCATCTGTGTTGGGCGACACCCGCTCAAGCTCATGATGGTTGGCAAAGGTGAGGCCAGAGAGACCCTGCAAAGAGTGGCTCAAACGTATTCACTCCTCGACCGGGTGGTGTTTTTGGAGGAACCGGTCGAAATTGCCCCCCTGTTCCAGAACGCGACATTGTACGTTGTGCCTCGCTACGATGGTGTGGCGTCACCCGCAGTGGTCCTGGCCATGAGCTTTGCCAAGCCCATTGTGGCCAGCGATCACGATGTGCATCGTGAGTATTTCACTCAGGAAAAAACAGCCCTGCTGATTCGGGCAGGGGATGTGTTCAACCTGGCTGTGGCCATGAAGCGTGTTTTGGACGATGCACGGCTCAGGGCAGATTTGAGCCACAATGTGTCCCTGATTTTTCAGGATCGGTTCCTGAGTGAAAAGATGATCGAAAAGCATGTGCGGGTTTACAGGATGATGTGAAAACTGAAAGAGTCAGGAATATTGAATATCGAACAAGGAATGTCGAAGTGAGGGTTTCTTGTCATCCCAGCGCAGGCTGGGATCCATTTTATTTTTCTGGATTCCTGCATTCGCAGGAATGACAGTGTTTCGATATTCCTTGTTCAATATTCGATATTCACTTCCTCCTTTCATATTTCAGCTTCTAAAGAATTATGTTTTCACTCATCTCAAATTATTCCCCCTGCGGGGATCAGCCGCAAGCGATTGAGCAACTGGTGAGCGCGGCCCGCAAGGGCAATAAATATCAGACACTGCTGGGGGTTACTGGTTCGGGCAAGACCTTCACAATGGCCCACGTGATCGCGGCCCTGCAAAAGCCCACACTGGTGTTGGCCCCCAACAAAACCCTGGCGGCGCAACTCTATTCAGAGTTCAAATCTTTTTTTCCCGAAAATGCGGTGGAATATTTCGTGAGTTATTATGATTATTTTCAACCCGAGGCTTACATCCCACGAAATGATCTGTACATCGAAAAAGATTCATCCATCAACGACGACATCGATAAACTCAGGCATGCCGCTACCCACTCGCTGCTCACGCGTTCCGATGTGATCATTGTGGCCAGTGTCTCCTGCATTTACGGACTCGGATCACCGGAGGCCTACCAAGGCATGCTCATCGACGTGCAGAAGGGCATGAGCGTCTCGCGGTCTGAGGTCATCAATAAATTGGTGACCTTGCGATACGAACGTAACGATATCGATTTTCATCGAGGTGTGTTTCGGTCGCGTGGTGATGTCCTCGACATCTTTCCTGCCTATGAGGAGGACCGGGCCATTCGTGTGGAGTTTTTTGATGACGAGATCGAGTCCCTCAAGATCATTGATTCGCTCAGAGGAGAGGTGATCGACAAAATCGATCGCATCGCGATTTACCCGGGATCACATTACGTCTTGCCCGAAGAAAAAAAAATGCAGGCCATCGCGTCGATTCGTTTGGAACTTGAGCAGAGACTTGAGTCTTTCGACCAACAGGGGAAGCTGGTCGAAAAACAACGCCTGCAACAGCGCACCCAGTACGACTTGGAGATGATCGAGGAGGTTGGCTTTTGCAAGGGGATCGAAAATTATTCGCGCCATTTCGACCAAAGGCTGCCGGGAAGCCCACCGCCGACTCTGTTGCAGTATTTTCCCAGAGATTTTTTGCTGTTTGTGGATGAGTCGCACATCTCTGTCCCCCAGATCGGGGGCATGTATCACGGAGACAGGGCGCGTAAACAGACGCTCATCGAATATGGTTTCCGTCTCCCGAGCGCTCTCGACAACCGGCCACTCACCTTTGAGGAGTTTGAAGCGTGCTTGGACCAAGCTGTGTTCGTATCAGCCACGCCAGGGAGCTATGAACTGCAGCAAACGCCAGGCCAAGTGATTCAGCAAGTGATTCGACCCACAGGATTGGTGGATCCCCAAGTGCAGGTCAAGCCAGTCAACAATCAGGTGGATGACCTGATGGCCGCTATCAAAGAAACAGTGAACACGGGAAACCGGGTTTTGGTGACCACGCTGACCAAACGTCAGGCAGAAAATCTGTCCAAATACTTCAGTGAGGTGGGTATTCGGTGTCGGTACCTACATTCCGATATCGACACGATCGAACGTTTTCAGATTTTGCGTGATCTGCGTTTGGGTGATTTCGATGTGCTCATTGGCATCAACCTGCTTCGCGAAGGGCTGGATCTGCCAGAGGTCGCCTTGGTGGCGATTCTGGATGGTGACAAAGAGGGATTTTTGCGCAGTGAGCGTTCCCTGATCCAAACCTTTGGCAGGGCGTCCCGAAACATCAACGGGAAAGTCATTGTTTACGCCGATACGGTGACTGGATCTCTCAAGAGAGCCTTGGATGAGACGCAGAGAAGGCGTGAAAAACAGTTGGCCTATAATCGTGAGAACAACATCACTCCCACGACTGTGAGCAAGGCCATACGAGACGGGTTGCCGCATGAGATCAAGGCCGATTACATCGATATCCCGAAGGCCTTGCAAGGCGATCAGGTCATGAATGTTCGTGATATTCCCGGTCTGATCCTCAAACTAAAAAAACAGATGCAGATCTGTGCTCAAAAAATGGACTATGAAGAGGCCGCGCAACTCCGCGATCAGATCAAGCACCTCAGAGAAGTGGAGTTGACCTTGGGGGGGTAGGGGTGTAGGGGCTTGGGTCATGAGGATCACACAAAAGGGTAGCGAGATCATCGCCAAATCACTTGAGAGAGAAGGGGTCACACATGTTTTTGGTTACCCCGGTGGGGCATCCCTGGACATCAACCAGGCCCTGATGAGTTCCAGGAAAATCAAAACAGTTTTAACCCGTCACGAAAATTCGGCTGTCTTCGCGGCCAGCGGTTTCGCTCGGGCCACAGGTCGCGTGGGTGTGTGCATGGCCGCATCGGGTGCTGGCGCGACGAATCTCATCACGGGCATCATGGATGCCAAAAAGGATTCAATCCCGCTCGTGGCCATTACAGGACAGGTTCCCACACATGTGATTGGTCTCGATGCTTTTCAGGAGAGCAATATTTTCAGCGCGACTTTGCCTTGTGTGAAACACAGCTACCTTGTCAAGGACACCAAAGACATTCCCTCCATTGTGCAGGAGGCCTTTTATATTGCCAATACCGGGCGCAAAGGGCCAGTGCTGATCGATTTCCCAAAGGATGTACAGCAGAACGAAGTGGAACCGGATT
The DNA here is from genome assembly GCA_964526915.1 of uncultured Nitrospirales bacterium. Lineage (GTDB taxonomy): Bacteria > UBA10199 > UBA10199 > UBA10199 > JADGCS01 > JAHJDR01. The sequence goes on from CAZGMS010000126.1 coordinate 7,485, forward strand.
ATTCAAAAACGATCCTTCGTCGCGGGTATTCGCCGCAATTGATCCCCGCAAGAAATCAGATCAAAAAAGCCGTTGAGGCCATTCTTCTGGCCAAGCGTCCTCTCTTGTACGTGGGTGGTGGTGTCTTGGCCGCCGAGGCCGAGGCCGAACTCAAGGTGTTTGCCGAAAAGGCGGGAGTGCCCGTGGTGACGACCCTGCGCGGTGTGGGGTGTTTCCCCGAAGACCACTCTCTGGCCCTGCACATGTCGGGCAAGTACGGTGCGATCTATGCCAATCTGGCGATGAATCGGGCGGATCTGGTGGTTGTGTTGGGGGCTCGCTTTGACGATTTTGTGATCGGCAATCACGCCAAATTTTGTGCGGAGGCCACTTTGGTGCATGTGGATATCGATGCCTCCGAAATCAACAAGATCAAGGATGCCCACATCCCCATTCAGGGTGACGTGAAGCTGGTCATTAAGGCCTTCAACGAAGTGATCACCAAGAAGCTTTCCATTCAGCCTTGGATCGAGCAGGTATTGTTGTGGAAGGCTGAGTTCGCACATCAATACCCAAAGCCCAAAGAGACCATTGTGCCACAGGATGTGATCGTGAAGCTCAAAAAACAAGTTAACGACGACGTGATTGTGTCCGTTGGCGTTGGGCAGTTTCAATTATGGACGGCCCAACTGTTTGGGTTCAAATCTCCGAGAACATTTTTAAGCTCAGCCTCACTGGCCGCGAAGGGTTTTGGTTTGCCAGCGGCCATTGGCGCACAGATGGCCTATCCCAAGAGGCAGGTGATCGACATCGAGGGAGACGGAAATTTTTTGAGGAACATTCAGGAACTCCAGACCCTCAAGGCGTTGGACATCCCTATTAAGTGCATCGTCTTCAACAATCAGCACATGGGGATGGTGGCTTTGTGGGAAAACAAGACCCAAAAAAATCTGTCGGGTCAAACCTTTTTGGGGGAAACCGATTTTGTGGCCATCGCCAATGTCTTTGGCGTTAAAGGAGAGAGGATTTGCCGCACAGACCAGATCGAAGCGGCCCTGCAAAGGTTGCTTGCGTATGAGGGGCCCTACATTCTCGATGTTCAATACCCTTACGCAGAGGCTTCTCATGGTCATGTGAGTCCCATGATCCCGGGCGATGGTTCGTACCTCGATACCATCATGTGGGATGGGACGACGCTGAGGGAGTATTTGCAAGGTGGGAAATGAACCAATGAAGCAATCAGGAAATGAAGAAATATGGGAAGGTGCAATTGGCCTAGACGGTTCGAGTGGTTTGGGATGGCGATGTGGTTGACGAGATTGTCAGT